>JAWXBD010000216.1:0-4930 GCA_034439815.1 Phycisphaerae bacterium
GCCAGCGGACCCGCATCGGCGCTGACGATTGCATCCGCGAGCGCCCGCTTCTGCTGCTGCAGTTCCAGCACGCGGTCCTCGATCGTCCCGGCGCTCACGAGCCGGATCGCATGCACGGTGCGCGTCTGGCCGATGCGGTGCGCGCGATCAATCGCCTGCGCCTCGACGGCCGGATTCCACCAAGGATCAAGCAGAATGACGCGCTCGGCAGCGTGCAGATTCAGTCCGACGCCGCCGGCCTTGAGGCTCAGCAGAAACACCGGGCACGCGGCATCCTCGTTAAACCGGCGCACGCGCGCGGCACGATCGCGCGTGCTCCCGTCCAAGTACTCATACACGATTCCCCGCTCGTCGAGCTGCTGCCGGACAATCGCGAGGAAGCTGGTGAACTGTGAGAAGACGAGCGTCTTGCGGCCTTCCATCGCGGACTCTTCCAGCATCGGCAGCAGCGCCTCGAGCTTGCCGCTGCCGGCGTCGCTGCGCTTCTTGTCGACCAGCACCGGATGACACGCGATCTGCCGCAGACGGAGCAGGCTCTCAAGCACCTGCAATTTCGACCGGACGAACTCCGTATCGTCCATCGCGCCCAGCAGATCGGCGCGCACGCGATCAAGCAGCGCGTTGTAATGCGTTCGCTGACCAGCGGTCATGTCGCAGTGCATCGTCTGCTCGATGCGGTCGGGAAGTTCCTTGGCCACGTCACGTTTGAGTCGGCGCAGAATGAACGGACGCACGGCACGTCGCACGACAGCGAGATCGTCGGAGTCGCCTTCGCCCGCGAGCTTCTCGAGATGGTGGCCGAGGGCAGGATTCAGAAACTCCATGAGGCTCCAGAGTTCGCCGAGGTGATTCTCGATCGGCGTGCCGGTCATCAGGAGACGATGCTGCCCGCGCAGACACTTCACGGCTTTCGCAGTGCGTGATGCGACGTTCTTGATGGCCTGCGCTTCGTCGAGGATGACATAGTGAAACTCCCGCTGCGCTAGATCAGTGACATCGCGGAGCACCGTCCCGTACGTCATGATGGCGACATCGCAGGTGTTCCACGTCGCGTCGGACAGCTCGCGATCCGATTGCGACAGATCGAGCACGCGCAATGCCGGCACGAATCGGGCAGCCTCGTCCATCCAGTTGCGCACGATCGAGCGCGGCACGACGAGCAGCGAGGGTCGCACCGGAACCGCGGGCACCTTCGACTTCGTGCGACGCAATGGCACTTCGTGCTGCGCCGCGAGCATCGCCAGCACCTGGACTGTTTTGCCGAGGCCCATCTCGTCCGCGAGACAGCCGCCCATCCGGAGCTGTCGCAGGGCATCGAACCAGCCGAGCCCGAGCTGTTGATAGTCACGCAGCGCACCGACGAAGCAGTCCGGAGGCAGTTGCGGCGCCGGCGCGCTGAACGCGTGCAGGCGCTTGCGCAGTTCGCGGAACGCCGCGTCATCCTTGGTGCGATCGGCGCCTTCGAGCAGAGCGTCGACCAGCAATGCTTCGCTCGTGCTGAAGCGCAGCGCTTCGTCATCGCGCCTCGCCATGATCTGCGCGAGTCGGCGGAGCACGGCGCGCATCTTTGCCGGCACGAGGACGGATGTGCCATCGAGGAGCGGAAGAATCTCGATCGCTCCCGGCGCTTTGCGGGCGGCCGTGACCAGATCGCGCAGCGCGATCGCGCCTTCCGGTGTCTCCAGCTGACCATCAAGATTGAACCAGTCGATTCCGCTCGACACAGACAACGACCACTTGCCGCCCGCCCGCGCCGGCTGACGCTCCATCTCGACGGCGACGCGGGCTTTGGCGGAGGATTTCAACAGCTTCTGCATCTGCGTGCGCGGAATGCGCCATTTCCGTTCTCCCGAGCCGCGAGCACCGCGCAGCAGCTCTTGCGCCTGGTAATGGAATTCGCGCTCATACGCCAGATCGGCGCGCGGAACAGTCATGGCGGGCGCTGTCGGATCGTCCACGAATCCGTGATCGCGCGGATCCCGATCGACAACGATGCTGTCGTCCGTCGGATGGCGATAGCGGACCAGCGGCTGCACGTCGATGGTCACACGCTGACCGCCGCCGCTGAGCCGCAGAACGGGAACGGGATCGGCAGCGAACACGCTGATGCCGAACGCGGGATCGAGATGCAGCGTCACACGAGGGTTGCTGCCATAGTTGCCCGGTTCGTGGCGCAGCGCGAGCTGCAGTTCGGGCAGATTTTCCGGCGGATACGTCTGCGCACCCGCCGCGAGCTGCGCCATCGCCGCCTCGCCGAAGACGGGCCGCACGAACCAATCGTCGTAGCCCAAGTACGAGACCACCGGTCGTCGCAGCTCCTCCGGCGGAGCGACATCGACGAGCGAATCTCCAGCGATGTACAACGATCCGAACCGTCCGGCGCAGGGTTCCATGCAGTCGATCTGATCGCGACTCGCCCGCTGTCCATGCTCGTCGACCTCGCCGGTCACGAGTCGGAGCCAGCGCCGCGCAGCAAAGTTCACGCTAGGGTCCACACGAGGATCCACCGGCGCGACGTGCATCTCCGCTGACCACTCCTCGTCACCGCGCCACTGCAGTGCCGGACCAGGCCCTTCCGCGCCCCGACGATGCAGACGTCCAGCGCGGGCCGCGCGGGTGACGATCTTGGTCCCCTTCTCGCCCGGACGACTCGAGCGGTACTCGCCCTCATTCATTTTCAGCAGGGCTCGCACGAGAGCGCAGTCAACCTTGTCGAGCTCGGACATGTTCAATCGGTCAAAGTTGACCTTCACAAGTTGTGTGACACCGTCCGCATCAACTTCGCGGCGACAGCAGTCGAGCCGACGGTGCAGACTGTAACGGTCGATGCGATTCAGGACGTAGACGAGCGGCGCGGGTGCGCCGTCCCGCGCAGGTGCAAGCGTGGCGCGCCACGCATCGCCACACGAAACTGCGGGCGGGCGCACCTCGGGCACCGCCGACGGCCGGCGTGGACCATCCGGTTGATCAACTGCTGCGTGTGCCGCCCGCAGCGCTGTGACTCGCACCGGAAGCTCCAGGCTGTCTGATTGCACTGCATGAAAGACAAACGCAGCGACATGCTGACAGCAGCGCGCGTGCTTGACGAACTCGCGGCACGAGCAGCGATACAGGAGTGCGTTGTCGGCGCGGATCGCGACGGTGACATCGCATTGCTGCCTCCCCCTTCGCGGCCCCTCCCATCGCTGCTCGGGGGTGACAGTGCCCGACAGGCGTTGCACCGAACGCGCGTCCTCATCAGGGTGCAGCAGCGCTTCGTCCGGCGGGAGCGCCCCCCGCGCGAACAACTGCGAAGACCACTCATCGAATTCGATCTCCGCTGTGAACAGGAGCGAAATGCCCCGATAGAGGACATCCTCATCCAAGATCGGTCCAAGCGCCGACAGGGCTTTGATGTATCTGGACTGGGATGTCGTGGGGGAACCCGTGGACACACGTCGATACTACAGCGCCGCTGAAGTCATTACCGAAGTCATTACCCACACTGGTGCGGCACTGCATGCTGCGATCACGCCGACACGGTTTCCGCCCCCGCCGCCCGGCACCTCAGCAGTCGCCCCACGCTCCGAGCAGCACCGCAAGATCCTGCGCATCCACCGCACCGTCGCCGTCGAGATCCGCAGCGCTGCCCGCACCGCTGCCCCAGGCGCCGAGCACGATCGCGAGATCTGCCGCATCGACTGCACCATCGCCGTCAAGGTCGCTCGTGCAGAACACGTCCGGCGCCTTGTACAGCCACACGCCGCGGAACGCGCTGGGCACGCTCACGTCAACGAGCGCGGCGACGTTGAACGAGCCGTAGAAGACCGGGTATTCGGCGCTCACTTCGGGCGCCGACGCCATGCCGTCGCTTTCGGTCGACGTCCAGCCGTTCATATAGTTATATCCGCCGAATGTCGTATAGAACTCCCACGTCGGCGTGAACTCGCCGAAGAAAAAGAGCCCCGGCAACACATAGCCCGGTCCACCGATTGACTCGACTCGAGCCATCTCCGGCACGAACTCCGCGAAGAGCTCCTGCACCTCGTCCTTCGTCGCCCATACGCAGCCGGTGATGTCGACGCCGCCGAGGATGCCCTCACATGGCGTCACGCCGTCGGTCGGGCACACCTCCTGAACCTGCAGCCACGTCTTGTTCTTGATCGCCGCCGTCTGGAACCACTCGCGCCCCCGCGCGTCAACATAGGCAACCTGCGCCGTGGCCGTCGCGACCAACAGCAGCGGAGCACACGCGACGACGGAGGAGAACAGCAGACTGACGTGTGTTGAAGCGATCATCGCGAAGCGTGCCTTTCTACTCGGGTACGGGAACCGACACTCATGCAACGCGCCGCCAGTGTCGGAGTCGTCCCCCACCATGCGAGGTTGCGCCGCGCCGTCAAATACTTCAATTTGGCGAATCTGCTGCGCTCTGTGTTCTTCGTCAACCGCAGCGTCCCCATGCGCCGAGGAGGATCGCAAGATCAGCGGCATCGACAAGGCCGCTTGCATCGAGATCCGCAACGCATGTCGTCCCCTGAAACTCATGCGCGCCAAGATCAGCGACTGGCGCCGGCGAAGGGCTCGCGTCCGGCGTGCCGAGGTCGTCGACAAACCAGGGCAGGCCCGCGATGTCGATGCTTGACTCGACGACGCGGAACACGTGATCAGACGTATCAATGCACGGCGAACCGCCGCGCAGGCGAAGGTCGTCATCGATCGTGCCCGCGATTCCGTCCGCGCCGAGCGGATCCATGAAGTCGGGATCCGCGTCGAAGTTGCCGGCCCCGGGCAGCGATCCATCCCAGTCTTCGACGCATGACTGATCAATCGTGATGCCGGGTGCCGGGCGTCCAGCCGGTGTCGGGAGCGCCAAGGAATGCGCCCGAGCCGAGCGACGCAACATTCTCAACGAACGCGCAGTTTTCAAAGTGCGGCGCGGCGCCGCGCC
>JAWXBD010000217.1:0-16810 GCA_034439815.1 Phycisphaerae bacterium
GGGTCGCTGCTGGTGTCGCTGCTGGTGTCGCTGCTGGTGTCGCCGGCGTGGGCCTCGGACTTTCGCGGGGCGTCTCTTGCGAGGGTCGCGCGAGCGTCAGCGAGCAGGCGAGTGCGACGGTCAAAAGACCGACTGTGGTGTTGCGAAGGGTGGGATATGTCATGGTCGGTGCCTAACGGAGCCAGTGCGGTTCGATTGTCGACGAAAGTGTACCTGTCGGGCAGCGGACTCTCATCGATCATCGGAGCTTCCGGTGAACTTCGGTATCGGTCTTTGGGCGCCTCCCTGTTTACCCGGGGCCGGTTTACCCGGGGCCTGTGTACCCGCGGCCCATTTAGTCGCGACACGTCGCGCTGGTCATGCCCGCTAACTCAGGGTCGTATCCACCCCCGAAGACCTCATGGCAGCCCGCCCGACCGGCCCCACGGCCGCCGCGCATCGGCCGCGACTTGCGGGCCGCTTTTGATTTTTGCTAGAGTTGACGCTCTTCACTTGGTTCGCTCGGTCCAACGCTTGGCTCGACGCCACCCGGTCGGCGGCCTCGTCCCCATTCCTCGTCCCGATTCCTCGTCCCCATTCACTGATACGCCTCAGGACTCCCTATGAACAGCACCGACCTTCGCCCTGGAATGGCGATCAAGATGGACGGGAACCTCTTCCTGATCACGGAATTCACGCACGTCACCCCTGGTAACCTGCGGGCGTTCGTCCAGGTCAAGATCCGTAACCTGAAGACCGGCAGCCTGGTGGACAAGCGTCTCCGCTCCGGGGAGGTCATGGAACAGGTCGATCTGGACCGGCGCCCGATGGAGTACCTCTACACCCAAGGCGACAAGTACATCTTCATGGACTCCGGTAACTTCGAGCAAGTCGAGCTGGCCAAGGAGTTCGTGGGTGACATGCCCCTGTTCATCCTCCCGAACAACGAGGTGACGGTGCTCTGGTGCGACGGCAAGGCCGTCTCGATCGACATGCCGAAGACGGTGATTCTGCAGATCACCGACACGCCGCCGGGGATCAAGGGCGCCACCGCGACGAACCAGCTCAAGGAAGCGACCTGCGAGACCGGGCTCAAGACCAAGGTTCCCCCGTTCATCGTGACCGGTGAGAAGATCATCATCGGTACAGACGACGGCGCGTACAAGAGCCGCGCCTGATCGATCCTCGAGGCCGCCGAACGGACCCGGTCCGGCGGCACCGACCGGTATCATGCGACCCGCTCCGCACCCTCCCGCACTCCGGCAACCGTCATGAAACGTCTCTCGACCGCGCTCGTCCTGGTCACCCTCGCCGTATCCCTCCCAGCCTGTGCACCGAAGTCCGAGCACGACGGCTGGTCGCACTACGGTGCCGATGTCGACGCCCACGCAGTTCCGCAGATTTCGATCGGGGCCAGTGGTGATCCTCCCGCAGCGACCGCAGACGGCATCGCGAAGCTGGAAGGAACCGTCCACGAGGTGTGCGTCGTCAAGGGCTGCTGGATGACCCTTCGCGACGAGACCGGCACCGAGGTCCTCGTTCGCTTCCGCGACTACGGCTTCTTTGTCCCGCGTAACGCGATGAGGCGCCAGGCGTGGGTCGTGGGCACGCCCCAGAAGCAGACGCTGTCGATCGAAGCGCTGCAGCATCTCGCGCACGACGCGGGGCGCACCGAGGCTGAGATCGCCGCAATCACCCGGCCTGAAGACCGGCTGACGATCATCGCCGACGCGGTCTGGATTCAAGGTCCGGGACTGCAGGACCCGTACCGCGCGATCGGCAAGGAAGACTGCCCGCCCGTTGATGCAGGAGTCGCTCCAGCAGCCCTCGGGGGGTCGTCAGTTCGATGACCAGCCTGCTTCTCACCGGCGGCCGCGTCCTCGATCCGGCCTCCGGTTTCGACGCAACGGCCGATGTCCTGGTGGAGAATGGGCGTATCGCCGCGATCAGTACGAAACGCGGTGCACTTCGGCGCGACGACGCTGCCACTGGGCAGACGATCGACTGTGCCGGTCGGCTTGTGACACCGGGCCTGATCGACCCGCACGTCCACATCCGCGAACCCGGCGGCGAAGCGAAGGAAACCATTCTGACGGGCGCCACGGCCGCTGTGCGCGGCGGATTCACGACCGTCTGCTGCATGCCGAACACGAGCCCCGCGCTCGACACGGCAGCCATGCTGGACTTTGTCCGCATGCGGGCCCGCGAAGCCGACCAGTCGCGCGTGTTCGTCGTCGGCGCCGCGACGGTCGGCCGCCAGGGCGAACAGCTTGCTCCGATGGGCGCCATGCGTGCAGCTGGCGCGGTTGCGTTCAGCGACGACGGTGACGGCATTGCGAGCGCCGAGATGATGCGCCGGATCCTCTGCGTGTGCCGAAGCCTCGACAGCGCATTCATGCAGCACTGCCAGGAACCGTCACTCACGGTCGGAGGCGTCATGAACGCCGGCCCGCTCGCCGCGCGGCTTGGTCTCGGCGGATGGCCCGCCGTCGCCGAAGAAGTCATGATCGAGCGCGACCTCCGGCTCAACCGCTCGATCGGCTGCCGCTATCACGCGCAACATCTCTCCAGTGGCGGCAGCGCGGAGATTCTGCGCCGCGCGCGGGCGGAGGGCCAGCCGGTGTCGGGCGAGGTCGCGCCGCATCATCTGCTGATGACGGAAGACGACTGCGACGGCTACAACACGCAGGCGAAGATGAATCCCCCGCTGCGCACGCGGTCTCACATCGCGCAGCTCAAGGAGGCCGTCGCGGACGGGACGATCACCGTCCTCGCGACCGATCACGCGCCGCACACGACAGCTGAAAAGGCACGCGACTTTTCGAGCGCCCCTTTCGGCATCATCGGGCTCGAGTGCGCGCTGCCACTCTATGTGAAAGCGCTGGTCGCCGACGGCGTCATCGACTGGCCGCGCATGATCGCGATGATGACCATCGAACCCGCGCGGCTCTGCGCGTTCCCCACGATGCGCGGCTACGAATCGCTCGGCACGCTCACCGTCGGTGGTCGAGCCGATATCACCGTCATCGACGAGACCGCGAAGTGGACGATCGACACTAAAGGCTTTGCCTCAAAGTCGCGGAACTGCCCCTTCGACGGCTGGCCCGTCGTCGGACGCGCGACGCACACCATCGTTCGCGGCGTCGTCAAGCACGCGCTCTGAGCGGCGGGCACTCTACAATCTAGATCTGCACGGCGTGCGTGCGCCCACCGGATCCCGCCGTGAGTTTCGACCTTCGCCACAGCATCAGGCAGCACATCGGATCGAACTACGAGCTGCACGCTGCGCACGTGAACCCGCAGTTCGCGAAGGTGTTGAAGACGATCGGCTACGACCACGTGTATGTGCGAGTACAGGGCGCACACCTTTGGGACGATCAGGGTCAGCAGTATCTCGACATGCTGAGCGGCTACGCCGTCTGCAACATGGGTCGGAATCATCCGGTCATCCGCAAGGCGCTGGAGGACTACCTCGCGCTGGACTTTCCGACGATGGTGCAGTTCGAGGCGCCGCTGCTTTCCGGCATGCTTGCAGCCGAGCTGAAGCGGCATGTGCCGTTCGATCTCGCACACGTCTTCTTCACCAACTCAGGCGCCGAGGGAATCGAAGCGGCGATCAAGTTCGCACGGTGCGCAACCGGTCGAGCGGGGATTCTCGCAGCAGATCGCGCGTTTCACGGACTCACCATGGGCGCACTGGCGCTCAACGGCTGCGAGAGCTTTCGCGCAGGGTTTGCACCTTTTAGTCCGGGAGCGCAGTTCGTCCCCTTCAATGACTGCGAAGCGCTCGAACGAGCGCTGGCGCGCGGCGACATCGCCGCCTACGTTGTCGAACCGGTGCAAGGCAAGGGTGTGCACATCCCCTCGCCAGGCTATCTCGCGGAAGCGTCGCGGCTCTGCAAGAAGTACGGCGCGCTGTTCGTCGTCGACGAGATCCAGACTGGGGTCGGCCGCACAGGAACGTTTCTCGCGCTCGAACAGGAAGGCAGCGTCGATCCTGACATCATCGTCATGAGCAAGGCGCTGTCCGGCGGATACGTGCCCGTTGGTGCGGTGCTCACGCGGAGGAGCGTGTGGAACTGCGTCTTCTCGTCCATGGATCGTGCGGTCGTCCACAGTTCGACATTTCACCAGGGATCGATGGCCATGGTCGCTGGCCTCGCATCGATCGCGGTCTACGACGAGGACCGGCTCGGCGCGAATGCTGTGGCCATGGGTGCGCGGCTGAAGACCGAACTGGAAAGGATGCAGACGCGCTTCGAGTTCATCCGCGCGATCCGCCAGCGCGGCCTGATGATCGGCATCGAGTTCGGCGAGCCGAAGTCGCTGACGCTGCGTGCCGCGTGGAAGATGGTGCATGCCATGAACGCGAATCTCTTTGCGCAGGCGATTGTGATTCCACTGATGCAGGATCATCGCATTCTTTGCCAGGTCGCCGGGCATAAGCAAGCGGTCGTCAAGCTCATCCCGCCGCTCTGCATCAATGACGCAGACGTCGACTGGTTCCTCCGCGCGTTCGAAGATGTCATGCTGAAGCTGCATCGATTCCCGGGACCGGTGTGGGACATTCTGAAGCGGCTCGGCGCCAACACGATGTCCACGCGCGAGCGTGACATCGATGCCGCCATCGCGAGCGTGCGCTGACATGGCTGATGCGGCACCCGACGCTTCGAGCGATGGCCCGCGGTGGACCGATCGATTCGCGAGCCTCGTGCTGCGCCGTCCGTGGACGGTCGTGGCGATCAGTCTGGTGTTCGCCCTCGCCGGTGCAGTGCTGGGCTGGTTCCGGTTGCCGCTCGACGCCAATACCGACTCGCTTATCTCGCGCGACCGGCCGTGGATGTCGCAGTATCTCCGGTTTCTCGACGAGTTCGGGGACCTTGAGTACCTCCATGCGGTGATTGACACCAACGGGGATCGCGCAGCAGGCGAACGCGCGGTCGACGATCTCTTTGCACGACTGAAGACCATCGAGGAACTCCCCGGTGTCTTTGCCCGCATCGAACCGGACGAGTCGTGGCGCGTCGCGTCCCGCGCGATGCCTCTTGAGGATCTCCACGGTCTGGTGACGTCAAGCGATGCGCTTCCGCATCTCGCAAACGGGCAGACGGCGCTGGCGAAGGGCGAAGAGCTGCTCGGCCGCGCGATGAGCGCCGAAGCGCTGCGCATGAGTGCCGACGAACGCGAGCGGCTCGGCGCCGCGGGCATCCTGCTCCTGCAGGCAGTCGGCGACGCGAGCGTGACATCAATGCCGATCGCCACGGATTCGCTGGCGCGGCAGCAGCCGCCGCGATACCTCGAGAGCGACACGGGACGCCTCTTGTTCATCGCCATTCAGCCGCAGAAGAACTTCTCCCGGCTCGCAGCCATCGAAACGCCGCTCCGAAAAATCCGCGCCGCCATCGACGAGACCCGCGCCGCTGTGCCGACCGTCGAGATCGGTCTCACGGGAAAGCCCGTCCTGCAGGCCGATGAGCTCGTCACGTCGACCGGTGACACGACGTGGAGCTTTGCAGTCAGCCTTCTGATCGTCGCGGTCATCTGTGTCTTGATCTACCGCAACATCCGGCGGCCGCTTCTCGCGCTCATCGCGTTCGCGATGGCCATCGCATGGACACAAGGCGCGGCGGCGCTCATGGTCGGCCGCCTGACGCTTTTGTCCATGGTGTTCATGCTCGTCATGATCGGCGCCGGACTCGACTACGGCATTCATGTCGTCAGCCGCTATACCGAAAACCGGCTGACGTCCTCGATCGCCGACAGCGTGCGCCGCACGATGCACACGACGGCGATCGGCACACTGACGGGCGCAGCGACAAGCGCAGCGGTGTTTGCCCTGGCGATGTTCTCGAGCTTTCAGGGGCTGCGCGAGCTCGGCATGATTGCCGGTGCCGGACTCGTGCTCTGTGCGCTTGCGATGGTGACGACTCTGCCGGCGCTGCTTGTGCTGTTTGACAGTCCCCAGGCGGTGGCACCGCCGCGCGCCATTCCGATTCCCGGACACACGATCGGGATCTCGCGTCGTGCCGCGTTGATCGCAACCGTCAGTTTCGGCGTCGCCACCGCAACGGCCCTGATTGCCGCCGTCTTCTTGATCCGTCTCGAGAGCAATCTTCTCGAGCTGCAGGCTGAGGGACTTGAGAGCGTCGAATGGGAGCACCGGGTGCTTGACGACTCGGCGAGCATGAGCTGGTTTGCAGGCGTCATGGCCGATGACGAGGCCCGCGCGCTCGAAGTCATCGAGCGCGCGCGGACGTATCCAGAAGTTGCGTTTGTTCGCAGCGTGTTCGACGTCGTGCAGCCAAGAAGCCCTGAGCGCGATGCGTTGCGAAGCGCAATCGGCACTGCGACGCTCACCGCCCCGCAGCCTGCACAGGATGCGCCGCCGGCTTCCGCCGCCGCGCTCCGCAGCGCAGCGCAACGCGTGGCCACAGCGCGCGCGCTGTCCGCAGGCCGGGCGACGCCGGACGAGAACGCGCGACTCGGCGCGATCGCCGATCGGCTGCGGGCGCTCGCCACCACGATCGACGCCGAACCCGACCGGGTGCGCGCCGACATCGACGCGAGCGTTGCGGCGACGCGCCAGGCATTCGATCAGATCGGCGTCGGAGCACGAATGTCACTCCGCGACGCGCTGCCGGCCGCTGTCCGCGACCAGTTCGTTTCGCCGAGCGGCAAACTCCTCGTGATGCTCGTTCCGAGCGAAGACGCGTGGGAACTCGAGCCGCTGGAACGTTTCGTCCATGCGATACGCGACGTCGACCCGAATGCCACCGGCGTCCCGATCACCCAGTTCGAATCGATACGCGACATGGTGCGCGCCTTCGTGCTTATCTCGCTCGGCTCGTTCGTCGCCGTCGCGATCCTGACGTGGCTCGACTTTCGACGCATCAGCGCCGTGGCAGTGTGCACGGGAGTCCTCGCCGTCGGCATCACCCTCACGCTGGGCTTTCTCGGGGCCGCCGGAATTCCGCTGTCGCTCGCCAACTTCTTCGGCATTCCGATCTTGATCGGGCTCGGGATCGACAGCAACATCCATCTCCTGCACCGCGCCGATGAAACGCGGCACAGCGGCGACCCCCGTGTCTCGTTCGGCGCCACGCGCAGCGCGGTGATCTTCACCGCGCTGACGACCGCGATCGGATTCGGCGGTCAGATCTTCGCCAGTCACCGCGGCATGCAGGGACTCGGCTGGATCATGTTCATCGGCAGTCTGATCTGCCTAGCGACGAGCGTGTGGCTGATGCCAGCGCTGCTGCGCCTCATGCGCGGGGGGCGGGAGCCGCGCGAGTCGGATTCAGCATGATTCGCCCGCCTGATTTAATCGCCGGTGTCGTCTTCCAGCTGCACGCCGTCAGGAAGCGCGGCGCGGAACGCGCGGCCATATCCCTTCGTGACGATGCGCGGATCGAGAATCACCACGCGCCCTTCGTCGGTCGAGCTGCGGATCAGTCGACCGATCCCCTGCTTGAAGCGGATCACCGCGCGTGGGAGCTGATCGTCGCCGAACGGACTGCCTCCGTGCTGCTGAATCAGTTCATGACGCGCTTCGACAATCGGACGGTCGGGCACATCAAAGGGCAACCGTGTAATGATCACGTTGCGCAGCGCGCGACCGCGCACGTCAACGCCCTGCCAGAAGCTCGATGTTCCAAAAAGCACGCTGCGCTCGCTCTCGCGGAATCGCTTCAGAAGCAGACCACGCGGTCCGCTTTGGCCGTGGATCAGCAGCGGAAAGTCTTCGCCTTCAAGTGTCGGCCCGACGCGCTGCACGACGTCGGACAACGTCGCGAAGCTCGTGAACAGTACGAACGCGCCGCCATCGGTCGCGCGGATGTGCTTGAGAATCCGCGGCACCAGCGCGTCAATGAAGCTGCGGTCCGACGGATCGGGCATCGATCGGTCGACCATCGCGCGCATGAGCTTCGCGTGTTCGAACGGGCTTCCGAGCGCCAGCTCCTCGGCATCATCGATGCCCAGTCGCGCGCGGACGTGTGAAAAGTCACCTTTGCCGGCCGCGAGCGTGGCGCTCGTCATGACCACCGAGCGGTCCTTGCCGAAGAGGTGTTCGCGCAGGATCGGCGCCACATCGATCGCCGCCGCGCACAGCGACATCGAGCCGCGCGAACGATCGAACTTCTTCCCTTCCTGCACCCAGTACACGCAGCCCTCAACCTGCTGCTCGATCAGCAGCTCGGCGGCGGTCGACAGGTCCGTCGCACGTCCTGCGAATGAGTTCAGTTCGAACTCATCCGCCTCGTTCACCACGGATTCTTTTAGTAGTTTCAATTGATCGGCGAGTGACTTCAGTTCGCGCCCAAGCCGATTCTCAGCGATGCCGGCGGTGCGCACGCGTCCGTTGCCCGACTTGTGCTCGACGCTCCAGCGATACAGCCCGTCGAACAGATCGTTCGCGAAATCATCGCAGCGCAACACTGTTTCGCTGACCCGTTCGACAGCGAGCGATGTGGAGTCCTTCAGCTTCAGCGCCGGCAGGAAACCTCGCGCCGTGTGCGGGTGGAACAGCTGGCGCAGCAGCCGGCGCACGCCGGTCTCGCCGACGCGCAGTCCGAAGTGCTCTGCAGCGATGTCTTCGATCGCGTGCGCCTCGTCAAGAATCACATGCCGGTACGCCGGGAGGAGCGCCGACCCTCGCATGCGCAGCGCGAGATCGGCGAAGAACAGCGAGTGGTTGCAGATCAGCAGATCGGCATTCTCCATGCGCCGCCGCGCCGCCTGGTAGAAGCAGCTCTCATACGTCGGACAGCGCCGACCCATGCAGTTGTCCGCATCGCTCTGCGCGAGCTCCCACACGCTTGGCCGGGGCAGGAGCGGCAGCGTCGCCAGAGTTCCATCCGTGGTCTCGGCGGCCCACGACTCGATCGCGTCAAGCGAGTGATGCTCGTCGTCGTTGCCAAGAAGCCGGTCCCGGCGATCCACCGCGAGTTTGAGTCGCCGACGCGAGAGATAGTTGCCGCGCCCCTTGACCAAGACCGCCGTGAACTCGTCGGGCGAGCAGCCGCGCAGCAGCGGAATGTCCTTGTCCATCAGCTGTTCCTGCAGACTGATCGTCGCAGTGCAGATGACGACTTTCTCCCGCGACGCGACCATGTGCCTGATCGCGGGCAGCAGGTATCCGAAGCTCTTGCCAACCCCCGTTCCGGCTTCGACCAGCAGTCGTCCACGCTTCGTGAACGTGGCGTCGATGGCCTCGGCCATCCGGACCTGCTGAGGACGGGACTCGAACCCCGGCAGACGTCGCGCGATCGGTCCTTCCGGGCCCAGGAGATACTCGACCGCGAGCGGCATTGGACCGATGGTACGGCAGGAGCGGGTGTGTTATCCTCTCCCGCCCCGGAACCCGACGCAGGTCCCGAGGCGATGCTCGAATTCATACTCGTTCATCGAACAACGAATGCAGGGAAAACAGGGACAGGTACCCAAGTGGCTGAAGGGACCGGTTTGCTAAACCGGCATACGGGGTAACCCGTATCGCGAGTTCGAATCTCGCCCTGTCCGTTGTCCGGCGGCGGTCCTTTTCGGGACCGCCGCTGTCGTTCGCAGTCCGTAGCCGGGATCTTCGGTCATTGCGCAGAAGACTTCGTTTCGTCCGCCGCAGTGCGTTGCGGGGCGTCGGGCGCGCCCCGGGCAGACCGGCACCTCGCCGCGAAGAGCTCGGCGACTTCGCCCATTTCCTCGATGCGGGCAACCTTCTCGCGCAAGGGGAGCGCACGGAACTCCTCATGGTGCCGTCGGCGATTCCCCTCGAACGTCGTCACGCTCCAGTCGGTTCCGTCAGGCATCCGGAGAATCTCCATGGATAAGACGCAACTCGGCGATGTCGGCCAGGTCTTGCGGGCGACCGGCCTGCTGCTTGAGGCGGAGCAGCGTCGCGAGCCGGACGATCCGCACGGGAACTCCCGGCGCAAGTTCCTCAACGAGAGCTGCGGCGTACTCCGATTGAAAATCGAACGGCTCCGAGGCGAAGAGATCGACGGAGGTCTGACTGTGCCGATCGCTGTGGAAGTTGAGGACGGTCATCCCCTTGTCAGCAACCCAGCGCTCCCGCTGCTCCGTGTCGGCAAAGCCGTCCGCGGTCACGGGAACGATCGGTTGATATCCGAGTGAAGCCAAGGCACCAAAGGCGGCCCGGATCGAGTCGGGCTGCAGCCGGATCACCAAGTCCAGATCCTGCGTACTCCGACCATACCCGTGGGCAACCACCGCCAGGCCCCCGACAATGATGAATGGCACCCGGGCGTCATTGAGGGCCCGCGCGATGCACTCGAGGCTCTCTCGTTTCATGCCACGACTCCTCCGTCCATGGTCGGCAGGACGGCTGGCGCCAAGGCGCGATCGCGCCATCGAGCCGCCGCGCGGAGACGCCGCTGCCACGGGAACCGAGCGTTTCCAGTGAGCGATTCGAACGCGCGATCAAAGTTCATGGATCACCCGCTGTGGCACTCCAAGCATCCTAACGGCTTCCCTGCTGCACACTTTTCGCGGCCGAGACTTCCTTCTCCAAATCAACGTTCTGGTCTCCGCCTCGGTGGCATCCGCGGCGCTTACGCTGTGCCCATCATGCCGTTCCCCGCTCGCGCTCTCGTGTGGCACCGTCTGCTCGCCTCGCTGGTCACGCTGCTATTCCTCGCGACGGGACGACTGCACGCGGCCGAAATTCGCGTCGTTGACGAAACGATGTTTCTGGACGGCGAGATCAAGAAAGGCGACGCCGAGGCGCTCAAAGGAATGCTCGACGCCCATCCTGCCGTGACCCGGCTGTCGATCTCCTCCCCCGGCGGCGATCTCCACACGGGACTGCGGATGGGAGCGCTGGTGCGGAAGCGGGCGCTCGAAACCTACGTCGAAGGCGGCGAGCGTGAAGCTGCGAGCGCGGCCGCATACGTGTTCATGGGCGGCGAGAAACGCGTCGTCAAAGGGAACCGCGGAATCGGTGTGCATGCGTTCTACACGCCGACCTCAGATGTGCGACGGATGATCAAGCAGAAATTTGGCGACGAACTCATCGCCACGCTCAACGAGTTCGAGCGGGCCACGCAGGAATCAACGATGGCCGTCGTCGAGTACGTCATGACGATGGTCGGCGACACGCGCATCGTTGCCGAGGCTGTGAAGTCGGGATCCGCCGCGATGCTCTGGCCGGACGCGAAGCGACTGCTCGACATGAAGGTCGCGACCAGCGTGGTCGAGCTGACGCCGGAGGAAGTCCCCGATCTGCCGTGGTTCTATGGAGCGGTCATTGAACGACTTGGTACGTGGCTCGACGCGCAACGCGACAACGCGCTCAGTGCGACGGCGCGCGATCTCCTGGAAGCGTTTCTTGCCGACGATGAACGGATGGCAAAACTCCACGATGACCTTGCCGAAACACTGGCGCGCGACACCCCGGCCAACCGGACGACCGCCGAAACCCGGCTCGTGGAGCCGATCGTCTCTGGAATCATCGAACAGATCCGCACGGCCGCACAGCCTGCGCCCGGTGCCAGTGATGGATGACGACGTGCTATTCTGAGCAGCCACTTATGCCAACCGTTGAATGCGATGCCTGCGGGACTCCCTTTGAAGCCGTTCCTGACGCCAGCGGAAAGGCCGCGTGCCCGAAGTGCGGCGATGTCCTCCGCGTCGCGATGGGGCAGGTCGCAGTGAGTTCCGACGCGGGAACATCCACACCGAAACAGCATTCGATCGCAGCCGAGAAAGAGCTGCTCGTCGTGCGCCCTGCGCTCTTTCGCGGTCATCCGTTCGCATACGGCGGGCTGGTCCTGCTTGGTGTGGCCGGTCTCGTCGTCACGATCCTTCCGCTCCTCGGCGGCGTCACCGCGCCATTCGCCATCGCGGGCGCGGTCATGGTGCTGATCGCCGTCATCGGGTTCATGAAACTCTTCGTGCTCAGCCATCGCTGGTACCGGCTGCGGATCACGGACCGCCGCACGATAGACGAGCGCGGCATCATCACCCGCCGTCACTCCGAAGTGCTGCACGATCACGCGGTCAACATTCGCATCCAGCAGTCGGTGTGGCAGCGCCTGATGAATCTCGGTGACTTTCAGATCGAGTCTGCGGCCGGTGGATCGGTCGATCCGGAGTCGGGCACCCGCTCGTCGACCGAGATTGCGATCCGCGACATTCCTGATCCATACGGCGTCAAGGCGCTGATCGATCAGCATCGCGGGCGTTGACGCCGCTGCGAAGCAACCGGATCGGCGATCGAGCAGTTTTCGCTATCATCCCCCTCCTTCGTCCGTTGTCGTCCTCTTTGCCCGCGAACGGTTGCTTTCGTTATGAAGATTCATGAGTATCAAGCCCGTCAGCTGCTCGCTGACGCAGGCATCCCGGTGCCCGCTGGCGCAATGGTGCAGACGATCGATGACGCGGTCACCGAAGCGAAACGCATTTTTTCCACGGGCGAAAAGATGGTGGTCATCAAGGCCCAGGTGCATGCCGGCGGCCGCGGCAAAGCCGGCTTCGTCAAGCTCGTCAAGAGCGTGGACGAAGCGGAAAGCGCCGCGCGGTTCATGCTGACCAATCGCATGGTGTCGCCGCAGACGCCGCCGGAAGGCCTGAAGGTCACACGCCTGCTCATTGCTGCAGGCGTCGACATCGCCAAGGAGCTGTACGTCGCGGTGCTCGTTGACCGGGCCCGCAAGACGAACACGCTGATCGCGAGCAAAGAAGGCGGCGTCGATATTGAGACGGTCGCCGCGAAGAATCCCGAGGCGATCCTGAAGGAGCCGCTCGACCCGGTGCTCGGCATGCAGCCGTGGCAGGCGCGCAAGATGGCGTTCGCGCTCGGCCTCTCCGGCAAGCTGACCAATCAGGCCGTCGACATGTTCATGAAGCTCGCGAAGCTCTTTCGCGAGACCGATGCGAGTCTCGTCGAGATCAATCCTCTCATCATCACGCCGCCGAACGAAGGGCATCCGGAGGGCCGGCTGCTCGCGATCGACGCGAAGTTCAACTTCGACGACAACGCGCTGTTCCGTCAGACGAAGATCGCGACGCTCTTCGATCCCACGGAAGAGAACGCGGCCGAACTCGACGCACACCGCTACGGCCTTTCGTACGTCGCGCTGGACGGCAACATCGGATGTCTCGTGAACGGCGCCGGGCTCGCCATGAGCACGATGGACATCATCAAGCTGCACGGCGGCGAGCCGGCCAACTTCCTCGACGTCGGCGGCAGCGCGACGGAAGAAGCGGTCACGCAGGCGTTTCGCATCATTCTTTCGGACATGCAAGTCAAAGGCATTCTCGTCAACATCTTCGGCGGCATCATGCAGTGCGACAAGATCGCCCGTGCCATCGTCGGCAGCGCGAAGACCGTCGGCTTTCAGGTGCCGCTGGTCGTTCGACTCGAAGGCACGAACGTCGGCGAAGCCCGTGCGATCCTTGAACGTGCGAAGGCCGAGATCCCCGCGATGCAGACGGCGACCGACCTCACGGACGCCGCCAAGAAAGTGTGCGCGGCGGTCGCGTGAGTGCCGCTCCGTCCACGCTGGTCCTCTTCGATATCGACGGCACGATCATGCGCTCGCAAGGTGTCGGTGTGGCGTCCATGCGCCGCGCGTTTGATGCCGTGTATCCCGGACTCGGCATCTCGATGGACGGCGTCGCGATCGCGGGCCGCCTCGACACGCTGATCCTGCACGACACGCTCGCCAAGTACGGACTGGTCGCGAGTGAAGAGCAGGAAGGCGTGTTCCGCGACCAGTACCGCACGTATCTCGAACAGTCGCTGGTGACCGCGTCGGTGCGGCGCATGCCGGGTGTTCACGAGCTCGTCACGCGTCTCGCCGCCGACGCACGCGGCGTCGTCGGACTCTTGACCGGCAACTGGCCCGACACCGCCCGCATGAAGATCGCAGCAGCCGGCTTCGCGCCGGAGACGTTTCGACTCGGCGCCTACGCAGGCGACGGCCCTGATCGGCGCTCGCTGCCGCCGGTCGCCATGCAGCGGTACGAAGCGGCGATCGGTGTGCCGGCGCGTCCCGATCGCACGGTCGTCATCGGCGACACACCGCTCGATGTCGACTGCGCCCACTTCAACGGCTGCCGCGTTATCGCTGTCGCGACCGGCGATTTCACCGTGGACGAACTGCGCGCCACAGGTGCCGATCTCGTGGTGCCGACGCTGGAAGATGTGGATCACATCACGGCCTGGATACTTGCTTGAGCGCTCCGTAGCGAACTGGTTTGAGCGCTTCTATGAAGACCTGACCTTCGTCAAGCCCCAAGCGCACAAAAAAGCGGCAGTCGTCTCTTCGAAAGGCGGCTGCTTCTTTTTCCCTCCTCGCCACGATGGTCGAGTCGTTGAGATCGGCGCCCCGTCAGTCGTCACATCGGTCCATGCTTCTATTCGAGCTCGCGATTGTCGCTGCCCCGGATGGTGTTCCGAACAGTCACGGTCTGCCGGCTGCCCCATCTCCGTACGAGCGGTTGGCCCCGGCGCTAAGCGAGCTCGCCGGCAGGACACGTGGACGTGTGACGACTCCGCGTCAATCCGTCAGACCCGGCCCGTCAGGCAGGCGGGCAGTGGCCGTTTCCCCTACATGTTCTCCATTCCGAGTTCCTTCATGCGATGGAAGAGGCCTCGAAGCCATCGGTTCGCGATCGCCGCAGCGACCACACTCCCAAGTTTGCCGCGACGCGCCATTCCCGCCGCGTGCGCCCGCCAGCGGACATCATGCGTGCGCAGCGTGTGTCCCGCCTGCAAGAGCATCGCCCGCAGCGGACGATCGCACGCATTGATCAGTCCGCTGTCGGCCTGACGCTGACCGCTCGATGCGTTGCGCGGACTGAGGCCGCAGAAACGGCACAGCTGCTTGCCCGTGCGGAACCGGCCGAAGCGTCCCACACGCGCCCGCAGCTTCCACGCAATGGCCTTGCCCACCCCGCGCTGCTCCATGAGCGCCGCGACCACCCGGTCTCCGCGGGTCGTCTCTTCCAGACGAGCTTCGGCCTCCTTGAGAGCGCCGCGCAGTTCCGACAGGCGATGAAGCTCCATGCGCACGACGAACCGTCCCGCATCGCTCAGCCCTGCCTCGTCACGCAGCCATGTCATCCAGCGCCGCGTCCACGGCCTGGCATCGACGATCGGGTCGAAGGACCGCTGCTCGCGCAGCACTGCCTGGACACGCAGCTTGCGGTTCTTGATATCGGCGACGAGCGCATCGCGAAGCGAATCGAGCATGCGCAGCTCCCGGATGTACGCGGGCGCGAGCCAGACCTTCGGCAGGTATCCGACGCGCCCGAGATCCGCGAGCACGTTCGCATCGGACCGGTCGCTCTTGTCCGGCGACTGCTTCATGCGGCTGACGAACCCGGGGTGAGCGAGGTTTGTCGACCAGCCTGTCGTCTCGGCCAGTCGATGGGCGAAATCGCTTGCTCCGCAGCAGGCCTCGATCGCCACGCTTCGCACGCGGCCATGTGCGGCACACACCGCCGCCACCTCCCCGATGTCATTGCGACACGAGCGGTTCGCGACCTCCCGCCCGTCCTCGTCGAGAATGGCGACCTGGACACTGCGCGCGTGATAGTCGAGCCCGACGCAGACAGACCGTTCGGTATGATTCCTCATTGCCCGTTGCTCCTGTAAATGGTGATGGGCTAGTCAGGCGCGATGCTCGCAGAACGCCACGAAGGAGCAACGGGCTTCATCCCATCTCCGTAGCGAACTGGTTTGAGCGCTCCGTAGCGCCCTCCGGGCGCACACTCGCTCTTGTTCCGCAAGCGCCGCCGAGTGAATCGTCGGCTGCGGGCTCAGGAATGCGAACCGAATGCGAAACCCGACGGCGCGCGGCTCATGCGACGACGTCTCCTCTGCCCCTAGCCGGGGCAGTTCAGAACGCGCACTCGGACCACGGGTTGCGCTGGCCCGGCTGGCGCCGGGCGGCGCTTCACCCGTGGCTACCTTCCTTGGCCCCGCAGGGGCCGAGGAGTGCGGCGCGCGGACACAGGTGCCGCAACGACACGCTCGTCGAGGCGCCCACCAAGACGGGCCACGTGCGACGCGCGCGCAACCGGATCGGCTTTCCATCGAAGCGTCTGCGGATCACACGCGGCTCCTGAACACCGCTCTCGCTCGCCCCGGACCGGGCGCCGGAATGTAGCCACGGGTGGAGCGACGGCTCGGCGCTGCCAAGCCGACGCGCAACCCGTGGACAGCGCGCTCTCGTCGAAACCGCCCCGGCCAGGGGAGGAGGAGACGCTGCGCTGCGTGACCAGCAACGCGGATGATGCGTGTGGATGCGCCGCAGGCGCGAACATGGGCCCGTCCAACACTCGCGCCCCGGGAATGCGGAACGTGCCTGTTCATTTTGGCGAGCCTTTTGTACGCGCGGATTTCTCAGCCACCGCTCGCCGTGGAACAGCTTCACCTCCTGTCTTCTACGGCTGTCCGACGAACGACTCGTACGCTCACTCGCGCACGCGTACCCGCAACTGACGATTCGCGTCGCGACGATTCGGACATGGCTGAGCACGCTCAGTTGCGGTTACTTGGAATGACTCTCGGACGCAGCGCTCTGGTGCAACGCGTCCGTAACGACTTCATGAAGCGACGGGGTGTTTCCCGCCATCGCGCGAGTCCGTGACCGCACGCACAAGATCGTGTGAAGATCGGCGATTCTCGCATTGCTCTCCCCTTCGTGTCCCAATTGCCGTATACCGAGTGAATCGACGCAGAAGTTGACCCAGAACGTCCGTCCACGGCGGCGGGATTGTTTCGCAAAACACCTGAATCGTTCCAATACCGTTGCCGAGCTTGACACTTCACCAAATGACAGGAAGTTCCATTTGATGCACATCAGCA
>JAWXBD010000218.1:0-9698 GCA_034439815.1 Phycisphaerae bacterium
GGCGGCGCCGCGCGCTTCCAGTATGTGTACAGGCTGCGGCGCCACAGATCATCGCCAGTGCCCTGTTCATAGATCCGCGTGTTCGATTGCGGCATCGCCACCTCCTGCCACAGTCCGTCCGGCTGGTACGGCTTCACGCTCGGACCGCCGACTTTTTCGACGAGCAGTCCCGCTGTGTAGATCGCGGTGTCTCGAATCTGTTCGGCCGTGAGCCGCCGGCGCGGAAACGACGCGAGCAGCCGGTTCTCAGCGTCGCGCTCGGCCAGCTCCGGCCGCGTCGCCGACTGCTGCCGATAGGTCGCACTCGTCACGATCAGCCGCAGCATGTGCTGCACGTTCCATCCGCTCTCGCGGAACTCGACCGCAAGCCAGTCCAGCAGCTCGGGATGGCTCGGCCAGTCACCCTGCAGTCCAAAGTCTTCCGTCGTCTTCACGATGCCGAGTCCAAAACACATCTCCCACCAGCGGTTTACTGCGACGCGCGCGGTGAGCGGATTCTCAGTCGACACCAGCCACTTCGCGAGCCCAAGGCGATTCGCCTCCGCATCGGCCGGCAGTTCGCCGAGCGCCGCAGGAATGCCGCGGCTCACTCTGCGCTTCGTATCAGGCTGGTCGTACGCGCCTCGATTCAGCACGTACGTCTCGCGCTGCATTTCGCGCTCCCGCATCACCATCGTGAGCGGCACCTGTGCATCGAGATCGCTCTTCCGCTTCTGCACGACCGCCAGATTCGCCTTCGCCTCGCGATACTGCGGTGAATGACGCGTGCGCCAGCTCGTCTCCAGCCGCGCGCCCGCATCGTCACCGCCCATGCCGAGCGGCAGCGCCGCGAACATCACGTCACCCGTGAGCGCCGCGTCATCGTCCTGCCGCCAGTAGAAGCCGGCCGGTCCGCCGGTGTTGACGATCTTCATCACGATCAGATTGGCGCCGGCGACGAGCGGAACTGTGGCTGCGTTCTGCTCAGGGGCGACCGAGCGGTCGACCTTCTGCGATGCCACCGTTTGGCCGCGATGAAAGAGCGCGAATCCGTCGTCGCTCCCCAGCGCCACGCGCATGGAGCGGGCGGTCGGTGCGTAGACCGTCCGAGCAAGATAGGTGGCGCCGATGCCCGCCTGAAACTCGACGGTGCGGCCGTCGACGAGCGCATCGGCGAACCGCCACCGCCGCGACTCGCCAAAGACCTGCTCGAAGTCGATCGCCTGCGCGTCTTCGGGGCCGTAGCGCATCGCATACACGTCGCCGCTCGCGAACTCGCCTGTCATGTACCAGCGCGTCGGAGCGCTCGGCAACATGGCGAGCCCGTCCCTGCTGATCGATGCCAGTCGTACGCGCAGCTTCGCGAGCGTGTGTTCCGCGTACATCGATCGCTGCGCGATCGTCACGGTGATCGTCGAACCGCCTTCGAAACCGATCGGTTCATTCAGCAGCAGCAATGCAACACGTCCACCAGGCTTCTGATGGCCGCCGAGCGCCCAAGTGCGTCCTTCGCGCGCCATCACGAGATTCGTGATGTCGTAGTCACCGTCCGTCTGCGTGTGGTCACTCCACGCCCAGGCCGGATGCACCGTCACGCTGCGCGCCGGATCAGCGAGCGACGTCGCGGTCACCGAGATGCCCGTGACGACGGCGTTTCCGTTCGCGGTTCGACCGATGCGGTTGTCGCGCGTTTCGTCAGGCAGGACTTCGAGCGCGAGAAGCGTGAGGTCCTCCGCTGGCGTCGTAAAGGTCAGCTGGTACTCGTCCTGCGCCGGCGCGGGTCCGCTCGCCCGAACGGCACCGTCGGGATATGTCTCAAACGTGGCGCCATCGGTTGATCGCGCAGTCAACAGCGTGAGCGGTGCCCATGCGATCGCAGCGCGGGATGTGATGTCCGCAAGAAACGATTCGAGCTCCGCGGCTTCCGCAGGATCCCGTGTGTCCATGAGCTGCGTGCAGTGTGCCGCTTCTTCGTTGAGTGCCGCGAGCATCGCCCGCTGCTCCGCAGTCGGCACCGCGAGAAATGGCTCGAGCGCCCGCTGGGCATTCGGCAGCTGCGAGTACAGCCCTGGTTCCTCGATCGAATCGAAGTACGCGAAGAGCTTGAAGAACTCTTCCTGGCTCACGGGGTCGTACTTGTGATCGTGACAGCGGGCGCAGCCGACGGTGAGTCCAAGGAACACCGACCCCGTCGTTGCCGTGCGGTCGACCACATATTCGACGAGATACTCCTCGGCGATCGCGCCGCCTTCGTCGCTCGTCACGTGATTGCGATGGAATCCGCTGGCGATCTTCTGCTCCGCGCTCGCCTGCGGCAGGAGGTCGCCGCCGATCTGTTCGATCACGAACTGATCAAACGGCATGTTCGCGCGATAGGCATTGATCACCCAGTCGCGCCACAGCCACATCTGGCGCCCCGCATCCATGTGGATGCCGCTCGTGTCGGCATAGCGGGCTTGATCCATCCACGGCACGGCGAGCCGCTCGGCAACACGTGTGCGATACGGTTCCGCCGTGAAGAGCGTGTCGACCAGCTGCTCGTATGCATCGGCGCGGGTGTCGGTGAGAAAGCGATCGACTTCATCGGGGGTCGGTGGCAGGCCTGTCAGATCAAGATAGACGCGCCGCGCCAACGTCATGCGGTCCGCTTCCGGTGACGGAGCGATGGCCGCTTCATGCAGCGTGGCCAAGACAAATCGATCGATCGCATTCTTGACGAATGACTCCTGTCCGCTGGGCACTTCCGGCAGCGGCGGCCGCGCGGGAGGTGTGAATGCCCAGTGCGGCTCGTACTCGGCGCCGGCGTCAATCCAGCGCTGAATGGATTCACGCTCTTCGTCCGAGATGATCTTCTTATGGCTGTCCGCAGGCGGCATGGCGACCTTCGGATCGCTTGACGTGATACGCCGCCACAGCTCGCTTTCCGTCGCCGCGCCCGGAACGATTGCGGCGGATCCGTCGGCGCGCACGCGGGTCGCTTCCTCGCGCACGTCGAGCCGCAGATCCGCCATGCGCATGCCCGCATCAGGGCCGTGACACTGAAAGCAGCGATCCGAGAGAATGGGGCGAATGTCGCGGCCGTACCGGGGCGGTTCCGCGCCTGCTCGTGCGCCAAGCGTGAATGCGATGAGAACAGTCGGCAGCCATCGGGCTGTCCATCGTGTCACGCTTCGTCCAAGCTCCCCAGCCATCGGCGCACCTCACGAGAGCGACCAGCGCGCGGGCGGACGGGAGTCGGCCCGATCAATTCCGAGTGTACAAGAGGCGTTCGCCCGAGCCAGCGTCGAGCATCGCGAAAGTCGATTGGTTCTCGCGCGGCGCCTGGCGGCAGGCATTCACCTTCCCGCCGGCTGCGGGGCGTTTCGGCGGCCGCCTCGGAAGAAGATGAGGTGCAGCGCAAGGCAGCCGAGCGCGATCCACATCGGAATGCTGAAGAGCGTGGTGTAGTTCAAGGTGCCGTCCGGCTCGCTCGCGAACCGTCCCGCGACACTCGTGGAGAACCAGCTTCCGACGATGATGCCGATGCCGATGATCACGAGATTGAACAAATTCTGCGCCGTCGCGCGAACGCCGCTCGATGTGTTCTCATCGACCACCATGAACGCGACGAAGATGAAGCAGCCGAAGCAGAGGCCGTGCAGCGCGATAGCGGCGAGCACCGGTTCGAACGACGGCACGTAGGCGAAGACCGCCATGCGGACCGCGTACGCCGCGATCCCGACCGCGAGGAGGGATTTGCGCGACACGCGGCGCACCAGGAACGGCATCAGCGCGAGCACGGCGAATTCTGCCATCTGTCCGATCGTCATCAGCCCCCCCGCCGCCCACGCCGAAGATCTGATTCATTTTCGAGGCAATCGCTCCTGCGTTGGCGCTGGCGTTCTGGATGCCGGTGAGGAATTCGCTCGCATGCACAAAGTAAAACTGATGCACGATGCTGATCGGCACCGCGATGAAAAAGAGCGTGATCAGCGGCTGGAGCCGGATTTCGCGCAGCGCCTGGGACCAGGCCGATCGCTGCTGCGGTTTGGTGACTGGCGGCGTGTGCGGCAACGTGAAGCAGTAGATCCCCATGATCACGCCAAGGATCGCGGACATCGTGAACGCGTCGGCGCGGCCTGCGTTCTGTGCCGCCGCGATTTCTTCCAGCGATCCGCCGGCCGGTGTGTGCAGGCGCAGCAGGAGCTGCCCGACGCCGATGCCGGCCGCGATCCATCCGATCGTTCCCCACGAGCGGACCGGTCCGAAATGCTTGTCGGGATTGGACAGGTGATGAAACGCGAGCGAGTTTGTGAGCGCGAGCGTCGGTGCGTAGATCAGTCCGTAGAGCAGCGAGAGCGCGAGGATGACGGGAAAGGTCGTGGCGGTGGCGAGAAACCACACAAGCACCGCGCCGAGCAGATGACTCACCCCGAGCAGTCGTTCGCTTGCGAACGTCCGGTCCGCAAGCTGACCCGCGATGAACGGTCCGATGATCGCGCCGACTGCGCCTGCCGCCAGCACCATGCCGGTCTCGTCGAGCGAGAAACCGCGGTGATTCATGAGGAACGGATACAGAATCGGCAGCCACGCGCCCCAGATCGCATACTGGAGAAACATCATCACGGCGAGCCGCGTCTTGACCAGCCCGCCCGACGACGAATCAACGGTCGATGTCATAGGCCGGGGATCGTACTGCGGATTGGAGCCGTGACTTGCACTGTGTGCCGTATCATCCGTGACCTATGCAACTCCGTCGCAAGACCCGTCAGGTGACCGTTGGTGATGACCGCGTGGGACGCGTGAAGATCGGCGGCGATGCTCCGATCGTCGTCCAGACCATGACGGCGGGATACACCTACGACGTGGATGCGTGCGTTGCCGAGATCAATCGATACGCCGAGGCCGGCGCGGACATCGTGCGGGTCGCGGTGCCCGAACGCAAGGACACCGATGCGCTCAAGCTCATCCTGCCGCAGGTCAGCGTGCCGATCGTCGCCGACGTGCACTTTCACTACAAGCGGGCGCTCGAAGCGATCGAGGCCGGTGTCCACAAGATCCGCCTGAATCCCGGCAACATCAATGACCGTGACCAGGTGCACGCCGTCATCGATGCGTGCAAGGAACGCGGCATCCCGATCCGCGTCGGTGTCAATGAAGGTTCGATCATCGAACGCAAAGACAAAGAACGGCGCATGGAAGAACTGGGCAAGTATTTCGCCGGCCACAAGTCGGGCCACCTTCTCGCGCTCATGATCACGAAGCTCGAGGAGTATCTCGAGATATTCGAAGCGAAGGACTTTCACGACGTCGTCATCAGCGCCAAGTCGATGGATGCGTCGCTCGTGATCGATGTGTATACCGAGATCGCCAACCGTTTTGATTATCCGCTGCACCTCGGCGTCACGCATGCCGGCCCCAAGTCGACGGGGACAATCCGCTCGATCGCCGCGCTGTCGACACTGATCGCCAACGGCATCGGCGACACGATCCGCATCAGCTACGCGAGCGATCACATCGATGAGGTGAAGGACGGGCTGGAGATGCTGTATTGCCTCGGCAAGCGCGAGCGCAAAGGCATCGATCTCATTGCGTGCCCGACGTGCGGACGCATCCAGGTGGACCTCTTCACGCTCATCAAAGAAGTGGAACGGAAGCTCTCGAAGGACATCACGCTGCCGCTGAAGGTGGCAGTGATGGGCTGCATCGTGAACGGCCCCGGCGAAGCCGAGGGCGCGGACGTGGCCGTGTTCGCCGGCGACCGGCGCGGCATCATCTATGTTCAGGGTGAGCGTGTCGCAAACGTGCCCGAAGAGGAGATCCTTGATCGCCTGCTGCAGGAGTGCCGTGAGTTTCAGGCGAAGGTCCAGCGCGGCGAAGCAAAGCTCGGTGACAAGGTCGTCGACATCGTGCCGCCCGATCCGATCGGCGAGCTCGGCTCAGGCGCCGCCAAGATCAATGCGGGACTTGTTGAGCGGGTGACGATCGGCGGTCAGTGAGCCGATCAGCGGTCGGTCAATGGGGGGCGATGGGCCGAGCGACATCCGGAGTCGCTGAGCTTCTGATTTGGTGGCATCGAATCGATAACTTCCGCGTATAGTGGATGGAAGCACTCTCGTACCGGTGCGCCCTGCGCGAAGCCTCGCGATCAGGATGATCGCCGGTGCGGGAGTTTGGGTGTCAGAAGTCGATTCTTTTTCCTGTCTCCGCCTGTCTTCCCCCCCGAATGTAACCCCCATTTCGGCCCACTTGCTCCGTTTGGGGCTCCTTATGGGGGCCCGCTTTGATCTGGGCTGCCGCTGACGTGGGATTTCGCGGGGCATTGGAGCCCATGTTCATGGCCAGTCCACAGCGCCCGCTTCATCACCGATTCCATTCCGACTCGCCCGACCGGGGCTTCACCATCGTCGAACTGCTGGTGACGATGGCCGTCATAGCGGCCCTCATGGGACTGCTCATGGTTGGTCTGCAGGCCGCGCGTCGCACGAGTCAGAAGACGACGCAGATGAGTGACCTCAAGCAGCTCCATACGGCATGGAGCATGTACGCGAGCAGCAACAACGACGCCTTCTTGCCGGGGTATCTCGAAGACGGCGTCCAGGAGGCGTGGCGCGTTACCTACCGGTCAAAGGACGCCGTTGAGGTTCCTCAGCAGTTCGCCCGCACCTATCCATGGCGCCTGATGTCGTATCTCGACCACGAATACAAGCCCCTGTTCGGCTATCTCGACAAGGGGGACGACTCGTATTTCAACGGCGCGGATCGCGACGGCAATCCGAACACAGAGGCATTCAAGACGGTCGGGGGCCAGCCCGCGTTTGGCTACAACGCGTACTACCTCGGCGGGTGGTGGGAGCTTGTTTCGGGAAAACCCAAGTTGAAGTTTGGCAACTCCCGTTGGAACGCCCAAGACGGAACCGAAGTCAAGGGGCTTATCGTTGCGACGCGCGTCGGGAGCGTGCATGCCGCCTCGTCGATGATCGCCTTCTGTGCCAGCACCTTTCGCCAGCCTGGCTTTTATAAAGAAAGCAGTGAGTTCACGACCGGCGCCGCGTGGGTGGTCCCGAGTGTGCTCGCTGACGAGAGCATCTGGTCTCCGAGCGACGGCGTCAGCTTCGAGGGCATGACGTCGTCGACCGGCGTGTTCAGCTTCCTGGCGCAGGCGTTCGTGCCCGTCCAGAGCGCCTCCGCGGGGATCCAGGTCAACGTCGCCCAAGCGGTTCCCCACCGCCGCTTCGGCTCACAGGTTGCCGTTGTTCATGTCGACGGAAGCACGATGGCGGCAGGCATCGGCGAACTGCTTGATCAGCGACGATGGATGAACCCCGCAATGAACGTCAAGTCTGCGACGACGTTTACGCACACCCCCGATTGAGCGTGGCCTGTTTGAGCGTGCCGGCCACCTGTCACGGATGCGGACTGCAACAGCATGTGCCGACCCTCCCAATCGGCGCGGTGGCGCGATGTGCGCGCTGCCGCGCGCGGGTCGCGCAGCATCGCCCCGCTGACGCGACCCGGGCGGCGGCGCTGGCGCTCGCGGCGCTGATCCTGCTCCTCCCCGCGAACCTGCTTCCGATCCTGCAGATCGAGTATCTCGGCCGCGTCAAAGCCAGCACGGTCTGGAGCGGCTGCGTCGCGCTGTGGGACGAGGGCATGACGGCTGTCGCAATCGTGGTGTTCCTCGCCAGCATCGTGATCCCGTTCGCGAAACTCGCGGCCATCTTCACCCTGTGCTGGCTTGACGGATCGTCGCGGTTCGTCCGGACGCGCGTGTGGCTGCTGCGGCAGATTGAGCGCATCGGCCGCTGGTCGATGCTCGATGTGTTTCTGCTCGCAATTCTCGTCGCACTCGTCAAACTGGATTCGCTCAGCTCGGCACGTCCCGGACCGGGACTCTTCTTCTTCGCCGCCGTCGTCGTGCTCACGATTCTGGCGAGTGCGAGCTTCGACTCGCGCAGCCTCTGGCAAGAGCTGCAAACCGAATCCGAACAGTGAACTCACACCCATGACCGGCACACCTGACCCGATTCAACCGAGCGCGACCGAGGACGCTGCCAGCCCCCGTGCCGATCCCCGTGCCGATCCACGGGGCGATCGGCCGCTGCCGCGCGCGTCGGTTGACGCCCGCAGCCGGACGACGGCGATCTGGCTCGTGCCGCTGCTTGCAATGATGGTCGTTGCCGGCTTCGTTGTCCGCGAATGGCGTCAGCGCGGACCGATGGTGCTCATCGAGCTGCCGCGGGCGACCGGCATCGAAGCGGGCCGCACACCGGTGCTGTCCCGCGGTGTGCCGATCGGTGTCGTCGAACGAGTGCGTCTCGATGAGCGGCTCGAACTCCCGCTCGTCGAAGTGCGGCTCGAACGCTGGGCGTCGACGTTTGCCCGAGAAGGAACGGTGTACTGGATCGTGACCCCGTCGATCGGATTTCGCGGCGTCAGCGGTCTTGAGACGCTGACATCCGGTCCGGTGCTGGAAGCACGCCCCGGCGACGACAAGGCGCCGCTCGCTGCCCGGTTCAACGCACTGCTCCGTGCGCCGTCCGATGCGGGGGGACTCCCCGGGCTTCGCATCACGCTCAGCACGCCGCGACTTGGCTCGATCCGGCCAGGCTCGCCGGTGACGTATCGCGATGTCGAGGTCGGCGAAGTGATCGAAACACGTCTTGCCAGCGACGGCCGCTCGGCCGAAGTCTTTGCCGTCGTCAGCGAGCGCTACGCCCCGCTCGTCCGCGAGGGGTCGCGCTTCTGGAGCCGCAGCGGCTTCGGCGTGGATCTGGGCATGACCGGCCTGAAGCTGCGGACCGAGAGCCTCGAGTCCATTCTGGGCGGCGGGGTCTCGTTCGCAACGCCGGACGCGAACAAGCCCGCCGCGAAGGCCGGCGCCCGCTACGAGATCGCCGACGAGGTCGACAAAGACTGGCTCAAATGGTCGCCTGCGATCGAGCTGTCGGAGTGACGACGTCAGCTCGGAAACGCGCGAAGGATGTCAAGCGACGTCACGATGCCGATCGGACGTCGGGCACCGTCCACGACGACAACGCGGTGGATCCGAGCCTGCGACATGCGATGCGCTATCTCGCAGATGGAATCCGTCGGGCTGGCGGTGACCACGCTCTCACTCATGAAGTCAGCGATCGTCAGCAGCGCTTCGGGGATCGGCTGGCGGCCCTGCGGCACCGCGTCATTCAGCAGATCGAACAGGAAGCTCGGAGTCACGTCCTTTGATTCGAGGTTGACGCGACGAAAAAGATCGGTGCGCGAGACAACGCCCACGAGGACGCCTTTGTCGTCGACGACCGGTGCTCCCGAAACGTTGCGATCAGCGAAGATGGTCGCGAGCTGACGGATCGTCATACCTGGCGTCGCGCTCACAGGATTGCGCGTCATCACGTCGGCCATGGTCGGAGTGGTCATCGAGTTCGGCTCCATCAGGATCACCGGGGTTATTGCGGGGAGATGGTCGAGTCTACTAAATTGCGCCGAGATGCGCTCCGATTCCGCCGCATCCGTTACCGTCCTGTGCCGACGAAAACGCGATGACATCTTTGCCGGAAATCATCCTTTTTTCCGGGTCTTCCGGCTTTCCTGTGGGTGACGCGCCCAGAACTCAGGACATGCTCGATCGCCGAGCTGGGCGCACTTCGCCTCGCGCGAGCCGCATGGACAAAGGAAGTTCCATTTTCGGGCGGCTCCGCTCGGGCTCTGACGAGTTCGCAGCGTCATGTGCGCGCGTGACCGCC
>JAWXBD010000219.1:0-13530 GCA_034439815.1 Phycisphaerae bacterium
GTCAAGCATGCCGCAGGAACGGATCCGCGGCGCATCGATGCGATCGTCACGGGACCGATCTCCAAGGAGAGCTGGGCCATGGCGGGCTTTCGATGGCCCGGCCACACCGAACTGCTGGCTGCCCGCACGAAAGCAAAGCGCCACGCCATGATGTTCGTTTCGCCGCGTTTGCGCGTGGCGCTGGCGTCCGCGCACGTCGCGCTGATGGACATCAAGAATGTGCTCACGATCGGCCGTGTGTTTGACGCAATCGATCTTGGCGCGCAGCTCTGTCGGCAGCTCGGCATCGCGAAGCCAAGCGTCGCCGTCTGCGGATTGAATCCGCATGCAGGCGAGAACGGCCTTTTCGGCGATGAGGAGGAACGGATCATCCGACCAGCGATTGACGTGGCAAAGCTTCACGGCATCAACGCGCTCGGTCCGTTCCCCGGCGACACGATCTTCATCGATGCGGCCGCGGGGAAGCATGATCTGGTCGTGGCGATGTATCACGACCAGGGACTGATTCCAGTCAAGCTCCTGGGCTGGGACAAAGCAGTCAATGTGACCGTTGGCCTGCCGATCATCCGTACGAGTCCGGACCACGGGACCGCCTATGGCATCGCGGGAACGAGTGTCGCGAGTGATGGTTCGATGCGAGCCGCCATCGAACTGGCAATTCGCATGGCGACAACGACGGCCATTCAGCCATCCCGCTTGCCGGGCCCGCCGCTTCAGTGATGTCGACCGTCGCGCCGTCCCGCCGTCGCGCCATCTCACCATCTCACCATCCCACCGTCCTGCCGTCCTGCCGTGGTGCCGTGGTGCCATCCCACCGTCGTGCGTATGTAGCACCTCCTTCTGAACGTCGGCGCACGCCGCCGTCGTTCTGGTTTCGCCGCTCCCGGGACCGCCCCGGAGCGGTCTCGTCGCGCCTTCCCGTCGGGCTGTCGTATGCGCTGTCGTATGCGCTGTTCTATCGCGGCGTCCTATCGCTGTCCTATTCGCGCTGTCTCATCAGGCCGTCTCGCACCACCGGCGTGGCCGCGCCACACTTGAGCAGCCTCCCCGTCGCGCCGAACTCCGCCGAAGCGTCAATCGATCCGGCGATGTTCCACCTGCACCGCGAATCGATGGCGCTCACGGACGGAGTTCGGTGAGGAACCGCGCGACCCCTTTTGCACGGCCCTCGCGACAGGAAGCCGCCCTCTGGGTTGCAACACCGCGTGATTTGATGCTCCGACACATCCTCACGATCGGTGCCATGGTGCTCCCGGGCGGCGCGGGGGCCGATGCAGGAAGGGATCTGCGGCGCACCATGGGTTCAATGCGCCAGCCGTGATCCCTTGCACTGCATGGCCCCCGCGCCGCCCGGGGCGCCTGTACCGCGCAGCGCGCCGTACATCGCGCTCCGCACAGCGCGCTCCGCACGGCGCGGTCGGAGTCGAAGCGGTGCAAGGCGTCCGCTCCGACCCGACCGACCGTCCCCCGACTCCCCCACACGACCTGCGTCAATGCGCATCCGGGCCTGCTGCCGGCGCCCGGCTGCGCACTGCTGCGATCATCCCGCTCCAACAATCCCTCGTTCACGATGGACGCAACGATCGGCTCGACAATCCGCTCGCAGATCCAATGAAGAGAGATCCGAGACGCATCGCCAATGGTGTCGAGACCTCCGCGTTCATTCCGAAGCACGGGTCCCGACATCGACGCAAGGTGTCCTGACAGGCGTGGCGATGCCGCCGTCGCCAGATTCATGACCCGGGACTGGGCCGCGATCGGCATCCCTGCCGAGCGCGCGATCCTGATCGAACGACGGCATCGCAACACCGGGAGTGATCCATTCACTCGTAATCAACCACACGAAGCGGCTCGAGCCCGATCAGGCGGCGCCGGCGCGGCGTCGACGTGTCCCTAGGACACCCGCGAGGCCCAGTAGCGCCACCGCCCCGGGGACTGGCACGGCGCTGCCCTCGATCGTGAGGTTGTCGATCCGGATGTTGCCGGAACCGCTTGTAGCGCCGTCGAACACGAGCCGCAGTGACGCGAGACCGTTCTCCAGCGCGTTCAGGGCGCTCAGATCCACGGTGATGACTTCCCACGTCGTGGTGGGACCGCTGAACGTGGACACGAGCGTCCACGATCCGCCGATCCATGCTTCAACTCGATTGTTGCTGAATCCCGTCGCAGTGCGCCGCGTGGCGAACGACAGGCTGAGATCGGCCATGCCAGCTGTGGACAGGTCGATCTGCGCGAACGCGCCGTTGTGTGACATGCCGGACAACCCCAGCGAATCGCCTGCGAGCACCGACGCTTGTGCATTGAGGTCGGTCCCTCCGAGCGACGTCGCTCCTGTCCCGAACGACGTGAAGTCCAGCGTGCCGTTTCCCATGGACGCAGCCAGTGTCGTACTGCCGTCCGGATCGAATCCATTGCAGTGCCAATACCCCACGACCGCAGCCCCTGCATCCGTCGCGATTGCAGCTGCAATTGAAGTGACGAGCGCGCAAGACAACACCATCGGCATATGCCGCATTGAAGCCCCCTTCCGAGGAATCTGTTTCGGGATCCTTCTCTCGACCAACCTTCGCGACATCGCGAGCGGTCGTGCGTGCGTCCCTCTCGCACGACCACCGCAATCTACCGCTCGAAAGAACGACTCCTCGAAAGAGGAGTGTTTTTTCCCGCAGATTGTTTTTGTGGATGAGCTGCGGACTGCGTCATCGAGTGTCCGACGCGCGCTCGTGCGAACGAATCAGTCACCCAGCGTCAGCTCCGCAAACATTACCTCGGCGCGCTTGTGATCATGCTCACCACCGACTGCCCCGCCTCGGCCACGGTGCGCACGTACTTCGGATCGATGAGCCACAGCCAGTCGCCGAAGAGGAACTCGAATCGTTCAGAGAGCAGCGTGATGCGTCCCATGACCGTGAAGGCGAACGCGGCGCCGAAGCTCACCATCAAAAACCACACGCCGAGCCGCGCCGCTCTGCCGACGACACCCTTGTGTTCGAGCGAGAAGAAGAAGTACGTAAGAACGCTCAGCAGCCCCACGGTGAGGACGATGTTGCCGACGGATCGCCCCCAGTCGAAGGCTCCACGATCGTCGAACTTGATAAGCGACTCCACCGAGCTCGAGATCTGCGCCAGGAAGTCCGCCTGCACATGCGAGACGAGCTTGATCCCTGCGGTCGTGCCAATGACAAACGCAAGCGGCCACACGGCGATCCAGCCGGCCTGCCGCGAGAGGCGCATCAGCAGCATCACGCCAAGTATCACGGGGAAGATCCGTGTCCACGCTCCCTCTTCGTACTCGCCGCTCGTTCCGGGAAGCGCCCACGCTTTCGTCAGTCCTGGGAAGAGCGGATACAGGAGCGAGGGAACGAGTGTCGACCAAAATGCGTTGACGACCCAATAGGCCGCCGACACGCCCACGATCACTGACTCGGCGAACTTGTAGACCGGGTTGTCCCGCCACAGAAAGGACAGCACCGCCAGCGAGAAGAGCGCGGCTACCCATACGCCGAGCGTGTTGCGGAGGCTCAGCGAAACATCCGCTCCGCCCGAGGGGCCCGTCATGCGAGCCCACGCGTCAACAGGTGTGATGTCAACTTCCTCGACCCAAGAAATCGGCGCCTTGTCGGTGCGCTGAACGTTGGGCCGATCAAGCAGTGTGTCGTTGATCGGAAGCCACACGCGTCGTCGATCGTTGGGATCCTGCGTCCCCGTCTCAAGCACCTCGCCCAGAGCAGGCCCGACATCCGCCTCGACGTAGGTCTTCTCTTGGAAGTGAACATACTTCGCTCCAAACCCGTGCGGGCGGACCAGCGCGTTCAGTGCCAGTCCCAAACCTCCGACGACGCAGAGCGCGATGGAAACGATCGTTGATCTCTTCATCGCGCGGCTCCTCGCGCGTGTCCACTGCGGCGGCTCGCTTTGCGCTGCATGAAGTACACGACGTTGCCCACGGCGATGAGCGTCACCATGAGCAGATGCGCGGTGAGCTGCGGCCCCATTCGGCGCTGCCCTTCCTGCAGTTCGGGAAGCGGCTTGCCGTCCGGGCCCGGATACTTCGCGTTCACAATCGTTTCATATTCGGCGGCGCCCTTGATCGCTCCAAGCATGCCGTCGATCTGGTTCGGAATGTAGGTGTACAGACTCACTGACTGCACACCCGTCGTGCCAGTGACCATCTTGGTTGCTGGGAACGGTGTCACGAACAGCTGGACCCACTCCTTCGAGCCAGGGTCTCCGGCGCTGACGGAAACGAGCAGGTCCATCGGCTGCAGATTCTGGATGCCCTTCATCATCGGAATCTGATCGAGCGGCGTTCCGTACTTGTCGGTCTTGAACTGTTGGCGGAGATCGGTCACTGCAATCTTGATGACGCCGGCGAGTCCCGCCTGATATCCGAGCTCCACGTAGTTCTGACCGTACTCGTAGCCTTCACAGCGCTTCAGCAGGATCCCGTCGATCGTGTCGGAGCAGATCGCCGCGCCGGGTGCCCAGAGCGCCATGAAATACAGATTGTGCTTGCGCTGGCCGCAGTGATACATCAGCGCGTTGGCCATCGGCTGAAGCTCACCTGAAGCAGCGGGGTCGTAGTCGAAACTGAAAACGACGTTCGATCCCGGCGGCAGCGTTTCGATCGCATCGAACGCCTGCTGGGCAAGTACGCTCGGCTTGTACGAGAGCGGCAGCGGAAAGAGGATCGGAATCGCGACTGCGAGTCCCATCAGCAGGAAGACCACGCGCCGATCGAGAGTGCTCAGGTACTGAAGCATGATGGATTCGCTCAGAGGCGGCCGAGGTATGGACGGTCAATGCCGAGAAGGATGCGAAGACTTGTGGCAGCAACGCCCACTGCAACACCGATCGTGATGGCGCGAGTCACGCCGGTCGCCACATACGACATCAGGTTGGCGACGAGCACATCAAGCCGAAGAAACGCGAGGTACTCCGGCAACGGATCTGTGAGTCGCGCCATGGCGGTGTTGCCGATGAGCACGACGAACGCGGTGCCGAGGAGCAGGATCGCTTCAACGTTCTTCGCACGGAACGCGCGGAACGCTGCGCTCGCGACGTAGAACGCCAGCGATGCAAACATCGTCGCTGTAATGGGCGAGAAGATGTAGTTGTACATCCAGCCGAACGGCGCCCCTGCGGAATCGAACTTCCCGCTCCACGCGTGCTCGGGGTACTGGCCCGCAGGAAACACGCCGATTTTGAGCATTCCCGCGATGAACATCGTGAAGAAGGCCACGAGAGTGACAAGCGCAAAGCCCCAGCCGGGCCGTCGGGCGGAAATCGATTCCAGCTGCACCTTGATCAAGTTGCCGGCGCCGAGCACGAAGGCGACTGCCGCCAGGATGTTGAACCACAGCACCGCGGTCTCGCCCCACGCTTGCGTGCGCGGAATGAAGAATGCGATGACGAGCACAAAACCAACGGCCGACGCGATGATGACTGGAACAGTGCGCTTCAACGGACAATTCTCCTCACTGTTTGAGCACCGTGTGCGCGAGATAGTCTGCGGCCCGCTGTGCGGCTGGCACGTGGAACGCGCCGACTGTTGCCAGCGTCACACCGAGGACAATCAGCGCCACAGCGATCATCTTGCCGATGTCCTGACCGAAGAGGCTTCCGAGTTGCGCCGGCTCGCCGGAGAGATACGCGCTTGCCGCGAAGAACTCCTCACCAATCAGTGTGTAGTCGCAAGCGGCCACGAAGAACGGAAGCTGCGAGGTTTCAGCAGTACCGGCAATTTGAATCGCGTGAATCGCGTTGCCGTTCTCCGACAGCAGAAGGGACTCTGCGTAGAACTGGCCCATGTAGATGCACGTCGCGGGCTTCTCGCGGACCATGCGTCCGGCAACGTATGCGACGTAGCCGAACTGCTCGTCAGTGATGTAGCGAATTGCCTCAGGGTTGTACGCCTCCGGTCGACCCGCGGCGTAGTACGCGCCCTGCACGGCATCGCGGCATGCGGTCATGACGAGCGAGCGCGCGGTCGGCACTTCGAGGCGCGCGTCGTATTCCGCGGCAGTCCTCGCGACGCGGCTGAGGATCGTCACGCCCGCCACCGTCAACACATTGTCCATGTCCTGCAGACCGGGAATGAAGAGCACCGGCCGGCCCATTTCGGTCGCGCGGCCGATTGCTTCGTCCAGGGCGTCGAGACCCGCGATGCGCCGCACCTTCATGCGGAAGCCGCCACGCGCGAGGGCGATCGCTCCCACGATGATCGCGCACAGACCAAAGAGAAAGGCAGCGAGAAACCCGCGCTCTCCAACGAAGGCATGACGCCGGGTCGTGACAGGTGCCGCGTCGACGGCTTCACTCTCGCTGTCGTCGATGCCGAGCGCCGTCACGCGAAACTCATAGGACGACGACCGGGCGAGCGTCGTCACTTTGAACGATCGCTCATCAGGTTCAGCTCGTCCGATCGCTCGGAACTCAAAGAGCGGCTCGCCGTCGGCGGCAGCGGCAGCCTTGAGCGCTTCCTTCGTTGCCTCGTCGATCGCGGCCTGGCGCTTCGTGGGGCGATCTTGTGGTGTGTCGTCACCGACGAAGTAGTGTTCCTCCGACGTCGCCTCCGATGTCGCGGTTTCGAGCGCGCTCTTAAGGCTCGTGTCGAACGCAGTCTCGGCGGCCTTCACACGCCGCTCAACGCGCTCCTTTGCGAGTTCGTCCGCCGTGAGCCGTCGGTAGATGCGAAAGCCCTGGATCGCATCGGACCCCGCGGTGTCAAACGACCATCGCACGTTGGCGTTCGTCCCGTCATCCCAAGGAAAATCTTCTGCCGTGACGTCCGTCGGCGCCGGCGGTGCGCCGAGCGCGCCGTTCGTCGCAATGCACCACGTCAGCAGCAGCACAAGCGCCGGCCCCGCCATCAGCCGGCACCCGTCAAAGATCATGATCCCCACAGCATGGAATCGTTGCATGAGGTCACCCTTCGATGAGTTCCACGTTTGCTCGCGGCACGACGACAATTTCACCGGAATCAAGTCGAACCTCAAGCACGCGCGCCTTGGAACCGGAGCCAAGGATCGCTTGCTCGTGCGGCAGTCGAGCCACCGTTCCGATTGATCCGAAGTACGGGTCACGGATGAGTCGTACCTGCGTGCCAAGAGCGAGCTCGCCGCCCGTATCGATCACGTGCGCGATCGGACCGCCGCTGCTCGTGAGCGGAACAACGATTTCCGGGCGCATCACGCCGGCTCGGATCTGCGTGGCGCCGGTCACCGCAGCAGCCTTCCCCTCCATCGCGCAGAGCAGCTGATGCGTGCGCGTTGCCATCGCGATGTCCCCGAAGCCCTCCGTGATGATGAAGGTGAGTCCGACGCGTTCACTCCCGGTGATCGCGACACCGAGGTCGTAGCCGAGGAAGTCCTTGAGATCCTGATCGTCGATGCCGCCCGAGATGATCGCGGCGACGCCGATGTCTTTCGCCTTGCGGATCGCCTCCACGGTCATGCGGGCGCCGCCGATGACGACGGCCCCTTTCATGTCGGGAAGAATGAGATTCGCATCCAGCCGCTGCTCCGGTTTCGTGCATGCGACGCGGATCGGTCCGAATGCTTCGCCGCCGATCCCAAAGATGCCCTGCACGAACATCGCTTCACTCTCGATGATCGCACCTTCATGCGGCAGCACTTCGACAACCCGTCCAGCGAGAAACGCCAGCACGTCGACCGGCTGCTGTGCACCGCGCAGGATGAGCTGTCCGGTCTGTCCCGAAATCGACTCGATCGTTCCGGAGGCAGGCGACACCGCTTCCTTTTTGAACATCCCGAAAATGCCCTTGGTGCGCGCGATGAGTTCTCCTTGCGTGACCGTGCTGCCCTTTTGTTTCAGCATCGCTTCCGGCACTTCTGCCGCGGGAACTCCCAGCAAGTTCGCAAGATTGATCGGGGTGATGTCGCCTTCAGTGAATGTGCGCGCGACCACCTGCGTCGGCTCAACGCTGTCGCCGACGTTCACGAGCACGTCTCCGTGAATGGGCAGCGAGCGTCGCACGCGATGCAACGTGCGCGGTGTGACCTTGAGTCCCGGTGTGTAGGCCTTAGCCATAGTGTGCGTGCTGAAGTTCGTGCTTGCAGAAGCTCGTCAGAGTCAGGAATAGAGTTCGAGCGCCTTGACCCAGCGCAGCATGAGGTCTCGGCACGCGCCGCGATCTTCCGGCAACTCGAGCGGGCGACCGCGTGCGTCGAGCACGATGCCAACCTGACCGCCGCGCACCGTGCGCTGCACGCTCTTGCCCGGACCGCCGCCCACATCGAACGCGCGATCGGGGGTGATCTCGAGCTGAGCAGTCTCCCCTTCGCAGAGGCGCACCAGTTTGAGATCGCCCACCATCATGTCGCCGCTGACGGTCGAACCAGTGGACGGCGTGATTCGATACGAGAAGCACGCCTTGCCGAGCTTGGCATGTCCCTTCGCCCCGACGCACGTACCGAGGATGATGAGGCAGTCGCGTTCAAAGACGTGCATGGCGGCGTCCGGGTGGACGCTCGCGAGTACGCCAAGATGCGGCATCATGAAGATCGAATCCTTCGCGAGCGTCGTGAAGCCTTCCGGCTCAAATGCGTCGATGAGCATTGCAGCCGTCTGCTCCATGCGCGGGGCATGCGAGAGCACACCGCCCGACGCGACCAGCAGGTCGAGTTTCATGTTGTCGACGAGCGAACGATTCCCACCCTCCTGCGAAAACACATCGCCGACGGTGCGCTGCTGCTGCACGCCTTTCAGCACCGTGGCGAACTCCTTGTGCTGCAGATACGCCAGACGCAGTGCCTCGCGCGACACCGCCTGCTCGAACACCAGCGCTTCCAGCGTCTGAGGAATCGTCGTCGGACGGATCATCTTGTTCTTCACGCGATTGCGCAGCTCGCGCTCATCCATGTCGAGGTGCACCCAACGCAGCACCTTCGGCATCGTCGCTTCCGCGCACACGTTCGAGATCGAGTAGCTCATCCCGAGATTCGCGCTCACGGTGCGGTTGAACGTGCCGCCGAAAACGCTGAAGACGTCCGTCGTGGCACCGCCGATGTCGACACCGACGGCGTTGATGCGATCGCGCGCCGCAATGCGCTGCAGGATGTCGCCCACTGCGCCAGGCGTCGGCATGATCGGCGCGTTCGCCCACGTCATCAGCTTGTCGTAACCGGGCGCATGCGCCATGACGTGCTCGAGAAATACGTCGTGGATCTTGTCACGCGCCGGTCCAAGGTTCTCAAGCTCGAGGACCGGCCGCAGATTGTCGACGACCGACAGATCGAATCCGTCACGGAAAATCGCGCGGATCTGAGGTGCCGCCTCCTTGTTGCCCGCAAAGATGATCGGCATCTCGTATTCGCCACCGAAGCGGGGACGGGGTTTCGCAGGAGCGATCAGCTCCGCGATCTGCACCACCTGCTGGATGTTGCCGCCATCAGTGCCGCCCGAAATGAGCACCATGTCCGGACGCAGCTCACGGATGCGCTGGATCTGCTCGTGGGGTTTGCGCCTGTCGTTTGCTGCGATGGTGTCCATCACAATGGCGCCTGCGCCGAGTGCGGCACGCTTCGCGCTCGCTGCCGTCATCTGTGCGACCACGCCCGCGACCATCATCTGCAGACCTCCGCCGGCCGAACTCGTCGAGATGTAAATGTCACATCCCTCGTGTTCCGTCGCGGGACGGATGATCTGGCCGTTGTCGTCGATGAAGCGCCGACCGGCAACTTCGGCTATCTCCGTGATGGCATTGACAACTCCCACGGTCACATCCGCGAAGGGTGCCTCAACTGTTGTCGGCGCTTCGGCGCGCTGCGTCTGCCGATACTCGTTGCCGATCTTCTGGATGAGTATCGCTTTGGTTGTCGTGCTGCCGCAGTCCGTCGCCAGTATCCAGCGGATTGACTGCAGGTCTATCGGTGGATGCGCGCTCGGATCACTCATGAAGTTCCGAAGCCTACCGGATTCGCCGCAGCGCGGCTTGCACCCCTCGCGGACGGAACGCGCGTTCGTTACCGTGACGCTCAATGATGTCCGACGATGCAGCGCCTTTGATCTGGACCTCGTGGCCAGTCCGTGAGCGCCCCGGCGCGGGCGTCTTGGGGGGCGTGGTGGTCCTCGGGTTGGGAGCATTGGCCGCTGTTCTCGTCAGCCATTGGCTCGCGGGAGCTGCGACCGTCGTCGCGTTTTGCATTGCATTGCACCGCTTCTATCTGCCGGTGCGCTGCTCGATCGACGGGGAGCGAGCCCGTGTGCGCACGGTGCTGGGAGAGCGGTCAATGCCGGTCGCCTCCGTGCGCCGCGTCTCGCATGATGAGCGGGCGATTCTCCTGCAGTCCCGCTCGACTGCGACATCGCTCGACATTGCGCGCGGACTCCTGATGCCGCTTCCGATGCGCGAGCACGACCGTCTACTCCAGGCCGTTCTGGCTCGCATCGGCGGAGTCCGTTCGTGAACGAAACTTCACAGTCTGGTGGCGGCTGGCTCCGACGTGTCGCCGCGAGCTGTCGCCACGCGTTTGCGGTCGATCCGCCGGGTCCTGCGATTCCGACCGCAGCGGAGCGCGAGATCATCGATCGCGTGCTCGTCGCAGTCGTGCGTCGTCAGATGGTCGGGCCCGCGATTCTCTTTCTGGAATCCTCGCGGCCACTCAATTTCATTTCGGCGCAGGCACTGCATTTCTTCGGCCCGATTACGAGTCTCGTTGTCGATGCCGACGCGCTGAGCGCATTCGCGAAGTTCCTCGAGCGGCGCGGCTCGATCCCGTGGATCTGTCAGCGGCTCGAGGAACTCGAAGCAGCGCGCGAGCAGTCCTCAGGACTCGTCGGCGACGCGGAACGCGGCGACCTCGGCCCGTAAGCTCGCGCTTGCGGCTTCAAGCGTGCGCGCTGCCGTCGACAGGCTTGCGAGTCCTTCGACCGCCGAGCGTGCCGACTTCTGCAGCAGCTCCGTGGCATCACTGATCTGCAGGGCGCCGGACGACTGGCTGGCCATGCCATTCGCGACGGCGCGAAATCGTTCAGTGTTCTCTGCGACGCCTTCAATGATGCCACCCATGCGACGGCTCGTTTCATTCACGTCTTCGACGCCGTGCCGCACCTTGTCGGCAAACCGGTCCATCTCCATCACGCCTGCTGAAACTGCCGACTGCATCTCCTCCACCATCTGCGCAATGTCGAGGGTCGCAGCCGCCGTCTGATCCGCGAGCCGGCGAATCTCCCGTGCGACCACAAGGAATCCGCGTCCCTGTTCGCCGGCCTTTTCCGCTTCAATCGCCGCGTTCACGGAGAGCAGATTCGTCTGATCGGCGACCTTCGTGATGGTCGTGACCACGGTGCTGATGGCCACGGCGCGCTCGTTGATGGTCGCGAGCTTGCCCGCGACGGACGCGGTGGCCGCGTCGAGCTCGCGCATCGACTCATCAACTGCCGCGAGCTGTTCGCGTCCATGTCGCGCGATGGTCGCGCCGGCCGAGGCACTCTCCTGCACCGACTCCATCGTGCGCGAGAGCTCGACTCCGGTGGCGGAAATCTGTTTCGCAGCCGCGGCGACTTCGGTGGCGGATTGTCCGAGCGGCGTCGCAGCTTCGCGATGCCGCGAGGTACTTCTGCCGATCTCAGTGACACCGACATCGAGGGCCAGGCCGGCGGATTTGACGCGCGTGACAAGTGTGCCGAGCCGCGCTGCCATGACGCCGAGCGCGCGGAGCAGCGCGCCGCTCTCGTCCGTGCCCGCGTCCGCATCGACGCGCACTGTCAGGTCGCCTCCGGCGATCGCTTCGGCCGCGACGATCGCGCGGTTGATCCGTCGACGCACGTTGAAGGCCAGCCAGAGCATGAGCGCGCCGACGAGCACAAGTCCGGTGAGTGCGAGAATCAGATTCCATACGACTGTCCGGGTGATGGGCGCCGTGACTTCCGCGACGGGCCGGGACAGGACGATGCGCCATCCGCCCGACTGCGTGATCGCCGACACGTAGTATGTCGGTCGTTCATCGATCGGATCCGGTTCGATGGACCATTCGGCTGTCGATTCACGCGGCAAGAGCGGCAGGAGCGCGGCGGCATACGCCGTGTCGGCAACATTCTTCCCGCGCAAAAGCGACTTTCCATCGGGGGGTGCCGTACCGACGGGCGGATCGGCACTCGTCGCGATAATGACGCCGCGCGGACTCAATGCAAACAGCTGCGACTTGGCTCGTGCGGCGATCGAATGCGCCGCAGCCTGGATCTCGTCGGTGGAGTACTCCGCACCTGCGACGCCGACCACGCGGTCGTCATGCACGATCGGGTACGTGATCTGAACGACGAACTCGCCGTCGCGCGCCACGGGGTCGCCAACGTAATCGTCGCGCACTCCACGTTCACGGTAGACCCGCAGCGGCTGCTCGTACGCGATGTCCTTCGCGAGCTGACTGTCGGCCTGCAGTGCGGGCTTGCCGCCGCGCGTCTGGTCGCGTGTCACTCGTGCGGCAAACCGGCCATCGGCGCCGAACGCTTCAGGCAGGCGCGCTGCTTCTCCGGCGGGCAGCGCATCGGGTTCGAGGACGACCCATACGGAGGACACCACCGGGTCGCGCTCCAGAATCTGATGGAGGATCCGCACCGTTTCCGCGGGTCGCATCCAGAGCCCGGTCGATTCGACATCGGCGAGAATCCGAGCGGTTCGCACCGCATCGTTGACGCGGTCCTCGGCGTTGGCAGCGGCCAGCTGCACGGCACTGAGCATGTGCTGCTCAGCGTTTGCTCGCAGCGTCCGGAACTTCTCAAGGAGCGCGAATCCAACGAGCGCGCTGATCAGCAGCAGCGTGGGGACCACTCCGAAGAGGATCAATCGGCCGTGCAGACTGTGATGAAACCGGACGCGCATGAGGAGATGATCGGGCGGAGGGCTCGCTTCCATCGGCACTCTGACGAAAGGAAGCGCACTTCTGGTGATCCAACAGTTTGGTCCGTGCAGCGTCGCGGGTATCGTGCAGTTTCGCCAATCGCCTGCCAGGCCACGTCCCCGCCCGAACCGAGGTCCACCATGACATCGCTCGCCGACTCCCGCCGCGACCGCGGCAGCGCGTCTGCTGGTCCTGCGACCAATCCTGATACGCCCGACGAACCGAATGGCCTCGAGCCGGACGGCTCGGTGACGTTCCCCTTCAATCTGAAGGACTGGGTCGCCAAGAACCGGCATCTGATGACGCCGCCTGTGGGGAACAAATACATTTATAGTGGAAAAGATTTCTTCATCATGATCATCGCAGGACCGAATGCCCGCAACGATTTTCATATGACGAACTCGGAGGAGTTCTTCTATCAGATCAAGGGCGACGTCAACATCCGCACCATTCAGAACGGGCGCATCGTCGATTGTCCGCTTCGCGAAGGCGAGGTGTTTTTCATCCCGCCCAACGTGCCGCACTCACCGCAGCGCGGACCGGACACGATCGGCCTGGTCGTGGAGCGTCGCCGGCCGGCCGGCGAGACCGAGCATCTGATGTTCTTCTGCGAGAAGTGTTCGGCGCTGGTCTACGACAAGGAGTTCGACTGCAAGGACATCGTCAA
>JAWXBD010000220.1:0-12950 GCA_034439815.1 Phycisphaerae bacterium
GCCGAGGCCGTCGATCACCCGCACCTCAAGACGTTCCAGGCCGGGTGATCCTGCGAGGTCCGCCGCTGCAGCCGCACGGACCGCGCGCGAGGAATCGAGCGCCCCGAAGACCGCGAGGCACGGGAGCGAGCGGGCACGGACGACCTCGTCACCGAAACGAAGTCCGGCCGCGCGGAGACTCGCCGGCGCGCCTGTCGAGGAAGTGAAGTACGCGGAAGCGAGGAGGACAAGTCCCCGCACGTCCCGATCGTCAGCGGCGATGGTGCAGGCTCGGACGGCGCCGAGGCTGTGACCGAGGAGCAGCGCCTTCCCTTCATCGACCACGCCGCTCGATCGCAGCGTCTGCAGCGCCGCGCGTGCGTCGTCGCAGAGTTCGACCAGGGATCGCGGCGTCGTCCGCATCGGCCACTCGGCGGCGAGCGGGTCACCGATCGGTATCGTGCTCCATCGAAGCACCGCAAAGCCGCGCGCTGCCAGTGCCCGACTGATGGTGGGCGCGTCCGCATGGCTCGCGCCGGTGATCGTGAGCTGCGTTCGAGTTCCCTCGGCGGTGACCTCGCCTGGCACCGTCCAGTCGAGATCGTTGCTCATGCCGCCGCCAAGGAGAAGGATCCCCCAGCCATTGCGATGGTCCGGCGAGGGCAGTTCGAGGACCGCGTTGAAGGACTGACCGCCTTGCGCAAAGGTCAGCGGTCGATGGTCCGACTCCGTGCCGGTGGAGCGCGCAGCCGATCTCGTCGGCGCGCACGATGGCAGCACCGCGAGCAGCAGGAGCGCAACACCGACCGAACGATGGCCGTATCGCGTCGTCATGCTGCGAAGACAAGCGCGGCGCTTCCGCTTTCTCCCACAGCACGCGGCGCACGCTCCATCCCCGCCATGTACTCAGTGTGCGGTCGAGCTCCATCGCCAGCGAGCGATGCGCACCAGACGCCGCGGCCTGCGCTTCCGGCGGTGCCTCTTCGGCGAACGTCGCGAGCGCGGGCATTGACGCAGGGCCGAGAGACTGCAGATATTTGATGTCGAGTGGCTGGCCGGTCGCACCCATCTCGCGGCAGTGGGCCACGATGTAGCGGGCGATGAAGCCGTCGAAGTTCGGCAGCGTGCACAGCGCCAGCACCGCGAGCGTGGTCCGCACGTTCCACGTGATGAGCGATCGGCCGTCGCGGCGGAGCATGATCCGCACAATGAGACTCGCGAGTCCGAACGACACGATCGCGAGCCAGAGGATCGTCGCCAGTCGCCAGCGGGTGAGGCTGTACTCGTCAACATAGAGCCAGAGCCGCCATGCGGCGCTGAACGTCAGCAGCACGCACTGCGCAATCCAGATCGCGACGAGGCGGCGCGACCAGATGCCGCCGTCGCGCCCCGCGGGAAACGCCCACAGCGTGAACGCGCCTGCAAGCAGCGCCGCCGTGATCAGGGGATAGGCGCCGCGATGCGCGTACGTGGCGAACGTCATTCCGCCAGGCAGCGCCGCGCCGGTGCCGAGGTAGTACAGATCGAGGATCGTCTGCACCGCGAAGACGATGTTGAAGAGCACCAGGCTGCGCGTGAGGAGCGCGTCGTGATCGTCCGCGCGGTTCAAAACGCGCGCCGCGTCGCCTGTGTGAAGAGCACGCCTGCGGCCCCGCAGGAGGGCGTAACTGAAGCACAGCGCCACAATCCACATACAGACCCGCGCGAACGTGGTGTTTCCAAACAGATCGCGCACGGTGCTGCTGCACGTTTCGTACGCCGTCGAGATCCATTGCGCAATGACCGGGTTCGCAATCCAAACAGCGCGACGAAGACTACAGCCATCGCGACCGGCACACTCCATCGCAGGATGATGGCGTTGCGGCGCCCCCGGCCGCCGTGGCGCGTGTTCCAGCGACGGCGCAGATGGTCATCGATGAACACCCGGGCGGCGAGCTCCTGCGGCAACCGTGCTATCGCAGCGAGCCAGTCGACCACACGATCGGGCCAGCGTCCGATCGCGCCCACGGCGACCGTCCACAACGCAAGGACAAAGAGCGCGGTGACGATGATCCCCGGCTCGACGAGCGATATCGCGATGAGCCCGATCATCGTGTAGACGAGTCGGCGCTCGCGCGAGACAAGTCGCCGATGCCGATGGCGCACGAGGAGGACCAGTGCCAGAAGTCCAGCTCCGAACGCGGCGAGATTCGCGCCGAATCGCTGATCATGAAAGAGAACATCAGCAACGACGGACGTGCCGATCGCGCAGGAAGCCAAGAGTCGGCCCCCGCGCAACACACGTCCGCTCGCCACCGCGGCGGGGACCGTCATTCGTTTGTCTCCGATGTGCTTCCGCTCGCCGTCATGCGACCGGCGACGCAGCGACGGGCATACGCCGCCCGCAGAGAAGCGGTTCCGACTGTTCCGATTCAACAACAAGTTTCGCCGAAGTTTCAATGCACGAATCCTCGGCGAGACCTCGCAGCCCGCGCGGAACGACGACCCATGTCCTCACGTCTCTTCGAGCGTCCTTCCGACCTGCCAGTGCCGATCGACGACGGCGCCGCGGCGCACCTCACAGGCGCGCTGTTGCCGGCGATCGGGCTCCCCGCGACGTCCGACGCGACGGTGCGCCTCGATGCGATTGAGCGCGCTGTTCTTTTCTTCTTTCCGCGCACCGGTGTCCCCGATCGCCCGACGGGATCGGATTGGGATGCGATTCCCGGTGCCCGAGGGTGCACGCCGCAGAGCTGCGGGTTTCGTGACACGCACGCTCGATTCTGCGCGCTGGGCCTCGATGTCTATGGCGTCAGTACGCAATGACCGCTTCGCAGCATAGTCGCCCTGTCAGACGGTGCCAGCCCACGCGAGCTCGGCGTAATCGAGCAGCTCATCGGGCACGTCCGGACGCTGGCTCATCCAGCGCGAGATTGCCTCTTTGGCCGCATCAGCATTCGAGTTGTGAAGATGGCCAAGCCCGTGAAGCGCGCTTTCGATGCAGGCTGCCGATCGGCATCGGCCAAGGACAGCACCGAAGGTTTCCGCCAAGCATCGCGATGCCGCACGAGCGTGACCGCTCGGCGGCCAGTACGTAAGCGGCGATACGTCCCAGATCATGAAGATGGTCTGCTGAAGCTCGCTCGACGACGCGGTGGCTTGCGATTGAAGGGTGTCGCCAGCTCTCAACTCGAGCACTTCGTCGTAGAGAACTTCGATGGACCTGAGTGCGTCAAGCCGTAGATTCAGCGGCATGTCGCCGTCGCGCACGAGATATGCGATGTCGGTGAGCGAGCCCTCGAACAGCAAACGAAGCGCGGCAGCGAGCGATGCGTCATCAAGAGGTCCAAGCACCCGGCGCGCATCGGCGAGTGTTTGAGCCAGTGCCTGAGCGGAGTCGTACGGCGAGAGACCTGACTCATACGGCAGAGTCATCCGGGGTGCAGTCTAATTCAGCAAGCACTCCGCAATCACCATCCGACCGCCCCGAACGGGGCACTCCAAATTCAGCCCGGGGCAACGCCCCGGGTTCGCGGTGGCTGTTGATTGCCAGCCCTGAAAGGGCGATTCAACAAGCGTCGCTGGATGCCATCGCCCGTCGGCGCGATCGGTTCAATCCGCTGCCGCGACGCGCATCACGTTCGATCCATCAAAAACGACGACGCGCTCCGCTGTCGCTCGGAGCGCGCCGTCGCCATAGCTGCTGCTGATTCGTCTCCCTCTCCGGCTCAGCAGCCGCCGTTCCCGCCCCATTCCCCGAGCAGAATCGCCAGATCCGCCGCATTCACAAGCGAATCGTCATTGAGATCAGCGTCGCACGCGGCGCCTGCGCAGGGCGCGCCCGTCCAGGCACCGAGGAGAATCGCCAGATCCGCCGCGTCCACAGTGCCGTTGCCGTTGATGTCGGCTGACTTGCATGGTGTGCATGTCAGCGTGAGGATGCCTGTGCCGCTGGGGTTGCCGGAACCGCCGATGCGGATCCGCAGGCAATCACCTGCGACGATCGGAATGTCCATCGTCGAGGTGCCTCCGCCGCACAGCAGTCCCTGATCGTTGCAGCCGATGAGCGTCGAGGTCGAACACGCCACGCCGCAGCCGTCATACACCGCGAGCTTCGTGTTGAAGTCCGCCTGGTCGCAGGTGCTGATCGTGAGGATGACATCACCGCCGCCGAAGCCGCCGACGTCAGGAATGCCTGCGACCGACATGCCGAAGCGCCCGGACGCTTGCGCGTTCGGCGATGAGAACGTGTGCAGCAGTGCAGTGTTGAGTCCCGTGTAAACATATGCGCGACCGGCGTCGATCGGCAGCGCGCCGGGATCTTCGTACGGCGCGCCGACGACGAAGTCGCCGCGACCGTCGCCGTCGAGATCGGGAACACCTGCGACGCTGGTGCCGTACTCGCCGCCGAGCTCGGGAGTGATGGAGGTCCGCACGGAGTGAACGCCGCCAGTTGAACCGTTGTAAATGTGCACGCGGCCTGCGTCAGCGAAGACCCATGTCTCATTCGGCGCGCCGATGATGTAGTCGCCGCGGCCGTCGTTCGTGAGGTCGTCAAGACCGGCGACAGCAGCACCGAAGCGCCCGAACGCAACTGGCGTTGTCGACGTGTGCATGCGCACCAGATTGCCGGTGGCGCCGGAGTACACGTACACGCGGCCGCCTCCGGCCTCGAGCGGCGCGCCGACGATGTAGTCGCCGCGGCCGTCGCCCGTGAGATCCCCGACACCCGCCACGGCGAATCCGTAGGCGCCGTCGACGGTGTCGTTCGGTGAACTGTGACCGCGGATGAGCGCACCGGTGGCGCCGGAGTGAATGTAGACGCGGCCGGCGTCGTCGACGCCGCCGCCGTTCTCGCCGGGCGCGCCGATGATCACGTCGTCGTGACCGTCGCCGTCGCAATCAGGGATCGCGGCGACAGAGAAGCCGAAGCGCCCGTTCGTCTCTTCGTTAAGTGAGACGAGAACGACGGAATCGGCGGAGGCGGTACCGACCAGCGAGCTGGCCACGAATGCGAGTACGGCGGCGGGCATGGGGCGCATGGCGCCGTGACGCTGCGGAGAAATATGAAGCTTGAACATGATGCGTTTCCTTTATGAGCCGCGGTTCCGTCCTGACCAGGGCGGAGGCGGCGTCAGCAAGGACGCGGAGGATGGAGCGAGAACCTGCCATCAGGGATTGCGAAAAAGTTGCGGTGCGGGACGGGGGCGTTGCGACGGCGTGGTCGGTCGTCCGCAGATTTCGCAGATTGCACAGATTCTTTCGTCAGAGTGTTGGAGCCGGAAGTGGCGCGCTGGCGCGGGATCGTGGTCTGATCGAGCGAGCAGCTGGACAGGCGCTACTTCACGTCCCCCACGCTCCCAGCAGAATCCCAAGATCCGCCGCTCCGACAGTTCCGTCGCTGTTCAGATCCGCGCTGCAGTCGTTCGTGCCCCACGCGCCGAGCAGGAGCGCCAGGTCTGCGGCGCCGACGCTGCCGTCGCCGTTCAAGTCGGCGCCGTTCGGTGATCCGCACGCGCAGACCTCCGCCTTCACGACCAGCACTTCGTCGGTGAGATTGCGTGCGACATACAGCTGTCCGCACGGACCGAAGATCATGTCGTTGAGCGTCGTGCCCGCACCGAAGCCGGTTCCGACGATGGTCAATCCGCCGCGCCCGTCCACGCGATACAGCGTGCCCGTCGAGCGCCGTATCGCGTACAGGTCCGTTCCGAACGAACCGCCCGGTGCGAAGTCGAGCAGCGCGGGCCCGCCGAGATTCGCGAACGAGCTGTCGATGAGCGCGCCCGTTGACGAGTACACGTGGATGACGCCGGCGGCGTCGCTGACGTAGATCGAGTCATCCGGCGCGATCGTCATCCACAACGGATCGACGTTGCCTGGAATATCGACAAGGACCGTTGGCGTGTTGCCCGTGGTGACCCAGATGGAGTCTGACTCAGCCGCAATGAAAAGAAGTCGGCCCGCGTGGTCGAAGCGCATCGCGGCGACGTTGACCCACTGGTTCGATTCCCACAGCGTCGTCACCGTGCCGTTCGGCGCGATCGCGCTGATGCCACAGACGGACTGAGAAATGAGTCCCGCGACAAGCAGTGAACCGGGAACGCCAGAGATCGTCCCGGACGCGTCGAACGCGACGACGTCGGGATCCGGAATTGGATCGTTGCCGACCTCGACAATCGGAGCACCACCGTCGGCGATGCGCCACGGCTTGAAGGGCGTCATGCTGCTCGACCACAAAGCCCGGCACCGATTGCGCGCCGAGGTGCGGCGTGACGGTGAGCGCGATTGCGCCCGCAAAGAATGCCATGGCGCAGGTGTTGGTTGCGGTCATCTTGTTCTCCTGGTATCAGGACTCGGCAGTGGGCCCCCCATTGGCAACGGCGAATTCCGCCGCCGAACTTTCCGACGGAAAGTGGAGGCCTGCTCTCGTCTGGCGACAAAAGCGCCCGCGGCACCGAAGGATCACTCCTCCGATGCCGCGGGTTTGCACCCACGCTGGATCACCTCACGGGCACACCACCTCCACCGGCGTTGCCTCCGCCGCTTCGCACTCGAAGCAGATCACGTCGTTGAACACCTCGTTGGCGCCCTTCAGGATCTTGATGCGGATCGAGCCGGGTCCGGCCTTCACGCACTTGACGCGTGATTCGCCGCTGTCGTCGCCGGCGAGGTTCGTTTCGAGGTCCGGTGTTCCGTCCTTCAGCGCGACGGATCCGAGCTGCACCGCGGTCACGATGAACGCTCGGCTGCCGTTGGCGTTGGCGACGCCGTACTTCACCTTCGTGTCTTCGGGATCAAAGAACAACTGGTAGTCCGCGGTGGCCGCGACCGGGCACTCGCCGAACGCGCCGAGCAGGACGGCCAGATCTGCTGCATCAACCACACCGTCGCCGTTGAGGTCGCCGGGCCCTGTGGTCGCCCACGCGCCGAGCAGGATCGCGAGATCCGCTGCATTCACTACGCCGTCACCGTTCAGGTCGGCGGCGCAGAGTGCCTCGCACACGCCGTCGTTTGTCACGCTCACTGTGCCCGAACCGGCGCCGCCGAAACCGCCGAGCCGGACGACGTACACGCCGCCGCAGACAGCGGGGAAGCTGAGCTGCGACGTGAGATCCGCGCAGCCGCGGGCGTCATCGTTGCACGCGAGGAGTTCGCCTCCGTCCGCCGGGCAGCCGCTGTAGACGGCGATGCGTGTGTCGAAGTCCGCTGCGCCGCATGTCGACACGGTCGCGACGCCGTCGCCGCCGGACTGGTAGTAGAACCAGATGTCGTCGACGAACGACGTTCCGAATCCGTCATCGCACGAGTCGGGCAGCGGCGCGTCGCTCGTGGTCGCGCCGATTGTCGTGAACGCCGTTTCGCCGGCATTGATTTCCAGCGCGTCGGAGCACTCGTCGTTGACGGGTGGAACAACGCCGTCGAGTGAGCCGATCAAGGTGCCGCTCGCATCAACGTGCAGATCGATCCGCTCGATGAAGGGCGGAAGTCCGGGCACCGGCAGGAACTGGGCTGTAAACGTGATGCCATACTGCGTTCCCGAGATCGGTGTGACGCTGAAGGAGTTGGGAAGGATGCGGGCGCGGCGATGCAGACCGCCGGACACTCCGTCCAGCTGCACGCTGTAGAACACATCGAAGAATGAGTCGAGCGCGGGCGGAATGCCTGGTCCCACCAGCGTGTGCCGCGCGTCGATCCAGATCCACTCGGGCATGAGATTCTCCGGAGGATCCATCGGCGTGAGCTGCGTCAGCTGTGACTGGTATCCCGGACCGGCGGCGCCGGCTTCGAGCACCGCGTTCACCAGAATGAACTGGTTCTCCTGCGCGATGACGTCGGGCGCGAAATGCGTCGCCTCCATGCGTCCGCGCACGCCGTCGAAGTTCAACGACGGCGACTGCATGCCGTCGAACATGCCGTTGGCGATGACCTCCGACGAAAGAATGCGAACGCTGCCCATGCCGTCGGCGATCGCCGGGTTGTGGATCGCGCCGCTCAGCTGCCACGGCGGCGCTTCGGTGAGATTCCACGCGGCGCCGCCATCAGGGCATGAGAAGTCGGGCGGAACGGTGCAGTCGACGATCAGCCCGGCCCCCGCGCATGCGAGCGCCTCGGTGCCGTCCGACCAGACGCCGCCGACCTTCACGCGGGACTCGCATGACGAACCACATCCGCACATCGGCCAGGAGCGCTGCGCGATCGCGATGACACGACTCTCGCCGGCGGCGAGTGTGTACGTCTTGGAGATGTGCGGAACGGAGAAGCCCATCGGATCGATCGGCAGCGGAATGCAACCGTCAGCGCCGACATCTTCGAGGAACGCGATCGGAAAATTGTCGCCCTCGCCCGGATCCGAAATCGAGAATACACCTTGGCCGCTTCCGGGCGCGAAGCCCGAGCCGGTGCTGAGCCGAGCAGTCTGTTCACTGTCCGCATCGACGCCAAATGTGATTGACTCGAGCGGATCGTTGTTCGTGAAGCGGAAGAGATGCACACGCTGATCCCCGGGATGAGCGCGTTGCACGGCGTCGGTGATTCGTTCCATCTCCAGACGCGGCAGCGTCAGGTCGAGCGGTGAAGGCTCGACGACACAGAACGTCGTGTCGCCGACGCCCGCAGTCGATGTGCCGTCAGCCCACGTTGTCGTGGCTGTGCCGAAGACCGTGCAGATGCGCGGTGGACCTGGCGGGATGAACACCGGCACGATCACCGGATAAATTCCCGGCGTCGGCGTCGGAATCGTGATCGATCCGGCGGCGCCGGTCGGAGGCAGGCACGCTATCGAGAGGGAGATCGTGGTCGTCGTCGGCGCAGGACATCCGCCTCCCCACGCTGCGACGTTGACGGTGACCGGGAAGCCGACCACGCCTCCGAAAAAGGCGACGGGGAAGACAGCGGGCGGTGCTTTGGTGAGCGACGTGCTCTTGCCGCAGACCTGCGGCGCCGGCACGCCGCCGCACCCGTCGACCCGGCTGGGGATGGAAAGGACGACCGCGGCGAGCGTACAACCGAGAACGGCGACGGCGAGCTGTCGCGCGAGGGTGACCGTTCGGTCCGAAGCGCGTGAGTGCGAGGAACGCATGGAAAGTACTCCTGTGGGAGCTGTTCGTGGGCCGAATGAACGTTTGCCTCGGCCCGAAAGCGACGTTCTCGGCACATGCCGGCCCGTCGGTCCTTCATGCGCCACCGTGTTTCGCGCTCACTCATCGGGGGGTGCATCTTTTGAGGCGGCATCCAAACTGCTTCCGGAATTGCTTGCGAGGTCGCGCTCGAGGACCATGCCCGCAATGACCGAGCCGCCCACTTCAAGCGATGGACCGAGCGATGCCCCGGGCGGAAGCGACAGTGATCGACGCCATGCGGCCGAGACACTCTTCCCGCAGCTGTATGACGAGTTGCGACGGCTCGCCGAAGCGCGGCTCGCGCAGGAGCGCCGCGGCGGAACGCTCCAGGCGACGGCGCTGGTGCATGAGGCCTATCTGCGTCTCGCCGGCGCGACCGGTGAAGCCAGTGCGCGGCAGTGGGACGGACGCGGCCACTTCTTCGGGGCGGCGGCAATTGCGATGCGGCGCATCCTGGTCGAGCGCGCCCGGGCGCGCGGTCGTTTGAAGCGCGGCGGCGATCGCCAGCGTATTGAACTTGACGATCTCAGCATCGACCGCGACAACGAATCGATCGACATTCTCGCACTCGACAGCGCGCTCAGCCGGCTTGTCGAGAGAGATCCGCGCAAGCACGATGTCGTCATGCTGCGATTTTTCGCCGGTCTCTCGATCGAACGTGCAGCTGAAGAACTTGGCATCGCCACAGCAACCGTCGAGCGCGACTGGACGTCCGCGAAGGCGTGGCTCTTCCGCGAACTCGGCGGCGATGTGTCCGGTGACCCATGACGGAAGCCGACTCCGACAGCGGCTTCGAGAGCGAGCGCATCTTCTTTGCAGCGCTCGAGATCCCTCGTGACGAACGGCATGAATGGCTCCGCCGTCGTTGCGGCGATGACGTGGCGATGCGCGACGAGGTCGCGTCGCTGCTGACGGCGGCCGATGCATCGCGACGATTTCTCGAGACGCCTGCGAGCGGCGTGATCGACGCTGCGCGCGAAGTATCGGCATCGATGGCAGATCCCGACAGCGCGAGCAGCCGTGCGGCCGATTCGCTCATCGGCCGCACAGTCGGTGAGTTCACACTGCAGGCCGTGATCGGACACGGCGGCATGGGTGTCGTCTATCGAGCGCAGCAGCGGCAGCCGCAGCGCACGGTGGCGCTCAAGCTGGTTCGTCCTGGACTGGCGAGCGCGTCCATGCTGCGGCATCCGGGCATTGCGTCGGTGTACGCGGCCGGAAGCGCCGATCTCGGCTTCGGACCGCAGCCGTTCGTCGCGATGGAACTCGTCGAAGGCGTGCCGCTCCGCAGTTGGCTGCAGACGGAAGCGCCTGATGTCTCGACGCGCGTGATCGCGCTCGTCGCGATCGCCGACGCAGTGCAGCACGCGCATCAGAACGGCATCATCCATCGCGATCTCAAGCCGGAAAACCTGCTTGTCGAGCGGGACGGAACCGGGAAACCTCGCCCGCGCGTGCTGGACTTCGGCGTGGCGCGACTGACGCGCGATGACCGTCCCGGCGCATCGAACGAGACTGAGTCGGGGCATCTCGTCGGCACGCTGCAGTACATGAGTCCCGAGCAGGTACGTGGTGATCCAGTCGATACGCGCTGCGATGTGTTTGCGCTCGGCCTCATCGCGTGGGAGATGTTCGCGGGTCGTGCGGCCCGCGCGTTCGCGCCGGGCAGCCTGAGCGGCGCGGTGCGCGCGGTCATGGAGGACAAGCCCAGTCCGTTGCACACTATTGTCCTCGCGGTTCCGTTCGACCTGTCGATGATCGTCGCGAAAGCGCTGGAAGAGTCGCCGGCGCGCCGTTACGGGAGCGCGGGCGATTTCGCAGCGGATCTCGCGCGATTCCTGCGGCGCGATCCCGTCACGGCGCGAGCACCCACGACGGCGTATCTCCTGATGCGCTACGCCTCGCGCCATCGCGCGCAGGTCGCTGCAGTTGTCGGGATAGGCACGACGCTCATCGTCGCGCTGATCGTGTCAACAGCGCTGCTGCTCCGCACACGCACCGCCGAACAAAACGAGCGCGAACGGGCGACCGATTCGAGAGCTGTCGCGGACTACGTGCTCTGGACGCTCGGCCTGGATCCCAACGCGATGCGCGACACGCCGTTCGAGGGCGTGCGACGGACGATGCTTGACGATCTCGCGCAGCACATCGATCAGCGCATGAGTCGACATCCGCAGGCGCAGGTGCGCGTGCTGAATCTGGTCGGCGAGAGTTACAACACACTGACGGAATACGCTGTCGCCAAGGCCATATTCGAGCGTTCGCTCGCGATCTGCGCCGCATCGCTCGATCGTGGCGAGCCGCTGCGGGAAGCAGCGCTCCATGGCCTCGCGGCGGCGGAGTTCTGGCTTGCGGAAGGTGACCGGACGAAACTGGATCATGTGCGCGCCCTGTACGAGGAGGCGCTGACGATCCGCGTCGCGGCGCTTGGGCGCGTCCACAGCGAAACCGCGCTGACGATGCGCCATCTTGCGGCGACGTCGCGCGGACTGGGTCGCAATGACGCGGCGATGCGGCTGTATCGCGAGTCTCTTGCAATTCACGAACAGCTGCACGCAGCCGGCGACCCGCTCGCGAACGCCGTCATGGTCGCGAGCGGACTCAACGGACTGGCCACACTCTTGCGCGACGAAGGCGAGCACGCCGAGGCCGAGACGATGTTCGCGCGGTCACTCGCGTTCATGCGCGGGATGCAGGAGCGCGATCGCCGTGCGGTGGACGAAGCCCGCGTGCTGCGCAATCTCGGCGTGGAGCAGGGGACCAACGGCCGCATCGAGCCGGCGCGCGCATCACTGATGGAGGCAGAATCCGTGTTTCGGCAACAGCTGGGCGAGCGCAACCGCGAGGTCGCAGCCACGATGGTGAAGCGGGCACACCTTGAAGCTTCGCAGGGGAATCGCGAGGTCGCCGACGAAATCGTGCGGGCGGTGCTGCAAGATTTTGAACTTCCGGCCGGCGATGCGCTGAGGTTAGAGGCGGACCGAACGAGGGAAGAACGTATAAAAGGCGGATGAAGGAAGGCGCGATCCCGACGGTCAATCTGAACAATCTCGAGAATCGAGCAGTCCTTAACGACACTCACCTTCGAATCGAACTTTCGATCGCAAGGTTACACTGTGCTCGTCCACGTGCGTTCGAGGCCGCGAACGCCGACGACCAGCGTCCAGGCGCTCACACAGAATCCGAGGACGCGCGTGCCGAATGCGAAGAAAGTAAATGCCAACATCGGAAGGTCGGAATGCAACACGACGAGTCGTATTTGCAGGGCGATCATCAGTCCCGCAATCAAGAGAATCGCGGCACCCAGCACTGCGCCGAGTCGAAGCAGAGCGCGCTTCGGACGCAGCGCCGACGCATGCGTGCCCACAAACAGCGCGACGCACAGCGCAACGAGATGGATCACCATCAAGAAGATGACAGAGGCCGGCTCGCGCGGCGAGATGCTCAAAATCGCCCACCACAGTTCACCGATCACCGCCGCCCATGTCGCGGATGCGACGACGAGCGCAAGGCACGCGATGCGATAACTCTTCATGCGCCGCGTCGACCACTCGCCCGCAGCACGCATTGACGCGTCGACCGAGTATGCGCACTCGGGACACACCGCATCGCTCGCTTGGCCGACGAGGCTGTAGCGACAGCTCGCACAGCGCAGAGGGTTGGCAATTGAGCGTCGATGGACGAGATGCTAGTCGCGCGCTCCCGCGATGCGCTCAGGACGTAAGAAGGATGAAGGCTGCAGGATGAAGCAGTCCGTACTTCTTCCTTCTTCCTTCTTATACGGCTCGTAGTTGATTCGCGCGCGCCGTACGGCGCGTGTTAGGTTGCGCGCGGGCCCGCGCTGCCGCATACTTCCGTGACGCAAGGCAA
>JAWXBD010000221.1:0-12304 GCA_034439815.1 Phycisphaerae bacterium
GAGCGGGCGTTCGATGACGAGACCGTCAATCGTCCGAGCGGCCCGATCCGCATGACCGACATCGTGCAGCGTGTGGTGGCAAGGCTCGGCGTCGAACGCGACGACGTGCTGGGATCGGGACGTCATCGTCGCGTCGTGCTCGCTCGGAGTCTCGCCGTGTATCTCGCCCGCCAGCTGACGACGCAGAGCTATCCGGAGATCGCTCGCGCACTCGGGCGGGACACGCACTCGACTGCCCACACAGCGGCCAGGCGGATCGAGCAGATGCTGGCGGACGGTGAGCGCGTGGAAACTGGTGATCCGAGCCTGGCCGGACCCGATGGCGCGACGCCGCTCAAGGAGCTTGTCGCGCAGCTTCGTCACGACATCACGCGCTCCGCACCCCGTGTCTGATGTTCGATGTGCCACCTCTGAAGATCGATCGCCGGAAGACCACACCTGCGGGAACCAAGTTTGTGACGGACGGCCGTTCAGGCACAGGAGCACGCCGCTACACTCCGCGTTGGCTTTATGAGTGCACGACACGCGAGGACCGGCCGGACCGTGAACAGTTCGAGGGCGACTAATCCGCGCCGGCAGCTCAGCGCGCTGGTGCTGCTGATGGCTCTGCCATTCGCCGGGGCCAGCGGCGGAGCAGCGGCGCAGACGTTGAGTCCCGCATCGGCGCCCAAGGTGCCACCGGCGAGTCCCAACGTGACCGCGCCCGCGGGGTATGCGGAGGTATCGTCGTGGGACGCTGCCATCCGCGAACTGCGGCGCGCCACCCGCTACAACGCCGATGGCGCACACCACCCGCTGCTCGTCGCACTGCGTCAGCTCAAAGATCCGGCGATGAAACCGTTGTTTCAGTCGCTCGTGCAAGGCGAGCACTGGTCGATCCAGGTCGACGGCATCCTGGGTCTTGCAGAGCTCGATCTGCGGCATGTCGTCGATCCCTTTCTCTTCGCACAGCTGAAAGGCGAGCACGATCGATCGACCGCGATCGCCGCGGCGGTCGGCCTTGAGATGGTGGACAGTGAGCAGGCGATGGCGATGCTCGCGTGGGACGATCTGCAGGCCCGCGACCGTGTGCTGCTCATGGCGGAGCTGTTCCGCCGCGGCGGCGCGATGGATGTCGAGAAGCTCACGGCTCTCGCGCAGCATCGCAACGATGAGGTCGCAGGCGTCAGCGCCATGATCCTTGCCACGTCACAGAAGGATCCTGGCCCGGCGGACGCGTTCAGGACACGGTTCGGTGCGTTGTCTGCGAAGGATCGGGCGGCGATCTACATCGGCCTCGCGTCGACCGCGCTCCGCTTCAAGCTCACGGCCGCCGCACCGTTTCTTCTCGATCAGCTGCAGGATGCCTCGCTTCCGGCCGAGGCGCGCGGCGCCGGCATTGCGACAGCGCTCACACTCTCGCCCGACGCCGGCTACGCCGCTTGGAAGGCCGCCGTCGAAAGCGATCCATCGCATTCCAACCGCGTGCGCATGGCTTTCGTGGCGCTGGCTCACGACCTGCGGCTTCCCGAGGGCGCTCGGGGTGCGGCCGGTGATGCCGGGCCGGCTGCACCATTGCGTGTCGCGCCCGCCGACCAGCCGCTTGATTCCCTGCTCGAGAAGCTGGCGGATGCGATCGACGCCGTCGCCGGCGTGGGTGATCCCGCGAAAGCGCTCCCGGCGCTCGTCGCCACGCGCCATCGTTCATCGCTGCTTGCGGTGCTCGAAGCGACCAAGCGCGTGAATACTGCCGCACAGCGCGCCACGTACGAGGCGTTCGCCGACCTGCTGCGCTCGCCGACCCGGCGCGATGTCGCGCCGGCAGTGCTCGAACTCGCGATCGAGGCGCTGACGCGCCTCGGCGCACTCGATACCGCCGCTCTCGCCCGCTATCTGCATGTCGATGGGGGCGTCGACAACGACGACGAACAGTTCCGCGACTTCGTCCTCCTCGCACTCGTCGGAACCAACACGAAAGAAGCGGCGGAAGCGGCCCGCGCTGCGGGACACGTGGCTTCGCGGCGTGGATCGTCGATTGCACGTGTCCTGCAAGCAAGATTCGCTGAAAAACTCACTGCGGACGAGCTCAAGGAGCTCGGCATGATCGCCGCAGGCGGATGGCGTCTCGATCCCGCACTCGAGATCCAGGCTGCGTGGATGTACGTCAAGCTGAGCGGCCGCGTGGACGAAGCGATCGCCGCGATCCTCCGTCCCTGAACCCCAACCCCAGATCAGCACAGAAGCGAGAGATCCTGTGAGCGAGCCGATCCCGCTGTTCATGCCCGAAATCACCGACGACGACCGCGCGGCCGTTGATGCGGTGCTGCGCTCCGGACGCATGGGACTCGGCGACGCCGTCCATCAGTTCGAGGCGCTGTTCGCGGCGCGCGTGACGCGCCCGTACGCGATCGCGACCGGTTCACTCGGGACGGGCCTGCGCATCGCGCTGACCGCATGCGGAATCGGCCCCGGACACGAAGTCATCGTGCCGGCATTCGGTCCGGTGGTGATCGCGAATGCCGTCACGTTCACCGGCGCACGACCGGTTTTCGCGGACGTCGATCCGCGCACACTCAACGCCACACCCTCGACAGTCGAGGCGCTCGTCACCGAGCGCACCCGCGCGATCGTCGCGAGCGCGAACTTCGGCAATCCCCACGGCGCCGACGCGCTCGCGCACTTGTGCTCGAAGTTCGAGATTCCGCTGATCGAGAATGCGACCGAAACGCTGGGGTGTCAGCTCGGACGCGAGCCGGCCGGACGATTCGGTCGCATCGCGATCTTCGGTCTGCCCGCCGGCGGCATCGTCGTCGGCGGCGACGCTTCGGTGCTCGTCACGCATGACGACATTCTGGCGAACGCGTGCCGTTCGCTGCGCGACGCCGGCCGTCCCTACGCCGATCCGGAAGAAGGATTGCCGCCGGAAGTCGGCCGCCTGCAGGAGCACGAGCGTTTCGGTTTCGACAGCAGGATGGATGAGCTGCGCGCGGCGCTCGCGCACAGTCAGGTGAAGCGTATCGACCGCTCGATCGAGATCCGCGCCAAGATCGCCGATCACTATGTGCGCCGGCTCGGGGGCGTTTCGGATCTGATGCTCCCGACGCTGCCCGAGGGCTGTGTCGTCGCATGGCCCGGCTACGTCGTGCGGCTCACCGAGTCGTATCTCGCCGACGATCGCGATCTCATCATCCGCGGACTGCATCGTCACGACATCGGCGCGACGAATCCGTATCCGGTCGCCCCGCTGATGCCGTTCCATGCCATGCGCTGGGGACACCGCATCGGTGACTTCCCCGTCGCGGAGCGCATGAGTGCTCGCACCATCGCGCTCCCCTTCCATCACGGCCTCGACGAACGCGACATCGATCTCGTGTGTCAGACCATCGAGCTCATGCTGAAGCGGCAGAATTTCCGGCGATAGCCCGCTCGTCGTTCCTGCGGGATCTGCGCGGCGGGATCGACCTTTGATTCCGATACGACTTCGTAGCGCACTGTGCGACGGAGCTTGGACGTCGTGCCGTCCTCTGCGGGAAGCACATCGATCGGTTGGCCGTCGATCTCCGCCCAGCCGCAGATCATCGTGTCGATGGTGCCGCTCGCCGCCTTCGGGGTCAGTTCAAAACTGCGGCCGTGCCAGAGCCAGGCCTTCGTCTCGCTCAGCGATCCCCAACGGAGCGGATTGGCCGGATCGGCTGCGTCAGCGGCCACGATGTCGGTCGGGATCCAGCCGAGCGTCGGGACGTGATATTTCGCCCAGCATCGATAGCCAGGATCGTACGGTTCCGAGGTCTTCGCCTTCGCGGGCATCAGCCGATAGCCGTCCCGTCGCGTTCGACCACCGCCGAGACATTCACGGTCACCGAGACGATCTGCGCGACCCGCATGGTGCGCGTACCGACGACGCGCAGCGCCGGCTCAGGCGTGCTTTGGGACGTCACTGCGCGCGACGATGGCAATCAGGCGAGTGGCGCAAGTGGCACGGAAACGTCCACGTGCCGCGGCGGAAACGCCGCCCCCCGTCCCGGCGGATCCGACGACGGCATTTGCCGCCCTCGGCCTGACGCCATTGGAAGCGGAGGTCTACCGCTTTCTGCTCGAACAGCCGGGCGCGACCGGGTATCGCATTGCCCAGGGCATCGGTCGTCCGGTCGGCAACATCTACAAGGCCGTTGAAGCGCTCGAAGCGAAGGGCGCCGTCGCCACGTCGGATGACGGCGGGAACCGTGTGGCGATCGGCGTTCCCGTGGCCGAGTGGCTCCAGGCGCGGCGCGGCGTGTTTGATCGTGCGTGCGCCACCGTCACGGTCGACCTCGCGCGGGCGCAGGTCGTTCCCCCGGCCGATGCCGAGGACGATGATCTCGTCTATCGCCTCGCCGATCGCGACCAGATGATCGAACGCTGCCGGGCCATGATCCGCCGGGCGCGGCAGTTCGTCGTGGCATCGATCGCGCCCGCGCTCATCGAGGACCTTGCGGAGGCACTGCAGGCTGCAGCCCAGCGCGTGCCCGTCGCGGTCAAGTGCTTTCAGCCTCGCGCCATTGAGGGTGTCGAAGTGATTCTCGACGACGGGCTCGTGCTGCGTATGGCGACGTGGTCGCGCAACCCGCTCCTCGCGTGGGTGCAGTTCACGGGGCTCAGCTCTGATCTCCTCCTCGCAGCCGTGCGCCAGCGCCTGGCCATGGGCCCGGACTCCAAATTGAAACGTGAACTGCAAGGCGAACTCGATCGCCTTGCAGCATTTGAATCGGATGCCTCGTCAGGCAAGCTCGCTATCGCGCGACGATATCGCACACCCTCGCGCCGAACCGCGCGTTGATTTCTCACTCTCAGACTGAAAGGTCCCGCCATGAATCCCATGCATTGCTTTGTCGTCTGCTCGCTGGTTTCAAGCGCAATGCTCGCTGACGGCGAGCTCCTCGTGTCATCGTTCGGCTCCGACACGATTGCCCGCGTCGATCCGCAGTCAGGACGCGTCCTTGATTCCTTCGGTCCGCGCAGCGGCGTCGTCGCCCGCTCTGCGCCCGCGTCGGACCCGACGGACTGCTCTACGTTGCCAGCGAAGGCAACGACAGCGTCCGCCGTTTCGATTCGTGCTCCGGCGCGTTTGTCGACGTCTTCGTGACCGCGGGCAGCGGTACGCTCGACGGTCCGACCGGCGTGACGTGGGGCGCCGACGGCAATCTGTACGTTTCGAGCTTTAATAACAATCGTGTGCTTCGCTACAAGGGCACGACCGGCGCGTTCATCAGCATGTTCGTGTCACCCGGCAGCGGCGGCTTGAACGGTCCCGACAACGGCACGATCTTCGGCCCGGATGGACATCTGTACGTGCCGAGCTATTGGAACAACCGCATCCTCCGCTACCACGGCGAAACAGGTGCGTTTCTGGGCAACTTCGTGCCGTCGATCGGGCGCCCGCGCGTGATCGTGTTCGACGAAGGCACGATGTACGTCACGAGCGAGACTGCCGACGCCGTGCTCAGCTACAGCGCTGTGACGGGCGCAGCCACGGGCCCTGCCGTCGCGCCCGGCACCGGAGGCCTCGACCTGCCCATCGGACTCGCGCGCGGAGCCGATGGCGACTGGTGGGTCAGCTCCGGTTCACAGAACGCGGTCTATCGGTTCGATGGCCAATCTGGCACGTTCAAGTCGATCGTCGTGCCCGGTTCGTGTGCGCGAGCCCGAGTGCCGACCTCGACGGCGACGGTTTCGTGAACGCCGCCGATCTCGACCAGAGCGGCGATGTCGGCGCGAGCGATCTCGCGCTGCTGCTTGGGCAATGGAGTGTGTAAACCAAGCAGGTGATCCACACGCCTCCTGCTTCAGCCTCCGTGTCCTCCAGCCCTCCGTGCCTCGGCGGCGAATACGTGCCGCGCGACGCACGACGAACCAGAAGGCAGCCGCCTCACTCCCACTCAATCGTCGCCGGCGGCTTCGAACTGATGTCATACACGACGCGGTTCACGCCCTTGACCTCGTTGATGATGCGGTTCGAAATCGTCGCCAGCACGTCGTACGGAATGCGGGCCCAGTCGGCGGTCATGAAGTCCTGCGTCTCGACTGCGCGGATCGCGACAACGGAGTCGTACGTGCGACCGTCGCCCATCACGCCGACCGAACGCACGGGCAGCAGCACCGCGAAGACCTGGTTTGTCGAGCGATACAGATTGTTCGCGACGATCTCTTCGAGCAGGATTTCGTCGCAGTCGCGCAGCAGATCGAGCTTCGGCTTCGTCACATCGCCGAGCACCCGCACCGCAAGTCCGGGGCCCGGGAACGGATGGCGCCAGACCATGTGCGGCGGAAGGCCCAGCACCTCGCCGAGCGAGCGCACTTCGTCCTTGAAGAGATCCTTGAGGGGCTCGACCAGCTCAAAGCCCAACTGTTCCGGCAGACCGCCGACGTTGTGATGAAGCTTAATATTCGCCGCGGTGCCGGCGTGGCTTTGCCCGCTTTCGATGCGGTCGGGATAAAGCGTGCCCTGCGCCAGAAACTGAAACTCGCCCTTGCCGTCGCGCGCCACGTCCTGTGCAGCCGTCTTGAACACATCGATGAAGCGGTGACCGATGCGCCGCCGCTTCTCCTGCGGATCGGCGATGCCGTCGAGATCACCAAGGAACTCGCGCTCCGCATCAATGACCCGCAGGTCAATGTCGAAGTGATCGCGAAACGTGACCTCGACAAGATCGCGCTCTTTCTTGCGCAGCAGCCCGTTGTCGACGAAGATGCATGTCAGCTGCCGACCGATCGCTTTCTGAATGAGCGCCGCAGCAACCGCACTGTCGACCCCGCCGGAGAGTCCGCACAGCACGCGTCCCGTGCCGACCTGCTCGCGCACGCGGGCGCACTCGGCATCGAGGAAGTCCTTCATCCGCCATGTGCCGGTGCAGCCACACACGGTGTAGAGAAAGTTCCGCAAGAGATCCACACCGTGCGGCGTGTGCGTGACTTCAGGATGGAACTGCACGCCGTAGAACCGCCCACCGGTATGCCGCACCGCCGCGAACGGACACGTGGGCGTCGACGCCAGCGGAACGAACTGCTCGCTCAGATTCGTCACCTGATCGCCGTGACTCATCCAGACGCTGGTCGTCGACGGAATCCCCTTCAGGAGATCGGCGGCATCGTGGATCGAGAGCTTTGCACGACCGTACTCGCGCGCGGGCGTCTGCGTGATCGTCGATCCCAGCATCTGGCAACCGAGCTGCATGCCGTAGCAGATGCCAAGTACCGGCACCTCGAGCTGAAACAGCCGTGGATCGCAACGCGGTGCAATGTGCTCCGTCACGCTCGAAGGACTGCCGGACATGATGATGCCGCGCGGATTGAAGGTGCGCAGGGTTTCGAGCGGCGTGTCCGGTGACATCAGCAGGCTGAAGGCGCCCGCTTCGCGCACGCGCCGGGCAATCAGCTGGGCGTACTGGCTGCCGAAGTCGAGAATGAGGATCGTCTCGGGCTGGCGCTTGCTCGTGCCGCTCGTCATCGGTGGCTCCAGGGAGTGGAAAAGGGGAACAATGTAGCAAGAAAGGACCGCTGCTCCGGCAACTGCGCGCCGCGCCGTCCTTTATCCTGCACGCGTGCTGCAGCCTCGGGACGCCTTGCCGACAGCTATCGCCATAGGACTCATCCTGATGGCGACTGCTGCACTCTCGTGCACGTCGGCACGCAGCGGCGGTTTCGACAGCGCGCTGCCCGGCGCCCGCATCGATGCGACGCAAACGACGATCCGCGCGTGGCGAGAGAATCCTGCGCCGCTCTCCCCGGCAACCCGCGCGGGACTCGTTGATTCGCTCCGCTCCGACGACGAACTGGTGCGCTTCATGACGATCCAGGCGCTCGCCGAAATGACCGGCACGACACGTGGATATCGATGGGACGCTGGAGAAGCGGAACGGCTTGCGTCGATTGACGTCTGGACCGCTTGGGCCCGTGATCCATCCGTCAACAGATCGAGGACCGAAGTCGGGCGTTCCACGGAGGTTACGACGCCATGACTGAGAGCGCCCTCGAACTGAGGTTTCTGAGTCACGCCGAGAATCTCGCGTCGGTGCGGGCGTGTGTCGACCGTTTCGCTGCCAGCGTGGGATTCGATGAGGAGCGTCGCGGCCGCATCGTGCTGGCGGTCGACGAAGCGATCACCAACTCGATCCGTCACGGATACGGCAGCCGCACCGACGGGCCCATCACGCTTCGCCTCGCCGAACTCGATGGAGGCGGTGTGCGCATCGAACTCGAAGACGAGGGGAAGCAGGTCGATCCCGGCAATCTCACGCCGCGCGACCTGTCCGATGTCCGTCCGGGCGGACTCGGCATCCACATCATCCGGTCCACATTTCAGAACTGCCGCTGGGTGCGCAAGCAGGACACCGGAATGGCGGTCACACTGGAGCTTCCGCTGACTTCGAGTCTGAAGGATCTGCCGCGCCGCGCGCCGTAGTCCGCTGCCCCTATCGCACCAACGACTGCCTTGCCTTTCACGATTGACGATGACGCCATATGCCCCCCTCGCTCCAGATCCAGACTGAATCAATTGCCAACGGCATGGTCCTGCGGCCGAGCGGCGAAATTGACCTTGCACGCTCGCCGGAACTTCGACTGCGCTTGCGCGAGGAAGTCGACGCACTGCCGCGCCGGCTCGTCATTGATCTGAGCGCCGTGGGATACATGGACAGCTCGGGCGTCGCGACGCTCGTCGAAGCGCTGCAGCGAAGCAAGACGGCCGGCTGCCGGCTGATTTTGTGCTGTCTTCAGCCCAAGGTCCGTTCGATTTTCGCCATCTCGCGGCTGGACACGGTCTTTGAGATTGCGCTGTCCGTCGACGATGCGAAGACCAGATGAACGTGTAATTGCATGGCCGACTCCGATCAATCCATCGCAACACCGCTGAAGCCGATCGCCGCGATCGGCGAGCTGGTACATGCGACGCTGGAGTTTGCCGGAAGTCTCATGTGGCTCGGCCTGGACGTCATCGTGTGGCTCAGCCGGTCGCTCCGGCGGAGCGACGTCCGCTTTGGCACGGACGCGCTCGTTGCGCAAGTGGTCCGCGTCGGCGTGCGCAGCGTGCCGATTGTCGTTCTGGTGTCGGCGTCGATCGGTGTGATTCTCGCCCTGCAGACGGCGCCGAGTCTCGAACAGTTCGGTCAGACGGACAAGGTCGCGAACCTCGTCGGTGTCGCCGTGTTTCGCGAACTCGGTCCGCTCATCGCGGCGATTGTCCTGACCGGCTTCGCAGGCGCATCGATCGCGGCGGAACTCGGCACGATGGTCGTCGGCGAGGAGATCGAGGCGCTCGAGACGATGGCGCTCAATCCGGTGCGCTTCCTCGTCATGCCGCGCGTGCTCGCGACGACGATGAGCCTCGTGCTGCTCACCGTCATGGCCGATCTCGCGGCCGTCATCGCGGGCGGCGCGATGGGCGTCGCGGGACTGGGCATTCCGTACGAGGTGTATCGCGACAACACGCTTGATCAGTTGAAGGCGGCGGACTTCCTGACCGGCCTGATCAAAGCTGCTGTCTTCGGCCTGTTGCTTGGTCTCATCGCGTGCCGCAACGGACTGCTCGTGCGCGGCGGCGCAGCGGGCGTCGGCAAGGCGACGACCGACACCGTGGTGCAGACCGTGATCACGGTGGTGCTCGCCGATCTCATTTTCACCGCTGTGTTTTACGCCATCGGTTGGACCTGATCGCGGCGGTCGCGGTGTTTCAGATCAGCCGTCGGGGTCGTTCTTCTTCGGCAGGCTCGAACGCGGCATCGCTCGATCCGCCCGTTGACGGAATTGGTCCGCATGTCGCCAGCGAAAGGCCGGTCGCTGCGCGACCTGCGGCGATCCGGGCGCCGCGTTTGGTCGCGGCTGAAGCATCGCGCTCCGTGGCGACGTCAACGCTGAGCGCCTCCTCCGCCATGAGCTCTGCATGCAGCGGCTCACCACAGCGCCACGCGATGCCGACGAGCACGGCGATGCCGGCCGTGGGAACGGCGACATGCGTCATGATCACAGCAAAGCTGAACGGCCCGGAGCCGTGACGGATCGCATCAACCTCAAGCACCAGTGCGCCGTAGGGCACGAAGAGCCCGGCCCACGGAATCTGCGGCCAAAGTGCGCTCCACGGAAGAACGAGCGCCAAGAGTGTGATGGACCAGAGGACACCGCCCATGCTGGCGCCCGCGGCGTGCGGTGCCCGAACGAGCGCCGTCACGAAGGCGACGAAGAGCAGCACCGGCAGGAGCACCAGCGACGCGACGCCGACGACTGTCGCGACGCCTGCAACGACGCTGAGCCATGCGTCGGCGGTGGATGTCGGCGCGAACGCCGGCGCCGGCGGCGCAGCGGCGGCTTCCGTCGCAGCGACTACCGACGGCTCGGCCTTGACCGAGATGATCGTGTTGGAGACAGGATCGACCACGCCGGGTTCGCCATGCGACCCGGGAGTGGACGAGGCAACCTTCTCGGGGTGCGTGACGGCGGCAATTCCGTGCGCCCGGACCTCCGTGAAGGTCAGGAGAGCCCAGACACAGCCGTGCGCGACGATCGAGACTCCCGCGCAGAGACACAGGATCGCCAGGAGCTGCACGAGTCGTGCGAGCACCGACGCCATCGATCCATCTGGTGAGACCCTTCGATCCATTGCGAAGGTAGCATCGGATTGACCGGACCATGGGTGCAATGGCGTTTTGGTGAGAGAGCCTCCAAAGCCGGTCCGCCGGCCGATCGGCCTGCGCAGGCCATACAACCGGCCCAGACGGACGAAGCGCGACGGACGCGTCATTCCTGACTTGCCTTTCCGATCCTGACTGCGGACTGCGTTGTGGCTGGGGCGCTCAATATGGGGCGCTCAAGGCGGTGCCGCCTGCTCGGTCCGAGCTACCGCACCCGTCGATGCACCTCGAGTTCGATCTCGATCATGAACTCGGGCAACGCCAGTCCCTTGACCTCGAGCCACGTCCCTGTCGGGAACCGCTTGCCGTAGATTTCGTTGCGATACCCCGCCAGCTCTAGAAAACCCGCCATATCCGTTGTAAAGATATTCTCGACGACCACATCTTCGAACGTGCACCCGTAGTGAGTCAGCACCCTGTCAAGATCCGCGTAGCAGTTCCGCATCTGCTGCGACAGGTCACCGGCCGCCGTCGGTTTGCCCTCGTCATCCATGCTCACCGCGCCGGAAACCATGATCCGATCGCCGACTCGGATCGCGTGCGTGTAGCCATATGCATCCTCGACCTGCGGACGCAGCTTGAACGCGTCGAAGGCAGTCGAACGAGATGAGGAGTGACCGTGGCAACCGGACAGCAGTGCTGTCGCCGCGATGATCGTCACGACGGCCGAAAGGGAAGTCGCGCGCACGGAAGTCTCCACGTTGGCCGAGCGGGCGAAGGGATCGCCCACCGCAGTGCAGCGGAGCGTACCACCTGCTCGCGGGGGGCGCTGGCGACCACTGCACGATCATCGGTCCTCGCAGTGCGACTCTCTCCCATCACGGCATGAACTGCTTGCAGCCGAATCGGTCTGGCCATTGGCCGGACTGCCATCAAGTTCGAGGCGGTCGGGGCGACGAGGTCAGTCGATGTGCCACGATAGATTGATCGCAACGTCGACGGCGACGCCCGCGGCAACGTGAATCCGGCTGCACCCAGCGCGACGAGGATGTGTGTGCGAAGTCCCGCTGCACGCCCGCTCACCTCGCGCTCCCATCCGATCAGCGCCGCTACGACCAGGGCCACACCGAGGCGCGCCGCTGCATCTCAGACGGAAATGTGCAAACCGAGCCACTCTTCGATCATGGCGTGCACTTACTGAGCGAGCGCTCTGCAACGACCAACGGCGGCCACGAACCGGGACCCGCGGGCAGGATTGAGGCGACTCGACGATGCCAAGGCGGTCGTCCGGTCGGCGCGCGTCGCCACTACCCCCGATCGGCTACTCTGCGGCGTTGGGCGCTGACAGCGCGCCCGCCCTCCGGAGCTTCGCAGAAGAGCCATCGATGACCATCGCCGCCGCAACCTCCCCGCTTCAAGCTCCGGTCACCCACCTGGCGTCCGGCCGCGTCTTCAATTTCTCCGCCGGACCGGCTGTCCTTCCGGAGGAAGTGCTCAAGCAGGTTCAGCAGGATGTCTGGGACATCCGCGGCACGGGCATCGGCATGCTCGAGCACAGCCACCGCAACAGCACGTTCGACGCGGTGCTCGCGGAGGCGTTCGCTGACTGCAAGGCTTTGTTTGGTGCGCACTGGTCGGACGAGTACGACGTGCTGTTCCTGCCCGGCGGCGCCACGCTGCAGTTCGCGATGATTCCGCTGAACTGGCTTCCGGTCGGCGCGATCGCC
>JAWXBD010000222.1:0-10877 GCA_034439815.1 Phycisphaerae bacterium
ACGGTGGACGCGGCGGATCTCGCTGCAGTGCTCGGAGCGTGGGGTCGGTGCCCGGGCTGAGCGGGTGATGGGAGAGGGAGAGGGGAACGGGCGGCGGCGCTGATGAGGCGTCGCCGCCCGTTGTAGCAATGTCGCGATGAACTCCTGACGGTCGCGGACCAGCTTCACGATCGCGAGACATCGCTCGTGCGCCTCGCTCTGAGTGTTCGCGCCGACCGTGGCGACCTCCGCGTGTGCTTCGCAGGATTTCCTGTCAAGGCTTCGGAGTTTCAGCGTCTAGAAGCCCCCGCTCAAGCAAGTACTCGCGGACCCGTGGGATGTTGCCATCCAAGTATGAGGGCATCGCGATCTGGCCGGTCCGCCAACCGTACCGCTCGGCTTCGCGCAGTGCGTCGTCTCTCGACCAACCTTGATGCAACATCCGGAAGCATGCGACGACGCCTCCCGTCCGCTGCGTGCCGGCCGCGCAATGCACGAGCACCGGTTCGTTCCGCCGGTCGCTCTCAATCACCGCCGCCACTGCTCGCGCGTACATCTCGACGTCGTCCGTTCCGTCGCCCAGCAACGGAAAGCTCATGACCTCGATGCCGTCTTCACGAGCAATCGCGCCCTCTTCGATCTTGCCGGGAGGCATGTACTCAGGGCGGCGGTGCGGCCAGCGCGACGTGCTACCTACCAGCCGTCACTGCGCAACGCGCCGTGCACGCCGAGCTTGACCGTCGAAGCGGCCGGTGTTGTGGAATGCCAATTTCGTGAGTCAGTGTGACGTGAACCTTCTTCACTTATGCAGCGAACGAAGTGAGTCGTTGCGACGCGCGTGGAGACTGGGCGATCAGACCATCCGATCGATACGGAAGTTCTCGCACTGATCGAACCGCGATGATCGCAGAACCGACATGAGCGATTGAACCGCTGAGCGCTCGTTCAGGGAAGTTTCCGGATACGCGCGAGCGCAGCGACGTACGAGGATTGCATGGGTGGTTCGGAACAGTCCTCGACTTCGCGAGGTTCCTGAACGACACGACCCCCACGAGAAAGGTCCAACATCATGCACACCACGCTTCTTGGCGCAGCGGTTTCGCTCACGGCACTCGCGAGCGTTTCGTCTCTTGCGTCCGCTGCCATCATCGAATCTCAATCGCCCGTCAGCGGCGGCGGCGTCATGCGCTGGTCGCAACTTTGGCAGGATCCGGGCCCGGATGGCAACGATCTCGACGGGGATGCGGCGTGCTGGGCAGACTTCACCCTGACCGAGCCCAAAGCGATCACGCATCTTGAGTGGTGGGGGAATGGCGCGTGCGAGCTCGGTTTTCGCCTCGAGATCTGGAAGCAGGATCCGGGCACCATCGCCTATCAGCCGTACTCGGTCTGGTACTACGGCGGCGTCGAGAGCGCAGAACCCCTCGTGACGTTTGACACGACGTCGTACACGACGTCCGCGGGTCCGGGCGGCCTTACGCACTACACACTTGAGCTGCCGACACCGATTGACGTCCCCGCCAACACCTCCGTGAATCCGCGCTGGTTTCTGGGCGTCATCGGTCTCACCGCGCAGCCCTACGTGACGTGGAACTGGGCGCAGAGCATCGCTCCCACCCATCACACGTATCAATTCATTCGCGGATCCGGACCCATCTTCCACGCATTGGGTGAAGCACGCGCGTTGGTGATCGGCGACGACACCGTCGCGTGCGCAGCGGACCTTGACGTCAACACCATGGTCGACGCTGCTGACCTCGCCGTTCTGCTGGGCGCGTGGGGCGCCGTTGGTGGCAGCGCGGATCTCAACACCGACGGGACTGTCAATGCGGCGGATCTCGCCGTGATGCTCGGCGCCTGGGGGACCGTGCGGCTGATGTCCGCTGAACGTTCGATTTCAAGCACACTCTTTGACAGAAGGATCTCTAGATGAATCTCTCAACAACTCGCTGCATCGCTCTCGTCGCCGCATCGCTCGTCACTGCCGTTGCGGCCGCTCAGGATCCGTTTGCCTACGAAGGATTTCAGTACGGGCCGGGCCCCGAGCTGAATGGCCGTAACGGCGGTGCGGGCTGGAGCAACGCGTGGGGCAAGCTGAGTTCGATTCCCACCGGGATCGCGAACACTGGCCTTTCGTGGCCGAACCTGATCACGTCAGGCAACGGCGCCTACACGGCAGGGTTTCCGTCCACCACGTTCACGCTCTACACCCGCGTGCTCGCGCCGTACACCGCGACGGACGACACGATCTACGTGTCGTTCTTGATGGAGCCCGGACTTGGATTCGGCGAGGGCGGCGGACTTTCGTTTAGCGCCGTGCCGGCCATCATCGTTGGTGCGTCCCTTGGGCAGTCGATGTACGGACTGACCGCGCCCTTCGTGACGAGCAACGACTCGAACGTGCCGGTCCTCCTCCGCGAGACCGCGCTCCTGGTCACGCGCATCGTGCGCAACGGAGACGGTACATCAACTTATACGGATCACAGTTGACGTTCGCGCGAGGCGTTCACGCCAGCAGCGGCAGCTCCGGACAGAGATCGCACCACGAGCGCACGGATCAACTGCGGCCCGTACTACTCGTTGTCCGTCAATCCGAACGTGGGACAACCGCAGCCCGCGGCTCCATCGTGCGAGATGACCATTCCGGACAATCTGCCGCAGGTCGTGGCGCTGGTGAATGACGGCGGCTGCGCGACCGACGAGATTCGCTTCGGCGCGACGTGGAGCAGCGTGCTTCCCACGACACTGCCGCCGCAGTGTCCCGGAGATTTTGACAACGACGGCGCCGTCGGCGGTTCGGATCTCGCGATGCTCTTGGGCGCGTGGGGCGGCGAGGGTGCCGACCTGAACGGCGACAACGTGACTGATGCGTCGGACCTCGCGGTCCTGTTGGGTGCGTGGGGATCCTGCGACTGACAGGCAGGCAGTACCGTATCTTCAACGAAGCGCCGCGCGATGCGCTGCGCTCATGCGTCACGCACACGGTCCCGAAGCCCCGAGGAGCACTGCCAAATCGCTCGCGCTTGTCGTTCCGTCGTCATCGAGATCGCCGCCGGGAAGACCCCACTGGCCGAGCAGCATCGCCAAGTCGGCACCATCGACAGCGCCGGTGTGATTGAAGTCGCCCACACATGCCAGCTGCACCGGCACCGCGTCCTGCCACGTCGTTCCGATGCGAATCTCATCGGTGGTGAAGCCACCTTGATTGTTGATGTTGAGTGCGACGGGCAAGGCCGCAACTTGGGCGAAGCTGAAGATCGCGTCAGGATTCGCCGGCTCGGAAGCGCCGACGATCGGATTAACGTAGAGTCTGAACGTGACCCCTCCCGCTGGCGTGTTCTTCGAGATGCGCACGACGAGAAACGCAGTCTCGCCCTGCACAAGCGGGATGTTCGAGTAATCTGCGAGCCCTTCGCTCATCATGAGACCGTAGGTGTACGCGCCGACCGGAGATCCGACGTACATGCCGAACGGATACGAACCAAAGAGAAGACCGCCCCACGATCCAAAGCCTTCATCGGCGCGGAGCAGGAACGACACGTAAAGCGACGTCGCTTCTGCCGGCGCGGGCGTGAATGCTCGGTAGTAGCGCGACAACGGATAGTCGCTCGAGCGGTCGCCGGTGATCGTTCCACCGGGCGACGTCGCCAGACCTGAATACTCCAGCCCGACCGTTCCGATGAAGGTCGGTTCGTCGACGATGTCGCCGAGCCACGTCGTCGACCAACCCGTGCCGCCGTTCGATCCGTCGAGGTCGACATGTGGAGTCTCCCAGTGTTGCTGGCCTTGACGTGAGGCCGAACAGCACGATACGGACGAACGTCGCGACCGAACACGCGGAAGTTTTCTCGTTTGTCGCCGCGCGCGATGCGCGCACTCAGAGAAGCTTCCGGACCCCGGGTCGCAACGTTTGATGTAGGAATGCTCAGCGCATCACAGGAGGTCGACATGAGAGGCACGCTCGTCACAGGTCGGATCGACGATGAGGGAAGTTTGCTCGTAGGCGATGCGACGCTTTCCGACCATCATCGTTGCACGGTCATTCGATGACCGGCTTCGACTCCTCTCGTGAAAGACACGCCATGCGGACCGCATACATCAGCTCGATCGCCACGTGCATTCTTGCGGCACTCACTACCGTCGCCGATGCCGGAAGTTGGGAGTTCGGACCGCCGATGCCCACGCCGAAGTCCGACAACTTCGCCGTGAATCACAACGGAGACGTCTACGTGATCGGCGGGTTGCCCTGGGCCAACCGTGACGAAGATGGCACGGTCTACAAACTCGCGGATGGAGCGTGGACCGAAGTCGCGCCGTTGATCGGGCTGGGGCCGGTGGTTGGACAAGGTGGTGGCGTGGACGGATTGAACCAGATCATCGTCTTCGGCGGACTGACGACGCCCGAAGGCGACATCGCGGAAGGGCGTTCGTACGACCCGATCGAGGGAACGGACTTCACGGTCCCCACGTCCAACCAACCACCGATCAACTTCGGCCTCGCCGTTGATGGCGAGGGACGCATCTACCGAATCGGCGGCGGGCCTGGCGCGAGCGGCTTCAACGGTGGGGGGGTTGTGCGATACGTTTCCGCAACCAACTCGTGGGAGCAAGTTGCGTCGCTCCCGTTCACGCGCGCCTCGATCGCTTCGGCGTATGACGGGTTGGGTCACATCTGGTGCTTCGGCGGCTACACCTCGTTTGGAGTGTTTCGCCTCAAGGATACGGCCCGCTACACCGTTGCGACGGACACGTGGGAGAACATGGGCGCGGTCTTCTTCCCGATTGCGACGAGCAACGGCGAGGCGGTGCTCGGCGCGGATGGTCTGCTGTACATCATCGGCGGATTCGAAGGCACCACGGGGACCACGACCTCTGCGACCGTGCGCATCATCGACCCAAACGCGGTCGATCCCGTGCTCATCGCCGGTCCATCACTCAACGTGGGCCGCCACGACTTCGTCGCCGCACTCGGCGACGACGGTTACATCTATGTGATGGGCGGATACGACGCGTCCGGCGCGGCGATCGCGAGCGTCGAGCGCCTCTTCACCGGCGCGGCGTCACTCACGGGCGATATCGACAATGACGGTGATGTTGACGCGGCCGATCTTGCGACGTTGCTTGGATCGTGGGATCTGTGCGCTGGTTGTCCAGCAGATCTCAACGGCGACGGTGCGGTGAACGCTTCGGACCTGGCGGTACTGCTCGGTGCGTGGACAGGTTAAGCGTTCGTCGAAACCCCATTTTCCGGCTGCTGCACGACCCCTCCTTCATACGCGGATGCTCATCGCTCGGGGCGATCGGCCGAAGCGATAGGGGAAATCTCCGGGTGGGCGGACGCCGCGGAAAGCGGGAGGATGCCTTCGTCGTTTCGCGCGCCGCGATTGAATCGCAACGGTGACGGCGGGGCGAACGCGCGCGATCTGGCGATCCTGCTTGGCGCGTGGACAGGCTGACCCAGGAACTTGTGTTTTTTCGCTTCTTCGCTTCCTTCGCAGTAGTTCTTGATGGGAGAACGCAATGCAATCTAAGTTGGTCCCGACTGTCGTTGCTGGCGCTTCATGCGCAGTGCTGCTGGGGTACTTCTTCGCGGGTGGAGCGCCAGCAGCGCGGGCTCCGGCACCCGGCGCATACACGGTCGTCGGATTCAATGATCTCGGTATGCATTGCATGCAGGAGGATTTCTCCGAGATCTGCATCCTTCCCCCCTACAACACGCTGCGAGCGCAAGTCATCGAGCGCGGCGAAGAGCCGGAAATCCTGACATCAGACGTCTCCGTGATCTACTCGGTGCCGAATCACATGCGTGCTTCGGACAAGACGAACTTCTGGACGTTCGCGCCGCAGTTGTTCGGCGTGCAGCTCGCTCCTGACGTCGGACTCACTGGAAACAGACTCAGCGGCACGATGGCACCGCGCAAAGAAGAGGGCATCTGGGAAGTCACGGGCATTCCCCTCGTTCCTGTCGATGATGCCGGCCGACTCGATCCATATCCCCTCGGACTGATCACGGTCACCGGTTCGCAAGGTACCGCGACCACGCGCGCGGTTCTTCCGGTGTCGAGTGAGATGAGCTGCTCTCTGTGCCACAACACGCCGGGCATCTCGGTGGCCCAGGACATTCTTCTCAAGCACGACTCGTTGCACGGCACGCATCTGGTGGATCAGAAACCGGTGCTCTGCGCGAGCTGCCACGCCGATCCGGCGCTGGGCGCGCCGGGTCAGCCCGGAGTGTCGATGCTGTCGCACGCGATGCACGGCTCGCACGCACCGCATGCGGCAAGCTCGGGGCTCGACAACGACTGCTACGCATGCCACCCGGGCGTTCGCACGCAATGCCAGCGCGATGTGCATCATGGTCTGGGCATTCAGTGCACCGATTGCCACGGAGGAATGAGTGCCGTCGGCAATCCGGCGCGAATCCCGTGGACGGATCAGCCCCGCTGCAGCGATTGCCACAACAAGCCGGGATCCGACTACGAGCAACCCGGCAAGCTCTTCAAGGACTCCATCGGGCACGGCGGCATCTACTGCGTTACATGCCACGGTGCTCCGCATGCGATCGGACCGGCGACCACACCGGTCGACAACCTCCAGGCGATCACGCTGCAAGGTCACGCGGGACCGATCAACACATGCATTGTGTGCCACACCAGCCAACCAAAAGACTCGTTCTTCCACAAGGTCAAGGACTGAGAGAGGGTTCATCATGCGCAGCAATTTATACATCTCGTTCACTTCATTGATGTCCGTCTGCGCCAGCACCGCATTCGCCGCGCCGCCCGCGTATATCGTGAAGGATCTCGGCACGCTCTCGGGCGCGAACGAAGCCTTCGAACCCGGCACGATCGGTCTTGCCGCCAGTACGGCCGCAATCGTGGGTTCGTCGGTCACGACGCTCCCGAACCGCGAGTTTCACGCGTTTCGCGTAGTCGGCGACACGATGCAGGACTTGGGTGTCCTCGTCGGCGACGAGCACTCCATGGCGTTCGGCGTCAACAACAGCGGCGACGCCGTCGGCGTCTCGTATGCGCTGGGGCAGCTCACGTACCACGGTGTTCTCTGGAGCGCTGCCGGAGCGACGACGTCACTGGGCGATGTCGAGCCGCGCGACATCAACGAGAGCGGTGCCATCGCGGCATCGACGCTAGTAGTCGCAGCGCCGGGAACCACGCACGCGACGCTTATCGTCGGCAGAGTCAGCACCGATCTCGGCACCTTGGGCGGACCGACGAGCATGGGACTCGCGCTCAACGCGGACAACTGGGTCGTCGGGCAGTCGTTGCTCGCCGATGGCCAAAAGCTGCACGCGTTTGTCCATCGCAACGGAAGCATGCTTGATCTCGGCACGCTCGGTGGCTCGCACAGCAGTGCGCTCGATGTTCAAGGACTCACTGTCGTTGGCGTCGCCGACACCGCAACAGGGATTCCTCACGCGACGCGCTGGACATTGACGCCGAGCGGCGCCCTTGCGTCCGTCACCGATCTCGGCAAGCTGCCGTCCGCGCCCAGCAGCGCTGCGCTTGGGACGAATGCAGCGGGTACGATCGTCGGCATCTCCGGAGACAGCGCATTTCGCTGGCACGGCGGCTCAATGGTCGACCTGAATGCGCACATTGCACCGACATCGACGTGGCATCTGATGCGTGCGACGGCCATCGACGCCAACGGACGAATCGTGGGCACGGGCAAGCACGCCGGATTGCAACGCGCGTTTTTGCTCGTGCCGCGCGCGGCGTCTGACCTCGATGCCGACGGCGATGTTGATGCGGCTGACCTGGCGTTGCTGTTGGGGGGTTGGGGCAGCGGCGAGTTCGACATCGACGGCGACGACACGGTGAACGCAGCGGACTTGGCGATCATGCTCGGTGCGTGGACAGGCTGACCCAAGCGGCCGCCTCGACCTTGCCTCACGCCTCGGCGAGGCCCTCTCGGATCGCAAACCGCATGAGATCGGCTCGTGAGTCGATGTGGACCTTCTTCATGATGCGTTCCTGATGACCATCGATAGTCTTGGCACTGCGTGAGAGTTCCTTGGCGATTTCGTTGCGCGATCGCCCCTTGCCAATGAGGCGAAGCACTTCGATCTCTCGCGGCGTCAAAGACTCGAGCGTGGTCTTGGGTCGCGGATCGCTCCTTTGCTTGCCCCCTGAGCGCTCCCCCGGAGCGGGCGACTTATTAGCCGGCTGGCAGCGCTCCTTGACCTTTGGACCCATCACGAACACGCCTTCCTCGCAGCGCGCCACTTGCTTCACCCCGGCGACGATGTCCTCCAGATTGTCCCCCTTGGCAAAGTAGCCCCATGCGCCGCATTTGTATGCGGCGGCCAGATAGCCGTCGCGAACATGAGCGCTAAGGAACATGAATCGCATTCTCGGAAGCTTGTGCCGCAACCGGTCGGCCATCTCGAACACGTCGGGCCCCGGCATTTCAATATCCAGCAGGATCACATCCGGATTTAGGCGTGCCGCTTCCTCAACAAGGTTCTCCGCCGTTGAAAGATAGCCGACGCACTGAACCTGTCCATCGATCGCGAACTGGGCCTTGAGGCCTTCGACAAGAACGGCGTGATCATCAACGCAAAGGACGCGGGTGACCGCCTCCTTGGCCATCTCCGGGCTGGGCGACTTGCGTCGCGCGGTCGCGTTGGCCTCACCTGATGGATCACTAGAATTATGTCGAGGCGACGCGCTTGGCACGATCAGCATCTCCTTTCGTGCATCTGACATCGCCGCGCCGATCGCTGCCCGAACGGCCTCGAGGTCAGTCGGATCGTCAATGATGACCGGTTCAAGTTCATTCCATGCTCTCGTGGAATCCTCATCGGGCCGGCCAACGAGTACGACTCGGCTGCGCGGTTGCGCTTTTCGCCATGCCTTGGTGTCGGTGAGATTCGTGTCCGTTGGCTCCACGATCCAGAGGTCGGCCTCCGTCGCGTTCCCATCGACGTGAGCCCCAAAAGCTTCGAGCAGGTGGCGTATGAGTGATGCGGCACGGCCATCGCACACGTGAACCCTTGCGATCGTTTGCTCCTTGCACCCTCTGAGTGCCGCCGGCAGCGTCAGCTTGATGGTTGTGCCTAGGCCTACCGTTGATTCGATCTCGATCGTGCCTTTCGCACGATCGACGATACTTCGCACCATTGCTAATCCGAGCCCTGTGCCAAGGCCGCGCGGCTTGGTCGTAAAGAAAATGTCGAACGCACGGCGCTTTACCTCCTCGGTCATTCCCGCGCCAGTATCCGTGATCGAAAGCCTCACGGACCCCTGGTCGGGCCCGCGCTCCGCAATCAGCCGCACGTAGTCCGGTCGACGACTTTGTGCGGCGGGGATCGCCTCGCCCGCATTCACCATTAAGTTCAAAACCACCTGTGTGAGTGCATGCGTAGCAAGGGCGATCTCAGGCAGGTCGTCCGCAAGTGACATTGTCACCGTCACATGCTTTGGCACTGCGTTCCGCAGCAATGCGCCTGTCTGTGCCCACCAGGCGTGCAGATCAGTGACGCCGCCCGTATCGCCTTCCTTCTCTGGGTTCATTGCAAGAAAATGCAGACCGTCAGCGAGCTGCTGAAGGTATGACACTCCGCTCTGGATCTGTTCGAGGTGTTCCAGCCTATTTGAGGGAGCCTCGACAGTTGCCTTCATTGCATTCAAGTGCGCCCGCACCGGCAGCAAAACGTTGTTCATGTCGTGGCCCAGGCCGGCCGCCAGTGTGCCGATCGATGCCATCCGATCGGTTTCACGCATCCGCAGTTCGGCCAATTTGCGCGCGGTGATGTCGCTGGTGGCTCCGAACCACTCGGTGACTTCCTTGCGTTCATTGAGAATCGGAATGGCACGGGAATGAGCCCAACCTGGCGATCCGCCGACGCGGATGACGCGGTGCTCAATCTCCAAGATGCACTTGTCGCGGATCGCGCCCTTGATCGCACTCAACACACGGGAGTGGTCGTCGGGATGGATATACTTTTTCAGCCACGTTTGATCAGGTTCGAGGGCATCACCGATAAAATTACGGCCCGCGATGCGTTGCATTACGGTCCAATCGGAGTTCATGCGATACACCGCTTCGGATGTGGCTTGTGTAAAGGCGCCGAATCGCTCTTCGCTCTCCCGCAATCGGGTTTCCACGTTCCGGCGATCCGAGAGGTCACGAATAATGCCCGTGAACAGCCTGCCTGGCTCGACTTCGCTCACCGCCAGATCGACGGGAAAGATCGCTCCATCCTTTCGCCTGGCTTGCACTTCGCGTCCGACGCCGATGATCCGCTTTTCACCCGTCTTCAAGTAGCGCGCCAGATATCCGTCATGCTCGTCGTGGTACGGAGCGGGCATGAGTATCTTGACGTTGTGACCGATCATCTCTGTCGGCGTGTAGCCGAACAGTCGCACGGTGGCCGGGTTCACCGACTGGATCGTGCCGCCGCCGTCGATAGTGATGATGGAATCGACCGCGGTCTCGAGCACCGCGCGAAGTTGCGCCTCGCTCTGCAACAGCGCGACGTCGGCGCGGGCCGAGGTTGGAGTCAGGCTCGGTGGCGGTGCTGGGGCCACACCGGTTGAGATCGGCGGTGCGGATGACGCTGCGCCAGTTGGCACGCCCGTAGCCTCGGAGCCGAGGGCGGACACTGAGGACCCCTCATGGCTTGAGCGACTTCGGTGCATTGCTGCAGCGTACCGTGTACTCCGGCCACCGAGTTTGGGCTGTCTGCGGCGCGACACCCATCACGGTGGCCTGCGCATGGCAACGCCTCAAAAGCATTAAAATTATTAAGAACACTCACCTTTAAATCATTAAGAACACTCACCTTCAAAAAGCGATTTCGAGCGGCCCCCCGGCCATTCTCGGCGAGCCGGCTCCCAATGCCACATCAAAACACACCGGCGCGAAGGGCATGA
>JAWXBD010000223.1:0-8347 GCA_034439815.1 Phycisphaerae bacterium
GCTGGTGCTGCTGATTTCGCTGTTGATGATGCTGTTGGCGGGTCGGCTGATGCGGATCGTCGGCGTGACCGGTGCGAATGTTGCCAATCGCCTGCTCGGCGTCGTGCTCGGCGCGCTGGCAGTGCAGTTCGTGATCGATGGGATTCGCGCCGCGTTCACTTGAGGACACTGCTGCGGTAGCTCAACCCGGCCGACCATCGACACGAGGTCGCGCGAGGATTGGCCCGTACACGGCAACGAAGAGCGCAAATGCGGCGGTCCAGAGCAGCCCTGCGATCACGATTGCCCAGTCGTAACCAATCGTGCCCGTGTGAGGCAGCAGAACGCGCGACAGCGCGCTCAATGTCAGCATCACATACGCCCCAGCGATCGGGCGTGCCACGACCAGGGCGCGCCCAGTGTGGCCAAGCGAGACGCGGCTCATCACGGCCAGGATCATTGTGGCAACCGCGCCAATCCCGAAAGCGTGCAGCCAGAACTGCGCAAAGCTGGCGCCGGTCAGTAGCGCGACAGCTTTCAGCGCGAAGGCGAGCGGCAGCCAGGCGTAGGCGACGTGAAGTACCCATAGGATCGGGTTGCCGCGAATCCGCAGGCTGCGCCAGCCTGCGAGGCGCACGGCGTGCAACATTGCGGCAAGCGCTGCAACGACGCCGCTGAGGCTCGCTTCCGGATAGAAGGCGCTTGCAACTACGTTGAGCAGCATGAGCCCGATCAGCGAACGCTCCAGCCATGGCCAGGAGTGCAGCGAAACCGGGACAGAGGCGCCGCGCAGGGCGTTGCCGGTGAACGCTGGCACGATGCGCCCGCCGATGATCGTGATCAGCAGCAGGACGATATCGAGTGCGACGCGCAGCGACCTGTTGGCCAACTCGATATCGACAGCCGTGATCGCGTATAGGAATGCCGCGTCCGCAACCCACAACGCAGCGAGCACGCCGAGCATCGCCAGGTTGCGATTGCGTTCGCGCAGGATCGGCGGCGCGAGCAAGAACGCTAACGCGGGTAGGAAGGCCAGTTCCGCGACGAGCGCGAGCCACCAGTAGTCGCCAGGCCCAAGGAGAAGTGCGGCACGGCCGGAAAGCCAGATCAGCGTCAACGTGACAAGCGGGCGGCCTGCGAAGCCGCGTGCGCCGGTCCAGCTCGGTATGGCCGTCAGCAGGAAGCCTGCGATCGCCGCAACCATGAAGCCGAAGATCATTTCGTGCGCGTGCCACAGCATGGAGGGCAGTGGTGCCCAGATGGCTTCGCCTGCAAGGTGGATCCACAGCCAGGCAGGAATCGCCAGCATTCCGAACAGACCACAGGCCAGGAACAGCGGCCGGAAGCCGTAGTCGAACAACGCGAAGCGCTGCACGGTCGCCAGACCCTTGTTCAAAAGGTAGCCGTGAGCTGCAACCAGGCCTTGCGCGTGTCAGAGCCGAAGCTGACCGCTTCATAGTCTGCAAGTTTGCCGAGCAACTCCCAACGCTTGCCGACTTTGCGGGATACGGAGGCATCCCACTCGGTGCCGTAGCGACGCGCAACCGCCTCTGCGCGGAAGTCATGCCTGAGCAGCTGGGCGCTGAATCCGCGCCAGTTCGCCTCCAGCATTGCGTAGCGATCTTCTATGCCCTGTGGTGGCGCCACCAGGAACTTGTCGGCCCAGCCCTGGAAGGCATGCAGCGTTGCGAGTGGCGTCTGAAAACGCTGCTGCGGAGTTGTTGCGTCGCCCGTCATGATCTCGCGCCCGAGCTTGAAGCCGAGCGGACCCTTCGCCATACCGATTTCAAGGTGCTGATAGCGCGCCGAATAGTCGGTTGGGTTGTCGCCATAGTCCGACTGGTTTGCGACCGAGACCAGCCAGGGAAGCTTCCAGCCTCCGTCGAAGTGTGCTGTGCCGCGCCAGAGCAAACCTGCGGTGGCGTTCGAGCTTTCGGAGGCGTTGTCGAAATCAAGTCCGTACCAGAACACGGTGAGCTGACCGAACCGATCCAGTCTGGCAGTCGCGTGGGCGATCGGGCTGTTGCTGCGCCAGTCTGCGGCCTGCGCTCCGCTTCGCGGCCCAAACACGCGATTGACGTTCGCGATCCAGCCGACGTCGACGTCGACGCGCTTCGATGCCTTCCAGCGCAGCGTTGCTGCATCGAAAGTCTGCTCATTCTGCCGCCAGCCGACATTGCCGATGAAGCGTTGATCATCAAGCACGATCCGCTGTCGCCCGAGTACAACGTTCCAGTCTCCTTGCTGCCACTCCAGCGCCGCCCGATTGAGTTCAGTGCCAGCCGGATCTGCGACCACAGGTCGGCTGGTCATGCCATTGATCGTGCTGTTATAGGCGTCATCGTCCAGGGCGCGGATGTCGTCCGCCTCAATGACGGCTCGCCAGCTGTTCCAGCCGGGGCTGGTCCAGGTCAGACGGGTACGCAGCGTCGTGGCGGTCGCATCAGCGGGGAGAACGTTTTCGTCAACGGTCTCGATCCGCATTCGTAGCTGGAGCTGGGTCTCGCCGAAGCCGGAATCGGCTGCCTCAGTGGCCTTGGCGAACGGCGCCCCGGCGAACAGGATGCATCCGGCAGTCAGAGTCAAGCTTGCACGCATTCTTGATTCTCCAGAAGTTTCGGGCCGAATGAGCCCGCTAAGATGCGAGTCATGAACCGTCATCCCCGATCGATTCCCGCGCTGAGTCTGGTTGTCATGGGTCTGTTCTCCTTGCTGGCCACCGCGCCCGCGTCTGCGCCAGCTCAAACCGTTGGTGATGACGGTCTCGAAGTCGTCACGATCGTGGCGCGCATCGCGCGACCGCTGGCCGCAACTGACGCAAGCGTGACGGTTATCGACGCGCCGCAGATCGAGGAGCGTCTTGCAGAGAATTTTCGCGACCTCGTTCGATACGAGCCCGGAATCTCGGTGCGGGGAGACGCAACGCGCTTCGGCGACGATTCGATTGCGATCCGCGGCATCGGCGGCAACAGAGTCCGCGTTGAGATCGACGGCGTGCCGCGGCCAAGTGCATTTGCGGTTGGCAGCTTCGCGAACGCTGGGCGCGCGCTCGCCGATCTGGATTTCGTCCGGCGCATCGAGATCCTGAAAGGACCTGCATCGGCAACTTACGGCAGCGCAGCGATCGGCGGCGTCATCGCAGTCGAGACACTCGAACCTGTGGATCTGCTCGACGACGCGCGCCCGTTCGGCGCCCGCGGCCGACTTCAGTACGGAAGCGACGACCACGGGCTCAGCGGCAGCGCGGTCGTCGCGGGTCGGGGTGCAGCGCTCGACTGGCTCGGAGGCTTCCGGCAGCGCACGGCCGGTGAAGTGCAGAATCAGTGGGTTCAGCTCGACGCTAATCCTCGCGACAGTCGCGGATCGAGCTGGCTCGCGAAGGCCGCGTTGACGTCGATGGCGTCGCCACTGCGGCTGACGGTCACCGGGTCGGATCGCCGCGCCCAAACCGAGGTCGACTCCCTGCGCCTGCAGCCTGGCCGTTTCGCCAACACGACAGCATTGCGCGGCGACGATCGGGCCGGCGAGCGCTCGTTCGTGCTTGACCAGCGTCTGCGGGACATCGGGATCCTGTCGCAGCTCGAGTGGCGAGTGTTCCATCAGCACATCGATGTCGAACAGCTCACCTTTGAGGAGCGCCGCGCCGCGCCGCCGCGTGCGCCGGCGCTGCGTATCGATCGCAGCTTTCGCTACGACGCGAGCGTGACCGGCGCCAAGTTCGTCGGCGCGGTTGACGCGACAACCAGCAGCTGGACACATGGCTTGAGCTTTGGCGGCGAACTGTCGCGCCAGGACATCGCGGAGCTTCGCGATGGCGTGCAGACGAGTTTTCCGTCGCTGGCCACAACCAGGACCATTCTGGGCGAAGCCTTCCCGCTGCGGGACTTCCCGAACAGCCGCGTCGTCGAGGCTGGTGTGTTCGTGTTCGATGAGATGCGGCGTGGCGATTCGCTGTGGAGCTTCAGTCCGGCATTGCGTATCGATCATTACCGACTGACGCCCGCGCCCGACGCGATCTACTTGGAAGACAACTCCGCCCAGACACCCGTTGGCGTGCGCGAAACTTCGGTGTCGGCGCGCCTTGGAGCGGCCTACCGTTTCGGCGAGGGATACACCGCCTTCGGGCAGTACACGCATGGATTTCGCTCGCCTCCGTTCGAAGACGTAAACATCGGTCTGGACTTGCCGCAGTTCCTGACGCGTGCGATCCCGAACCCCGATCTGCGCCCCGAGACCAGCGATCACTTCGAAATTGGACTGCGCGCATCCAGACCGCGCGTCTCCGGAACCGGGAGCGGCTATCTCGCGCGCTATCGTGATTTCATCGAATCGCGGGTCAACCTGGGGCGCGACCCGCTGAGTGGTTACACGGTTTTCCAGGCACAGAATCGCGCGCGAGCGCGAATCTGGGGCGCCGAGGTCGCGATGCGCGCACGTCTTGGTTCGGATCTGGGAAGTCCCGGCGGCTGGGCGGCAAGCGTTGCCGCGGCCTTCTCCCGCGGCGACGACACGGTAACCGGTCGACCGCTCAACGGCGTCGATCCGCCGCGCGCGGTTGTCGGAGTTGATTATTCGCCCGCCGGACTCGACTGGCGCGTGGAAGGCGTCTTGACCGTCGCCGAGGGACAGTCCCGGGTAGACGAGTCGACGGGGCCGCTTGCCCGTGCGGGAGGCTACTCGACGCTGGACGTGCTCGGCGGCTGGAAGATCAATGAAAGGGTTCATCTGCGCGCTGCTTTTTTCAATGTGTTCGATCGTCGCTATGCCGAATGGGCGGATATCCGCGGGCGCGCTGAGTCGGACCCGACTCTCGACCTGTACACCCGACCGGGCCGCAGCGTGTCCCTAGGGCTCACGCTGCAGCTCGATTGAGCGCATCCGGTCAATAGACGTCCTTGGTCGTGTTGTAGACGTTGAATTTGCCTGTCGGTGTCACCAGACGCTTGTCCTTGATGACCGCCTTGAGCTCCAGCGTCTTGTCGTCGACCACGACGATCGCGGACTCCTCTTCCATGCCGCTCCAGACCGAGAACCAGACCTCGTCGCCGCGCTTGTTGAACTCCGGCTGGACGACCCGCTTTGGGCCCTTGCCCAGTTGCGCCCAATCGGCGATTGGCAACACCTTGTAGGGGGCGTCCAGGTTGCCGGTGTCGAACACTGCCACCGACTGACTGATCTTCTCGTCGGGGTTCAGGGGCGTGTCGACATAGAGGTGCGTCGAATTCGGGTGGGTCTTGACGAACAGCGATCCGCCGCCCTGGCCCTTGAGGGTGCGCACAACCGTCCAGGCATGCTCGGGCGTGTTCTCGGGATCGGTTGCGATCAGAGTCACGTTCTCGTTGCCTAGCGCGCTCGTCACCCAGACGGGGCCGTACTTCGGATCACGGAAGTTCGCGCCACGACCCGGGTGCGGGATCTTCTCGACGTCGATCAGCGCAGCGAGCTTGCGCTCCTTCGAGTCGATCACCGCAATCTTGTCCGACTGGTTTGCGGCCGTCAGAAAGTAGCGCTTGGTGATATCCCAGCCGCCGTCGTGCAGGAAGCGCGCGGCGCCAATCTGTCGAATTTCCAGATTGTCTATATCCGCATAGTTGACGAGCATGATCTGGCCCGTCTCCTTGATGTTGACGATCCATTCCGGATGCTCGTGCGAGGCAACGATTGCCGCTACACGCGGTTCCGGATGGTATTCCTGTGTATCGACGGTCATCCCGCGGGTCGAGAATATTTTCTTCGGATCGAGTGTCTCGCCATCCATGATCACGAACTGCGGCGGCCAGTAGGCACCGGCCACAGCAAGCTTGTCTTCGTAGCCCTTGTACTTGGACGTCTCGACCGAACGGGCCTCGAGGCCGATCTTGACTTCCTCGACTTTGTCGGGAACCGGTAACCAAAGGTCGATCAGGTCGATCTTTGCGTCCCGACCGATCGTGTAGACGTAGCGCCCGGAGTGCGAGACCCGCGAGATGTGCACCGCGTAGCCGGTCTTGACGATGTTGACGATCTTCTTCGAGTCGCCGTCGATCAGAGCGATTTCGCCCGAGTCGCGCAGCGTCACGACGAACAGGTTTTCGATGTCGATATCATTCATTTTCCGGGTCGGCCGGTTGGCTGGCGCGACGAAGGTCTTGCGCGACTCGGTCATCTCCTTCATGCCGAATTCGGGCGGCATCGGTGGCTCGTGCTGCACGTAGCGGGCCATGATGTCGACCTGTTCGTCAGTCATCTCGCCGGAGGTTCCCCAGTTCGGCATGCCCGCCGGCGAGCCGTACTTGATGAACACCTTCAGGTAGTCCGTGCCACGTTTCTGTGTAATGTCGGTTGTCAGGGGTTTACCGGTCGCACCCTTGCGCAAGACGCCGTGGCAACCCGCGCAGCGCTCGAAGTAGACTTGCTTCGCAATCGTGAACTCTGCCTCAGTCATCGGCGGGGCCCCGGGACTCAGAACAGTTTTAGCCTCGGCAGCCGGCACGGTTGAGGGCGCTCCCTGGTACTTCAGCTCGGCCTTGGTCGTGCCTGGGTGCTCCGTGGCCGAGGCCGCCGTTTGCGGCGGTGCCTTGCCGGCTCGGACCGCACGCACATCAGTCGCGCTGACGAGCCAACCCTTGTTGCCCCAGGCATTGCTGACATAGGTCAGAACGCTGGCGATCTCGGTGTCGCTTAACTGCGGCATCGGTGGCATGACCGAGTCGAACTTCTGATTGTTAACCGCAATCGGACCGGTCTTGCCGTGCACGACGGTCGCAATCGCGCGGGTCTTGTCCTTGAGCATGTAGTCGGACTGCGCGAGCGGCGGGAACGCGCCCGGCAGGCCCTTGCCGTTCGCCTGGTGACAGGCCATGCAGGCTGCCTTGTAGGTGTTCTCTCCGGCTGTCATCTGCGCCGCCGTCGGCACCTTCGCTGCCGTTTCGGCGGCGTGCACCAGCGGCGCTGACTGGCTGGCTGCCCATGCGCCGGCGCACGCCAGCAGCCCAAGGAACCCTGCTCGGGTGATCGAGGAACTCTTCATCGACTGGCTCCCTGCGCATCTGGGCGCTAAAACATGAATCTTAAGTACCAGTTTAAAGCCAAGCGGCAGGATGTCTCTGGCGAATCGCCGCAAGCCGGTACGGGGTTCTACGTGGAAAGCCGCTTCAGCGCGGTGCTGCGGGCGGTGAGATCCGCGAGGGTATAGCGCTCCAGTTCCTGGAAGAACGCGCGCATGGCCTTTGTCAATGCGCGCTCGACCCCGCAACCGCCCGTCAGCACGCACCGGTTCTCGACGCCCAGGCACTCGACGACCGCAAAGTCGCTCTCGAGCGTTTCGACGATCTCGCGCAGGGTCAGTCGGGCAGGATCGGCCGCGAGGCGCATGCCGCCGCCGCGACCCCGCACGGTCTCGACCCAACCCGTATGGGCCAGCGCGTTCGCAACCTTCATCAAATGGGTCTCCGAGATCTTGAACGACTCGGAGACTTCCGCGATCGTCACGAGTCCATCGCGCCTCGCCGAAAGCACGAGCAATACCCGCAGCGCGTAATCCGTAAACATGGTCAGTCGCATGTTCGTTCCCTGGCCCCTACGTGACTTTGCGTACCGGAGACCTATGCCGACATTAAGATACATAGGAAATGTATCTTAGAATGAGATTCGGAATCCACCGTCATGCTTTTCCGCCGAGCCAGTGATCGATTCATACGCTGAGATCCGGCTGGTGCACATTGCGTTCGCGGTCGCGAGCGGTTTGCTGTTCGCGCTTCGGGGGCTGGCCGTGCTCGGTCGCCGCGGTGCTCTGGCAAATCATGGCGTCGTGCGGTATCTGAGCTACTCGATTGACACCGTGTTGCTGACCGCCGCATTGATGCTGCTGGCGATGCTGCGTCTTTCAGCGGCGTCTACGTCATGGCTTTCACTGAAGCTCGCGCTGCTGGTAGTCTACATTCTGCTCGGTTCTTTCGCCCTCAGGCGAGCTCCGACGCAGCGCGCGAAGCTGATCTGCTTCGTGGTGGCATTGGTCACCTATGGGCTGATAATCGGCATCGCTCGAGCCCACGATCCCTACGGTTGGTTCCTGCTTTTGCGGCGAACGTAAGCTAGATCCCAGACGCCATGGCCGAGCCGCTCACCGCGCCGTTCGAAGCGGGTTTCAGTGCGCCACGCGGGCCGCGGTACATAGTCTCCGGTGTGCGAGAGGTTCTGCAGCGTGCCGCACGCGTTCAGGGTTGCGACCATGTGTTCGGCGTACGGTTGCCAGTCGGTCGCGAGCAACAGGCGCCCACCGATGCCAAGACGGTTGGCCGCGACTTCAACGAAGTTTCCTTGAATCAGCCTGCGCTTGTGGTGCCGCGCCTTGTGCCACGGGTCCGGGAAAAGAATGATCAGTTCGTCA
>JAWXBD010000224.1:0-15038 GCA_034439815.1 Phycisphaerae bacterium
AGTTGAGGTTCGAGTTGAGGTTCGAGTTGAGGTTCGAGTTGAGGTTCGAGTTGAGGTTATTGGCACCGGGTGTGCGCAACGGGAGAGACGCACGCCCCCGGACAGATCGCCTCCTTCCGTTATGATCCGGAATTCCCCGCAGCTTGACGCCCGTCGAATGGCGGAGTCGGAATCGGAGCGCGCAATGTATATCTGGCTTTTGACCGGTGTCTTTTTTCTTATCTCGACGGCACTGGTGCTGATCATTCTCGTCCAGCGCCCGCAGGGCGGTGGGCTCGCGACGGCGTTCGGCGGGGCCGGCGGCGGCAACGATTCGGCGTTCGGAGGCCGGACAGGTGACGCGCTGACCGTCGCGACGGTGGCGGCGTTCTTCGTGTACCTGTGTGTGGCCATCGGACTCAACATGTACAACACGGCTGCGGCGCGTCCCGAGGTGGAACAGCCGACCGCGGCCAGCGGCACGTCCGAAGTGCCTGCGACAGATCCGGCGATCGTCATTCCAACTGAGGTAACGCCGCCCGCTGTGACGGCGCCAGTGCCGCCGACGCCGGAACCCGCACCGGTACCGACAACGGATCCGGGCACTGAACCGGCTCCCGAACCGGCTCCTGCTGATCCGCAGTCGAATTGACTTCCGCGAGAGAACGTCTCATGGCTGCAGTCAGCAGTGCAAGCGAAACGAGTGCCGGCCGGTCCTCGCGGTCGATCCGATCCATGACGGGGTTTGGTGTTGCGACGGCCGACACGAGTTCGGAAACCGGCGGCCGGCAGTACTCCGTCGAAGTCCGCTCCGTCAACAACAAGTTTTTCAAAGCGACCGTCCGCGTGCCCGACGAGCTGTCGGCGCTGGAGGCGGAACTCGAGTCGGCGCTCGCCCGCCGTGTGGCGCGCGGCAGCGTGACCGTGACAGTGCGCATGGGACTCTCCGCGAGCGACGCGGCCGGCGAAGTGAACGTCGATGCTGCACGCGCCTTCGTGCTGCGCATGGCTGCTGCGATGCCGCCAGAACTTGCCGATCGCATGACGATTGATCTCGCGACGCTGCTGACGGTGCCCGGTGTCGTCGGTATCAGCGCTGACCGTGTGTCCGAGAGTGCGCGGCCGGTGCTGCTTCGGCTGCTCAATGAAGCGTGCGACCGCATGCTGACGATGCGGGTCCGCGAAGGCGAAGGCCTCCACGCGCTCCTGGCCAGCTTCGGTGCAGCGATGCGCGAGCGGCTGGCGATCATCCGCGAGCGCGCGCCGGAAGTCATCCGCCAGTACCAGGAGCGGCTGCGACTGCGGATCAACACGATGCTTGCCGATGTCGGTACGTCGGTGAAGGATGAAGACCTGCTGCGCGAAGTCGCCATGTTTGCGGAGCGCGCGGACATCGCCGAAGAGATCGCGCGTCTGACGGGACACCTCGATCAGTTCGATGCGATCCTCTCGCCCGCAAACAACGAACCGGCTGGACGAACCCTGGATTTCCTCGCTCAGGAAATGCTGCGCGAGGCCAACACCATTGCGAGCAAGTCGGCGGACGGTGAAATCGCCCGCCGCATCGTCGAGATCAAGACGGCAATCGATCGGATCAAGGAGCAGGCGGCGAACGCCGAGTAGTTTGCCGAGCGATGGCTCACCCCCGCGACCCACTTCGTGAGACCCACTCGTCCGTCGACGCGGCCGCGCGCGGATGGGCGACGTACGAGCGCGACGAACTGGACACGGTGCTTGCGCGGTTCGACATCGGGCGCATCGACCGCGCGCAAGAGTACCGGCGCGGCTCGCGCTCGGCGCCGAAACTCAAGATCTGGAGCTCGCTCGGCGAGTTTCTCCTCAAGCGGCGATCGCTCGAACGGCATCCTGAACTGCGCATCCGCTTCGCGCACCAGCTGCAGGCGACGCTCGCCCGGCACGGCTATCCGATCGCGGGGCTCATGCCCGATCGTCGAACGGGCGAGACGCTCGTCATCATCGACGGCCACGCGTACGAGCTTTTTCACTTCGTGACCGGCGACCGCTTCGACAAGACGGCGCGCGCGACCATTCGCGCAGCGGAAATGCTCGCGCGCCTTCATCGCCACTCGCGCGACATCGATGCCTCCGCGCTGCCCCCTGCGTCGTTTCATGCATCACCGGCGGCGCGCACGGCGCTTGATCGCCTCGAACGGTCCATTCTTGCCGCAGAGCCCGGGACGGATCCGGAGCGCATCGCGCGACTGGTGCAGGAGCTTCGCGAGATCTATGGGCGGGCCGTCGAAGAGATCCGCGATCTGGGCTTCGCGGCCTTGCGCTCAGGCGTGGTGCACGGCGACTGGCATCCCGGCAATGTGATCTTCACTCCGCGAAGCGACTATCGAAGCATCGCGGCGGTGATCGACTTCGACAGTGCCCGCAATGAACCGTGGGTGACGGAAGTCGCCAACGGCATGCTGCAGTTTGCGATTCTGAGCGACGCGAAAATTCCGCCGCTGGAATGGGCCGCCGGCTTTGATCCCAAGCGATTACAGGCTTTCTTGCACGGCTATCTCGGCGCTGCGGACCGGCCGCTGACGCTGGAAGAGCGATCGATGATTCCGTGGCTCATGATCGAGGCGATGGTGGCGGAGTCCGCGATCCCGGTTGCGAATCAGGGAACATTCGCCGATCTACAGGGCAGCTCATTCATGGACCTCGTCAGCCGCAAGTGTGAATGGGTGCGGCAGCATCGCAAGAGCATTTCGGCGCTGTGAGGAAAGTAAGAAGGAAGAAGGAAGAAGGAATGACGCTCACGATCCGGTCCATGCGCCGAGGAGCAGCGCGAGATCGGCGGCGCCTACATCGCCATCGCCGTCGAGGTCGGCGCTTGGTGCCGCGTCGGCGCGAATCGGTCCCCACGCACCGAGCAGGATCGCGAGGTCCGCGCCGTCGACGCGGCGCACTGTGGACACTGTGCAGGAACGTATGACGGAAGAAGGAACGATCAGTAACTCCGACCTTCTGCCTTCTGCCTTCTGCCTTCTTACTTCCTAGCTGCGTCCTAGCTTCGACCGACCACGGCAACAGTGACGTCGTCCGATTGATCGAGCAGCTTCATGTGCGCCGACAGTGACCACAGCAGCGAGTCCACTACGCTCTCCGGTGTGTCGCCGTTGGCGCATGCCAGTGCGCGGGTGAAACCGAAGCGCTTGTCATCAAGGCCGAGCTGATCGGTCACACCGTCGCTGACCAGCAGAATCCGATCTTCCGGTGCCAAGACGTGTTGCGAGACGTTGATCGGGATCTCAGGCGCGACTCCAAGCGGCGGCGTGCCGTCCGCGTCAATGATCTGCGGAGGCCGGTGCGGCGAGAGGACCGCGCCGAGTCCGTGGCCCAGATCCGCGACTCGCACGGCGGCGCCATCGGGGCTGAACTCCAGCAGCATCAGTGTGACGAATCGTGATCCGTCGGTGATCCGATGCACCTCGCGACTGAGTTCGCGCAACGCCACAAATGGATCGACGCCGCATCCGATCGCGGTGCGAAGCCCGCCCTGGACTGCAGCCATGACCATGGCTGCGGGCGGACCTTTGCCTGACACATCGCCGAGCCACACGAGCGTACGTCCGTCAGTCGTCGAAACGATGTCGAACATGTCCCCGGACATAATGCGGCCGGGCAGTGTGCGCATGGCGAACCGCGAGCTTCCGACACATCCGCTCGCGCTCGGAAGCATCGCGCGTTGCACGACAGCGGCCGCTTGGAGATCGAGCTCGAGTCCGTGCAGCCGCTCGGTCACGCTTCGGGCGCGCACACGCGCGAACGATGGCGCCGCGATCTCAGCGAGCGCCACAGTGAGCAGCTCCGACGAACCGGTTGGGCGCGGTTCTCCGGAGCGCGAGTCGAGATACAGCGCACACGCAGCGACACCGCCGATGAGGATCGGCGCGCACACCGCGCCCAGGATGCCGAGTTCGGAAACACTGTCCTCTGTGAAGCGCGGCATCTGCGTGAGCGCGCAGGCGCGCCCCTGCATTGCGAGGCGCACGAGTGAACGGCTGAAACGAAAGGACGGCGAGGTCTCGTTCGTGGAGTCATGGGCGGCGAGCACTTCGAGCGTCTCGCCGGCGAGGGGGCGCACAAGCGCAGCACGCGCGAAGCCTGTCAGACGGACCGCGTCGCGGACGAGCGCCAGCGCGAGGTCGGCCTCGGAGTCTGCGGCACCGAGCGTCGAGGCTGCCTGCACCAGTCCGCGCATCACACGGTCGCCTGAACCCAGAGAGCCGGTCGCGAGTTCACGCAATGTCGCGTCGGGCGGATCCTCCGCCGATCCGACTGCCGCTGTGGTCCCGCCGGCGTCCGCGGCCGTGACGAGCAGCGCCCACGGGCGGATGCGGATGACATCACCGATGCGAACCGGGACCGCCTGATTCGGACGGAGCCGAACTTCATTCAGAAACGTCCCATGCCGGCTCCCGAGATCCGTGATGCGCCAGCCCCCAACATCAAAATCGAGCTGGGCATGGCGCTTCGAAACGGCATCATGCGGAAGAACGAGGCCGGCATCGGCAGCGCGGCCAAGGATCGCAATACTGGTGGACCCGCCCGCCGTGGCCGGACCGACGTGCAGTGGCAGCAGCGGCGGTCCGCTCAGAGGCTGGAGGCGCAGGGACGGCGGCAGTGGCGGCGGTGACTGCGGGGCGGATGGCAACAGCGAAGACGTCATGGTTCGGGCTTCGTTCACACAATACGGGATTGTGCAGGAACCGCGTGAACCCCTCGTGTCGGCGCGACATCGAGCGTACGCTGGCGCAGACAACCGTCATGCTCTTCGCCGCACACGTTTTCCTCGTCTTGCTCACGGTCACGCCCGCTGCGCCGCAGGAGATCGGCCCGCGGCGGCCGGCACGCGACGAGCGGGCCATGCCGGTTCCGGCGGAGATTCTTCGGCAGTTGAATCGCCGCCCGGCCGAGGAACTGAACATCACTGACGCAGCGCGCGATGCCCAGGCGCTGCCGTCGAACGAGGAACTTCAGAAGACGGTGGTCTCGGAAGAGACGGCGGCGTTGATCAGACAGCTCGATGCGTCTGATTATCACGCGCGGCGGGCTGCATCTGAACAGCTTCTGAACATCGACACGCGTGTCGAGGAGCTCCTGTCGGCTCTCGCGCGGGGCGGCCTGTCCACGGAGCAGGCGAATCGACTGCTCGGTGTCACATATCACCGCATCGTCAACGCGCCGCGTGGTGCGCTCGGTATTCAGATGTCGAACGCGCACCAAGCGGCGGGAGTGCGCATCACGCGCGTGATCGCGGGCTTTCCGGCCGAGAAGCGGATCATGGTGGACGATCTGATCGTGGCGATCGATGGCCAGGCAGTTGGTTCTGTGGATGATGTGCGCATGCTGGTTCAGGGTCTGGCACCGGGAACGATTGTGCGCGTTGAGCTGGTGCGCGCCGAGCGCGATGCCCGCGGCAAGCAAAAGGTGGACGACCGCGACAATCCGCTCACACGCCGTATCCAGGTCCTGATCCCGCTCGGTTCAAAGCGGGAGCTCGATGCAGCGGAGCCGCTGCCGATGGCGTTTCCTCCTGATCCGCTCGATGTGGGACGTCAGAAGTTCGGACGCGAGGTGTTGCTGCGCTTCGCGCCGCCAATGCTCAATGCCACGCTGCCTGACGATGCGAAGCGCGCGGCGACCTACGCGGCGCTGGATGCGGAGTCCTACGACTTGATCGTGGACTTCAAACGCGAGATGGCCGAATCCCTCGTGCAGCAACGACCGATTGCACCGCAGGCGCTTGGGCACTATCGCGGGAAGCTTCGCGAGCTGCGCGCCATGGCTCAAGACGGGTCGTACTCCGCCGCAGAACGGGAGTGGTTTGACCGCGTCGCGAAACGCCTGGAAGAACTGCTGCCCGGTCTCAACTGACTCAACCGGATGCCCTGACTCAACAGTCGAGTCTCAGGCGAGCGGATTGCGAAAGTGCGCGTTCTGGACCGGGACGACGACGTCAAGCACGTGCTCAAGAACTTCAGCAGGCGAGCCCATCGCATTGACGTCGAAGACGATGCCTTTCGCGTAGCTCGCGAGGACTGGTGCCGTCTCGTTGTCGTAGACGTCGAATCGCTTGCGGATGACCCGCTCGTCGGCATCGTCAAGGCGATTCTCCTTGAGCGCCCGCTTGCGCATGCGGCGGACCATTTCGTCACGATCTGGACACACGAGGTGAATCACGCGCAGCACTTCGATGTACCGCTCGAGTTCCGCCGCCTGTTTCACGCTGCGCGGGATCCCGTCGAGAATCAGCAGGTCGGCGGCCGGCTTGTAGAGGCTCAAGATCGTCTGGGCGTGCATGTTCTGCCGCCACATCTCGATCGTCAGTTCGTCAGGGACCAGTTCACCGCGCGACGAGTACTCGAGAAAACTCTTGCCGAGATCACTCGACATGTCGAGAGAGCGGAACACGTCCCCGCACGCGAGATGAAAGAACCCCGGCACTTTGCCGAGGATCTTGCCCTGTGTGCCTTTGCCGGCGCCGGGCGCTCCGAAGAGAAGAATCGTTTTGTACCGAAACGCGCTCATGCTCGGACCCTTGGCGATACGGGTTGGGGAATTGGTGACGCTGCACAGAATACGGGCAGATCGTCGGGGCACAGGATAGACGACGGCAGGGGGGGGCGCGCCGGAGGCAGTACCATGGTCCCTGAACGATGATCCTGGCCCCGACTGCACGCGGATTTGCAAAGCGATGGATCGGTCCGGACGCCGTCGGGGCCGGCTTGCTTGTCCATCGAGGGGCCACTCGATTGGTCGATCGATTGGTCGCTGCCCGGGGGATCGCCGCGGACGGCCGCGACCAGTTCCTCAATCCGAGCCTGACGGATCTGGAGCGGCCATGGGAACGGATCGAGTATGTCGCCGCAGCCGATGCGATTCTTGCCGCTGCAGCCGTGCGCCGCTCCATCGTGATCTACGGCGACTACGACGTCGACGGCATCACGTCGATGGCGATTCTCTGGCATGTGCTACGCGTGATTGCGCCTGAGGCGCCGCTCCGCACGTACGTCCCGCACCGCATGGCTGAGGGATACGGGCTCAATGGCGAGGCGATCGAGCTCTTCGCGCGCGAGGGCGTCACGCTGGTTATCACCGTGGATTGCGGCGTGACCGCGGTGGCCGAGGCGGAACGGGCGCGGGAACTCGGCGTCGAACTCATCATCACGGATCACCATCGCCCGCGCGAGGACGGCCGCCTGCCGGACGTGCCGAACATCGTGCATCCCTCGCTTCCCGGACGGGAGCATCGCTTTCCGGAGGTGTGCGGTGCGGTGGTGGCGTGGAAGCTCGCATGGGCGATCCTCGACCGGCACGCGGGCAGTCCCGAGAATCATCGGCTTCCCGCGGTGCTGCGGGACCTCTTGAGTTCACTTCTGCCGCTCGCGGCGATCGGCACCGTCGCTGACGTGATGCCGCTCATGGGAGAGAACCGGGCGATTGTGAGCCGCGGGCTGCGCGGCATCTCGAACACGGGCAACGAAGGACTGAATGCGCTGCTGACACTGGTTGATGTCGGCAAGCACATCGACAGCGAGACGATCGGCTTTCGGCTCGCACCGCGCCTCAACGCAGTCGGACGCCTCGGCAGTGCGGAAGCGGCTGTGCGCCTCCTCACGACCGCGACGGGTCGCGAGTGCCACGAGATCGTGCGCGAACTGGATCTGCTCAACGAGGAGCGACGGCGGACGGAGCGCGCAATTTTTACTGAAGCGATGGCGATGGTGAAAGAGCGCGGCTTCGATGGCGATGATCATCGCGCAATCGTGCTTGCAAGTCCGAACTGGCACGCCGGTGTCGTCGGCATCGTGTGTTCCCGACTCGTCGATGTCTTCGCGCGGCCGACGATTCTGATGCAGCAGATGGATGGCATCTGCAAGGGATCAGGGCGCTCGATCCATGGATTCTCGCTGATGGACGCGATCCAGGCATGCGGCGAACGGCCGCTGAAATCGGGCGGGCACGCGCACGCTGCCGGTCTGACGATCGCGAGCGATCGCTGCGAAGCGTTCACGCGCGCGTTCATCGACTACGCGACATCGAAGCTTGCTGTCGAAGATCTCGTTGCCGCTATCACGGTCGACGCCACCGCCGAGATCGGCGAGCTCGACCTGAAGAGCGTCATGGCGTGTGAAAGCCTCGCTCCGTTCGGTCGCGGCAATCCACGTCCCACCGTGCGGCTCGATGATGTCGTGATCACGGCACCGCCGCGCCTGATGGGCAAGGACGGCCGGCATCTCATGATGCACCTCCGGCACGCGGATCACTCGCCGCCGGCCGGCGCGGGAGCGCAGACATTCATCAAGGCCAAGTGGTGGAGCGGTCGCGATTACCTGCCCCGCCTGACGCCGGGGGTTCCGCTGGATGTCGTCGTCGAACCGAAGATCGATCGATATCTCGGCAACGAGTCGGTGGAAGTCGAGATACGGGACGCGCGGCTGCACTGAGCCCGACGTGCTTCAGACCACGATTTCGGCCCCTGGGGCGATCTCGGTCGGAACCTGACCGGCGGCGTGCGCCTTCTTGAGATCGATCACATCGAGCGCGGTGAGCGGGGAGATTTCGATGCGGGCATTGCATGCGCCGCCGTTTGTGCGCGGAACGCTGACACCGATCGACGCGAGCCACTGCGCGGCGCGCTCGCTTTGCAGTTGGTGACTCGATGCCGGCGAGTCGTCACCGGTGGCGTTCTTGATCGGCGCGAATTCCTCGACGCGGCTCGTTTCGACGACGAGCGAACTGCGGCACTCGGCGAGAGCATCAAAGATGAAAGCTTCGAACTTCACCGCGTTCGGCTGCTGCGGATCGGTCTTGGCACCGCTGTCGGGATCGATGCACGGCACCTTCTTGAAAGCGCGATGGAACGGCAGGCCGAATCGATGCGTGTCGGCCGTCAGGCGATCGATGAACGCAACCGAAAGAATGTGAATCGCGATCGAACCGGCGATGTAACGGAGCTGGCCGTTGGCGTCCTTCGCCTGGGCGATTTCAGCCGGCAGATCGGAGTACTCGAGCACGCGCGTGCGCGCACCGGAGGGACGACGCTCGCGGCAGAAGACGCCGACCTTCTCGTCGGGGCTGCGCTTCGGAACCATCTTGCTCGACATTTCGCCCGACGAGCCTGGATCGGCTGCGTGCAGGCCGAGGAACAACGGATCGATCACCTGCACCAGCGGGTTGTCCACCTGGAAGTACGAAAGCTGTGTGATACCGCGCGCGAGCATGTCTTCGACCGCGCCGCTGGACTTCAGCGCCCGCAGCGCCCCGCCGTGTCCATCGGGATTGACCGCGACGAGATCGCGCTCTTCGAGCAAGAGCTTCCCGTCGTTCGTCAGGGAAGGAAGCGTGCCCTGTGGAAAGAGAAAGACGTCGCGCTCCTCAAGTCCAAACCAGTTGTTGTCGCGAAAAAACGCACGAGTGTCCGCGTCGTTCAACGGACTCGTCATCACGTACCACGGAATCGTGACGCCGTACTTGCGGCTCGCGGCGAGGATCTGTTCGGCGAACACGCGGAAGAGCGGCTTCCCCGTAACGACCGTCGCCGGATAGGTTCCCTTGGGACCCCGCCAGCCAAGCCGCGTCCCCTGGCCACCCGCGACAACGAACGCCGCGACCTTGGTCGCGCGGATGAGATCGTCGCCGATCGCGCGATATCGGGCGCCGTCGGCACGATTGAGCGGCACATACGGCACCGGCGCGATCGCAGCGAGGTCGATCGGCGACTCCTTCGCGGACAGCTCGCCGTGCATGCGCGCGAGTTCGGTCAGCTCGATGCCGTCGAGCTGGTCGAGAAACCGTGCTTGCTGCTCGGGAAGCAGTTCTTCATAGAAGCGGAACACGTGGCCTTGGCCAGCGCTCTCGAAACGGCTGCGGAGTTCAGCGGCACGATTGGCGAAGTCAGCGGAGTGGAGCACGTGGCGGAGGTCGTAACAAAAGAGGACTGGAAGCAAACCCGAACGTTCGTGTGATCGACATCGCGGATGACCCTGACGCGGAATGCCGTTTACGCGTCGGGGGAAATCGGCTCGGACCAGCCCTCCGGCCGGTGCCTGACGATGCGGCCACTTTCAAGGTAGATCACCTGCTCGCACATGTTCGTGCAGTGATCGGCAATGCGCTCGAGGGACTTCGTGACGGCGAGCAGTCGGAACGCGAACGTTGACGAGAATGCGCCGCTCGCGATCTTCGCTTGCGCGTCTAGCACGATCTTCTCTTTGAAGTCGGCAACGGTGTCGTCGAAAAGCAGGACCTGCTGCGCGGTGGACGCGTTGTTCTTCGCGAGCGCCCGCACGGAATCACGCAGCATGCCGAGCACGCTGTTCGCCATCACGCGAAACGTCTTCGGAATTGTTTCCGTAGATCGCCCCTCGCGGAGGACTACCTCGGCGATGGCAACGGCGCAGTCGGCGATCCGCTCGAGTTCGTTGTTCACCTTCACGATCGTCAGAACGGAACGAATGTCGTACGGATCCTTCGGCCCCAGCGCGAGCAGGGGGATCGAGGCGCGTTCGATCTCGACATCCACGCGGTCGATCTCGTCGTCGCGCGCGGCGATCGTCGCCGCTTTGTCGCCGTCGAAATCGAAATAGCACTCGACGGATTCCAGCGTGAGCTGATAGACCCGATCGCCCTGGGAGACGATGGAGGCGCGGAGCTCAGCTAGCTTCTCGTGGAAAGTGCTCAATGGAATCGGTACCGCAGATCGACGCGAAAATGGTTCCCGAGTGTACCGGAAGGGGGGAAGGGGCCAAGGGAAAGTCAGAAGTATGAAGGCAGAAGGATGAAGGGTGACCGATCAGCCTCCGCTTTCTGCCTTCTTCCTTCATACTTCATACTTCACACTTCATACTTTCCCCACTCCCAATGCCCTCCCTCCCCAACACGAGCGATCACGTCGCGCCGGTCCGAAGCCCGGCCATTGAGCTGGGTGTCAACATTGACCATGTCGCCACCGTTCGGCAGGCGCGACGGACCTATGAGCCCGATCCCGTGTGGGCCGCCGTCGAGGCGCACTTCGGCGGTGCCGATGGCATCACCGTGCATCTGCGCGAGGATCGCCGGCACATCCAGGACGAGGATGTCAGGCGGCTGCGCGACTCGGTACAGATCAAACTCAATCTTGAGATGGCGGCAACAACTGAGATGGTGGAGTTCGCGCGGCGCGTGCGTCCGGAACTCGCCATGCTCGTTCCCGAGGGGCGGCGCGAGGTGACGACGGAAGGCGGTCTCGATGTTGTCGGCGGCGGAGCACAGCTGCGGGACTTCGTGCAGCGGCTCAACGACGGCGGCATCATCGTCAGCGTCTTCATTGATGCTGAAGAGCGGCAGATCGAGGCGGCGAAGTCGATCGGGGCCGCAGTGTGCGAGATTCACACCGGGCCGTACGCGCACGCAATGTATGCACGCCGCGACGCCGACCATGCCCAAGCCGAGCTGGCGAAGATTGCTGCGGCTGGCCGGCTCGTTCGTGAGCGCGGGATGCGCTTCAACGCCGGCCATGCGCTGAACTATGTCAACGTCGGGCCGATCGCCGCGCTTCCGGGCGTGCGCGAGCTGCATATCGGCCATGCAATCGTCTCGCGGGCGATCTTCGTCGGGATGCGGAGCGCGGTGCGCGAAATGAAGCAGCTGATGCGGGAGGCGGCGCGAGCTGGTTACAGCGCTCCGTAGCGGCGTCCTGGTGCAGACTCGCTCCTTTTCCGCGGGGGCGGCCGAGTGAATCGTCCGCTGCCCAAATGACTTTCGTCACGGACTGATAGGGGCTTTGCTCTTCAACGAACCCCTGACTAGCCATTACACTTTGGAGAGTCGCGTGTCGTCCGCGCGCTGGCTTCCGATCGAGGTTTGCATGTCCAAGCAGCTTGCGTTTCGCGGTGCATACACCGCCATCGTCACTCCGTTCTCGCCCGACGCATCAACCGTGGATCTGTCGCGGCTGGCCGAGCACGTCCGCTTTCAGGCGCTCGGCAAAGTGACGGGCGTCGTCGCGTGCGGTACCACAGGCGAGAGTCCGACGCTGAGCGAGGAGGAACAGCAGGCGGTCATCACGAAGACGCTCGAGGTGGGGCGTCCGCATGGTCTGCAGATCATCGCGGGCACCGGTTCCAACTGCACTGCGCATGCGATCGAGATGCACCTCTTCGCGCACAGCATTGGCGTCGATGCGTCGCTGCAGGTCAGCCCCTATTACAACAAGCCGTCGCAGGAAGGGCTGTATCGGCACTTCATGAGCGTGGCCGACTCGTGTGATCTGCCGATCATGCTGTACAACATTCCGGGCCGCTGCGGTGTCGCGATTCTCCCGGAGACGGTGGAGCGTCTCGCACGTCATCCGAACATTCAGGCGATCAAGGAAGCGACCGGCTCGATGGATTCGGCGAGCGAGATTGCGCAACGCTGTGACATCATCCTCTTGTCGGGCGATGACTCGTTGACGCTTCCGTTTGCGGCGTGCGGCAGCCGAGGCGTTGTGAGCGTCGTCAGCAATATCGTGCCGTCCACCGTCCAGCATCTCTGCGAAGCGTTCATGACGGACCGGTTTGTCGAAGCGAAGCGCCTGCATGCGGAACTGTTCCGGTTGTGCCGCGGTCTGCTGACGCTCGACACGAATCCCGTTCCGCTCAAGACCGCCATGCGGATCCTTGGTCGAGACACCGGATCGCTGCGGCTGCCCATGACCGCTCCTTCAAAGGAAGTGACGGCGAAGATCAGCGCGCTGCTGGCTGAATTCGGACTCATGCGGCTGGAAGCAGCGACCACTGCGTGAGCACTTCACTCCCCGTTTCTGATCCGCACGATGTGATCCACCTGCCTTATCGCATTGCGGTGCTGTGCTATCTCTACAACGAGCGTGGCGAACTGCTTCTGCTGCATCGGAAGAAGGAGCCGAACACGCATATGTATTCGCCGATCGGCGGCAAACTGGAAGCGCAGCTCGGGGAGAGTCCGCATGCATGTGCGCTGCGCGAGATCGCTGAAGAGGCGGAACTGGAACTCGCCGCTGACGAGATCCGCCTGTGCGGCGTGGTCAGCGAGAAGGCGTATGAGGGACGTCATCACTGGATGATCTTTCTGTATGAGGTCACACGTCCGATCCGTGCGCACGAGATTCCACGGCGTGAATTCGAGGAAGGCAAGCTCGAGTGGCACGCGGTCGATCTCGTCATGAAGCTGCCCATTCCGCAGACGGATCGCGATGTAATGTGGCCGAACATCTGCAAGCACCGTGGTGGATTCTTCATGGTGCACATCGATTGCAGCGACGATGCCATGCGATGGACGCTCGATGAAAGCTGGCCCCGATGAAAGTTCAGGTCGCCCGCGTTGAAGACCGCCCGTTCGTCACCGAGGTAGTGATTCGGGAATTCGGCGCGACGCGTATTTCATCGCGTGGTGTGATCTTCGATGTGCTGACCCTTCCGACGCTCATTGCATCGGTTGAGGACGAGCGGCTGGGCCTCGCGATCTATCGCTTTGAAAGGTTCGAGTGCGAACTCGTGGTGCTCGTCGCGATTGATGAGGGGCGCGGCGTCGGTTCAATGCTCATCGATCACGTGCGGGAACGGGCGTCGGAACGTGGGTGCGAGCGGCTTTTTCTAACCACCAGCAATGACAACACGGACGCGCTGCGCTTCTATCAGCGGCGCGGATTTCGTCTCTGCCGGCTGTATCCCGGTTCGCTTGAAAACGCCCGGAGTCAGATCCCGACGATGCCTGAGATCGGTCATCACAGCATTCCGATCCGGGATGACCTCGAGCTGGAGATCAGGCTGGTGTAGCGGGCCGCAGCGACAGTCTGCCGGACGAGTCATCCGCAGATTCCGCCGACTTTCAGATGGATTGCGCACAGCAGCCCCCCATCGCCGAGAAGACACGCGTCGCGAAAACATGACCGGCGTCACTTCTTCGCGGCGCGGACCAGGCGCAGCGCGGTCAGCGTTGCGTCGAAAGCCATCGACTTGGTTTCGACGAGACCAAGCTCGTGCGCGGCCGCGACGACGTCTTCGAGCTTGAGATCTGGGCGACCCTTGGGCCAGACTGCCCACAGCGCGCCCCTTTCTGCCGTCCGTTCGCCAGCGGAGCGGAGTCGCGCAATCTCGCGGGGTTCCCTGAGGAGAACGATCACGATGTCATATCGGCGCGCCCCGATTGGCCGCGTCGCCGGCGGCGTGGCGAGCGCGAGTGTCAGCTCGTCTCGCACTAAGGCGCTGAAGTCGCCGAGCAGGAGCACGTTCGTGTCCTTTTCGATGCCAAGGATGTCCAGGCGCGACTTCGGCGGCGCCAAGAGCCTCTCGTGCCAACGCTTCGCGATTTCTTCGTCGTCAAAGGCAAGGACGAGTTCTTTGCCGTCATGCGTGCGGACCCGCAGACGCGACCCCCGGACCGTGGCGTGGGCCACAGTATCGAGCGGGATGCGGATGCGCGGGCGCCCGGAGATCACAAGCTCGGTCAACTCGAGCTGCGCCTTGCCGGAGCGTTCGGTCCCGTCAATGGCGGCAATGCAGGTAGCTTCGAGACCCATAGGCGGCGTGCGACAAGGATTCCTGACGGGGCTTGCTGACGGGGCTTGCTGGCGGGGATCACCGACCGGGCTGGCAGACGGCTTGGAAACGGGGCTTACAGCCTAAAGGGGGCGGCGCAGACCGAGCGCTCCGACAGCGAGGACTCTCCATTCTACCGGAAGCGGGCTTCTTGTCCGGGGGCCATCTTTGGTGGTTCCTGATCAGAAGTCCGGCCCCACCTACGCCCCAGCGTGCCGAGCATCCAAGCGCGATGTGCCCGCCGAGTCCGTTCGCCCTTCTGATGATCGCCGCCCTGACTCGACCAGCGATTGCAGCAGCGATTGCAGCAGCGATCTCAGCGCAATTCCAGCAACAGATCCGGTGATCCCAAGAGGGAGCCTCGAAGCAAGCGTGGCAACGATGCCCGACCGACCGGTCCAGCCGAGCCGCCCCAATCGACCGGGACCAGTCGATCGGGACCAGTCGATCGGGACCAGTCGAGAGCTTCGGCAAACGCCGCGGCGCGGAACTGGGGCG
>JAWXBD010000225.1:0-10360 GCA_034439815.1 Phycisphaerae bacterium
GCCGCGGTCGGCCGTGCGCAGCGTGTTGAGATGCATCGCATAGAGCGCCTCTGCGTCGTCATTCAGTCGCCAGAGATCGGGAGTGAATATGGAAAACTCACGATGTCGATTCTCCGAACGGCATTCGTGTGCACCCTCAATGCGCGTGCGCTCGTTCGAAGCAACAGGTTCCTCGCGAGCACGCACCGTCATCGTCACACGTCGCAATGCGATTGGCCAGTCGTTCGTATGGGCCAACGCGTGGAGCTCGATCCGCATTGGTCGGCACTTGACCCGCCTTGCTGGAAGGCCTCAGATCCCTCTGCAAAACGCTGGAAGTCGCTCGGCGTCACGGATCTCATCCGGCACGAAAGTCCCCGACCCAACGGTGGCGATTGTCGCGGGGCGGTAGGTCAGCAGTACGTGCAGCAGTTTGCGTGGCCGTGGCGCGCACTGCAGTGCGAGTATTTCTGGTGTCGTTGGAACGAAACCTGGTCGTACGCGGTGCAGATTCCGGAGTTCCTGCATCCCGTCGGCGGCCGGCCACTCCGGGCAATTCCGCTCCGGCCGATCTGGTCAGGGCTGATCTTCAACTCGCTCGTCTTTACAGCAATCGGATGGGCGGCAACCGGCGCTGTTCGACGACTCCGCCGACGGCGCCGCGCCCGGAAGGGCCCGTGCGTCGCGTGCGGCTATCCGTCGCGGACTTTCCACGCCTGCCCGGAGTGCGGCGCGCCGCCTTCACGCAATCCCTGCGCTCCTGTGTTTGGGAATCGTCGGACATCCTGACACCGCGCTGATGGCGACTATCAACCTCGCCGATGCAACCGACATGACCCCGATCGCTCACAACCCCCACGTTCCAACCGTCGCCGCGCCTCTGTTCATTCGTGCGCGGAGCGGAAGCGGTCTGTTCGCCGGCTCGATGCTCGCATTGGGATGCATCGTCGCGGTATCTGTCGCCGCGACCACCGGCGATGCGCACGCGCCCCATCCGGCTGCGCCGCCCGCTGCGAAGCCAGAACCGAAGGCACCGCAGAAGCCGGCCTCAAAGTCAGGACAGCCGTCGGCGCTCAAGTCTTCAGGCAAAGCACCGGCCAAAGCAGCAGGTGAGACGGACGGAAAGACCGCCGCGGAATCGCCTTCCGTACCGGCACCCTCCGCGCCTGAGATCGCTCACCCGACGGCCGCGCCGGCGCCCGCTGCAAGCCCGCATCCCGTCGACGCAACGGCGCACGCCACTCCCGCCGCGCTTTCCGCTGATGCCGCCCTACGTCGTCTCGTCGAAGGGAACGCGCGATTCGTGCATGACCTCGACGACGGCACGCACCGTGATCCCCAACGCCGCGCCGCGCTTGCAAAGGGACAGAATCCGTTCGCGATCGTCCTCTGCTGTTCGGATTCACGCGTTCCGCCGGAACTCGTGTTCGACACTGACCTCGGTGATCTCTTCGTCGTCCGAATTGCAGGCAACTCCACGGACGACGTCGCATTCGGGTCCATCGAATATGCGGTTGAGCATCTCGGCACCAAGCTCATTTTGGTCATGGGCCATACGAAGTGCGGCGCAGTCAAAGCGGCTGTCGACACGGCGCACGCGGGAGCGTCGGCTCCTGCACTGTCAGAGAACCTTGCTGCGGTGATTGAACCCATCCTCGTCTCCGTGCGCGAGACCACCGACCAGGCCGGTGATGCGTACAAGAACGCTCTGATCCGCAACGTGCAGCGGACCGTCGCCGCGCTGCGGACGTCAGATCCGACCGTTGCACGACTCGTCGCCGCGCACGGCGTGCAGGTGCTCGGAGGCGTCTACGACCTCGAGACCGGTCAGGTCAATTTCGTCCCTGACGCATCGGAACGTGAATCAGCGGCGCGATCAACCACCACCGTCGGCGCTGAAGCGGCAAAAGCTGAGCCGCACTGACTGATGGAAAGAATTCAACACACCTCCGTCGTCACAAAAGCTGGGGGCGCACGTTCACCCCACCGGCTTGCGAATCCGGAACGCCGACGCCAATCGCGCCGCGATAGCCCGCGTCGAGCCTGACTCGTCCGCGCTCCGCAGCGACCGATACTGATCGCCGCGGTACTGCATCGATGGCACTTGGATCAGTCGATCTTCATCGGGCAGATACGCCGTCAGCGCATTGCCGTACGCGCAGCCGGTATCGATGTTCACGACGCAGGGGGTCCCGTCCCGCTTGCGCAGGATCATCGGGGACAGCAGCGGCTTGTGGCCGACGATGATCAGTCCGTCATCGCCGCGATACCGCTCCCACCAGTGTGGTTCGGCGTCTTCGGCCTTGATGTGAATCTTGAGCTGATCGGGCGTGCGTGCGAGACCCAGCTTCGGCTCGATGCCGCCATGAACAACGGTCCACGCGCGCTGCGGATCTCCGGCTGTCACACCCCGCAGCTCGACCGTTTCGTTGCACTCGACCATCAGCTCGGTCGCCTGCGGTACGAGCCGCTTCTTGTGCAGGATCTGCCAGCACTGCCGCTCCGTGCGCGGCAGCGCTTCAGGGCGGACACCGGCTTCCATGCGCACCAGCGCGAGCAGCATCCGCTGATCGTGGTTCCCGCACACCAGCGTGATCTTCTGTCCCGCGCGGCGCCGCTTCAGAATTTCGGTGACGACGGTGTGCGGCGCGGGACCTTTCGTGAGCAGGTCGCCGACAAACACCAGCGCGACTGTGCCGCAGGAGCGATCGATGTCAGTGAGCAGTTCCCGCAGCTCGTCGCCGCATCCATGGACATCGCCGATGACTGCTGTCGTCACGCCAGCGGGTGTCTTCATCGGGAGCTCACGGGGGAATTTGAAGGGGCCACGCAGCGGGCTATGGTAGCGAGCGCGTGCGAGGATTTCGTGAAGACGAGCGGCGCGCGGCGCGGAACGTAGAATCTGCCACCGATGCCGATCCGCGTGCTCCCTTCCCATCTCGTCAATCAGATCGCCGCCGGTGAAGTCGTCGAGCGCCCCGCGAGCGTGGTGAAGGAGCTGGTCGAGAATGCGATCGATGCGAAGGCCACACGGATCGATGTGACGATGGAGGGGGGCGGCCGCGACCTCATCCGCGTGACGGACGACGGTGGGGGAATTCCGGAGGACGAGCTGCTGCTGGCGATCGCCGCGCATGCGACGAGCAAGATCAGCACACCCGAGGATCTGGTCGCCATCCGCACGATGGGTTTTCGCGGCGAGGCGCTCGCGTCCATCGCCAGCGTCGCGCGTGTGAGTATCCTGTCGCGCCAGCGAAACGCTCAGGCGGCGGCGGAGCTCCTGGCCGAGGGCGAGACGGTCACCGGCCCGCGCCCCGCTTCGGGGCCGCCCGGCACGACGGTCTGCGTGCGGACGCTTTTCTTTAATACGCCGGCGCGCCGCAAATTCTTAAAGAGCGAGGCGACCGAGGCGGGCAAGATCGGCGACGTGATCGAAAGTCTCGCGCTCGCCCATCCGCAGGTGAGCTTTTCGCTCCGCTCGGAGCAGCGGCTCATTCTCGATCTGCCGGCGACCGACGATCCGAAGCGGCGGGCGCTCGAAGTGCTCGGGCGCGAGCTGGAATCGAAGTTCCTGATCGCCGACGGAAGCGACGGCGGCATCACCGTCTGGGGGCTGATCGGCCTGCCCGAACTCGCCAAGCCTTCGGCTCGCCACATCCGCATTCACCTGAACGGACGGCCGGTGGTGGACCGCGCGATTCTGCATGCGATGCGCGAGGCGTATCGTGGACTTATCGAGCCGGCACGTTCACCGATGGCCGTCCTTTTCCTCGAGATGGATCCGCGCGAGGTGGACGTGAACGTGCATCCCGCGAAGACGGAAGTGCGCTTCCGGCAGCCGGCGCTCGTGCGTCAGGCGGTGCTGCGCGGCGTGCGGCGTGCGTTGAAAGACGCTGATCTTGTGCCGGAGTTCCACGTCTCGACGGGCTCGACGCAGGCGGCGCCGTTCGCCGCGCCGCGCGGGACAGGACTCGGCGCCCAGTCGTACGGCGCGTCGATGACCGGGCAGGCCGTTGCGCCGGCGCCGATGGTCTACAGCGAGATCGTCGCGCGCCTCGGGCCGAAGCCCCCCGTCGAAACCCCGTCCGAACCGGCGCCGGCGCTCGTTCCGACGATGGTCCGCGCCGTCGAGATCCTGCAGGTTCATGCGTCGTTCGTCGTGACCCAGGACGAGCAGGGGCTTCTCATCGTCGATCAGCACGCTCTGCACGAACGCGTGATGTTCGAGAAGCTGCTTGAACGCGTGAGCCAGGGACCGCTCGAGCGGCAGCAGCTGCTGCTTCCCGTGATCCTCGCGGTCGGCGGGCCCGAACTCGAAGCTGTCGCCGAGATCGCGCCGCTGTGCGAGCGGATCGGTCTGGAACTCGTTCCCGCCGGTCCGCGCGCGCTCGCGATCCAGGCGTTCCCGAGTTTTCTCTTTGAGCGCGGTGTCGAACCGGGGCCGTTTGTGCGCGAGCTGCTGGCGAAAGCCGTTGATGACGGCACGCGCGACGACACCGAAGCGGCGCTCGCCGAGACGCTCGACATGATGGCGTGCAAAGCGGCAATCAAGGCGGGGGACCGGCTGTCCCTTGAAGAACTGCGCGATCTGCTGGCGTGGCGCGAGCGCGTCGATCGCTCCAGCAATTGTCCGCACGGCCGTCCGACAAGTCTGCGGATTTCCATTCGCGACCTGGAGCGGCAGTTCGGGCGCGGATAGCCGCGGCGTCGGCACTATTGCCGCGCTGGCGGAATGATCTCATGAAACACCGTCTGTCCTGTCTTCAGCATGGCCTCGACATACGGCCGGCAGAGCCCGCAGCCCTTGCAGCACTGCGTCTTCTCGGCCAGCGCTGCCAGATCCAGTGACTCGTCACGCGCGAGCTGCTGAAGCTCGACGAAGCGACGATTCGCACAGACGCAGCGGTCGATCGTGATCATGGAGGAGTCAGCGCGGGTCGTACCAGCGGTCATCCTCGGACAGGAATCCGTTGTCCGGAAAACCCATGACGTCATCGAGCAGTTGCGGCGTGGCATGATCGCCTTCGCAGCATCGCGCGGTCGCGCCCGTGTGACCGTCGAGAAAGACGACATGGGCGCAGCCGCGATGACGAAACGCCTGCCCGCCCGCATACACCGTTGCCAGGTCGCCTTCCACCAGCGCCGACGGCGCCCGCATGAACTTGTTCGCGCCGCCCTTCCACGCAGCGTCAGCGAAGAGCGCTGTCCGGTCCGGGCGTTGATGCGCCGAGGGCGGCAGCCCGCGCCGCGCGACGCTCCATCCGTCGATCCATTGGCCGTCCGGACCGAGTTCGGGGAAGCGCCCCTCGGCGCCGATGTACGTCGTGTTGTAGTTGTAGCCCGCGAAGACGTCGTTCCCGAATGCGCTCGCCCCCTGGAACGACGGGCACTGCATCAGCGCGCCGACCGAGTCGACGTACAGGCCGATCGGACCCGGGACAACGCTTCCGTCCGCGCGCTGCTCCGTGTCCCACGTGATGGTGCGCAGTCCGCCCGTGGACATCTTGAACAGGATCGCTGCAGGCATGTGCTCGCCGTTATGACTTGCGTAGGTCAATGCGGCAACACCGAGCTGCCGCAGATTCGAGCTGCACTGCGTGGCGCGGCTCGACTCCTGCACCGAGCGGAACCCTGGCAGCGCGATCGCCATGAGGAGCGATGTCACGCTGATCGTCACGATGACTTCGATGAGCGTGAGCCCGCGCGCGGCGTTCTGATCTCGTCGACTGGTCATGGGAGCTGCCCCCAGGCGCCGAGGAGAATTGCGAGATCGCTCGCGTCGACCGTGCCGCTCGCGTCGAGATCCGCCGCGCCGTCCGTGCCCCATGCGCCGAGCAGGATCGCGAGATCCGCGGCGTCCACAGCGCCGTCGCCGTTGAGATCGGCGGGATGGGACGACGGGGCAGCCGGCGCGACATCGACCACCGCGTCGACTTCGGGCGAGATGCCGAACGTTGCCGGACCGCTGATGCGCACGAAGCGGATGCTCGCGAGACCGACGAGTGCGAGATCGATCCCGGCGCCGCCACCGGCGCCGTCGTATGCGTCGAGCACGTCGGTCCAGCCCATGCCGATCATGCTGAGTCCGCGATGGGCGGGGTCGACGGGTTTCGTAAAGTCGCTGGGCACCATGCCCGGAAGCGTCGCGTACGGACCGACGTCGAGATAGCCGAGCGTCGGGAAGAGTCCGTCGGCGACGACATTCGGCACGGTGCTCCAGCGCACGCCGTCCCGGCTCACCGCGATCGCGCCGCCTTCGCCGATGATTCCGCCGACGGTGCCGCTGCCCGCGAATGCGTCAGAGAAGAATGCGTTCGAGTAGACGAGGAGGTCGATGCCGAACGGGTTCGCCGGATCGTCGAGGACGTCGTGATCAAACGCCAGAACCAGCGCGCCGCCGAAGCCGATCGAGACGATCTCGCTGTTCAGAAACGCAGGCTGAAACGGCGTGACGGTCTGGGGCATCAGCCCCTCTCCGGTGAACCGTTCGGGCATGCCGAGCGCGACCGCTGGATTGGTGTAGCCGGTCGCGGCCCCCAGGCCGGGAACGTAGCTGACGACCGATGTTGCGAAAGGGGATTGGTCCGCGCGAGCCGCGCAGCACACCAGGGTGGAACCGAGCGAAAGCGCCAGAAAACGGGTCGCCGTGAGTTGCACGGGAGCACCTTCCTTTTCGTCGGAGTCGCGCCGACGGAAGACGAGCGTTCAGTGCGTCCTCTTGTACAAAAGGGCGCGCTGGCCGCGAAACAGTGCCAAGGCAGGTCTTCCGGCTTCGGGGGTCCGTCGAGCCAGCCTTCCCGAACTCGCGGAGCGCGATATTCAGTGGCCTCTGTGGCACGACGCGCGCATTGCTGTACTGGTCGGTACCGAGCAATGCGCACCCGTTACGGCGGCGCGTCCGCGGCGGTCTTGCACCGCCTTCCCTTCGTTACCGCGATGAGTGTCGCGGCATCAGTGACATCCGGTCACCGAGCGCCTTGGCTGAGGTGCAGAGTATACGAGGAGCGATCCTTCGCGCGGCACGCGCCGTCCCTGTCACGTTCCTCGGCGCCAGTCTTCCGTTGGCGCAACTCTTCCGTTGACACCCTCCTACGGCCTCACGTACATTCCGGACTTCCGCGCGTTGGCCCCTCAACGGTGTCTTCGTAGGTTTTGCGGCGTCAATCGATGACGTTCACAGGCCGGACACCATCAACGTCGCGACGACGACAGCGCAATGCCTCGTTGCCTTTCTGTCAGCTTTTACTTGCGGAGCTATACCCCCGATGCGACCCACTCTGAGAGTCCGTGCAGTCTTCACCGCAGCGACATTGCTTGCGACGACTGCGACGGGCGCGGTAAACGGTGTGGCGGCGGGGATGCTCATGCAATCAGGGACGGACGACGCCGCTGCGCTCGGTGCTCCAGCGACCGCGCCGGGCGAGGCGTCACAGCTTGACGGCGCGCTTCGGCAGCTGAAGCAGTTTTTGCATCTCATCAACATCGCGAAGCCGGAAGCGGCCGCTGAGCTGGGGCAGGCGATGCTCGACGGTGGTCTCACACCGGCGCAGCTCGCGACCGTGGTCGATGATGATCGGGAGTTCGCCATCCGATTCGACACCGTCATGACCAGAGGCCGCGGCATGGCCGGGGTGAACGAACTCGCGTCGCGGTTCGAACAGATGCTTCGCGACGGCCGGCTCGAGCTTGCTCGTGAGCCGAAGCGCATCGAGGAGTCGGTCGCGCTGCTCACGGGAACGCTGCGTCAGCAGGGGTTCGCCAAGGAGCGGCTCGCTGCCGCCGGCGAGTACGCGATGCCGATGCTGCTCAAGACAATCACGAGCGGCAACGATGTGGCCCTTGAGGTCGCCGCAATCCAGGTCATCGAGTCGATGCGCCGTTACGCGGTGCTGCCACTGAGCGCCGCGCTCTTCAAGCTCGACCCGATCAACCAGCGCAAAGTCGCGGACATCCTGGGCGAAATCGGATATCCCGCCGCGGCGCCGTTCCTGCTCGAGCTCGCGCAGGACCCCGACGCGACGTCGGATGTCAAGGAAGCCGCAGCGCGTGCGTACCGGCGCATCGGTGCGACGTCGACGAGCGTCACGGCGCAGTTTGCCGAGCTGTCACGCCGCTTCTTTGAAGGCGACGAATCGCTTGTCAGCTACCCGACCGAATCCGTCAACAACGTGTGGTCATTTGAGCCATTCGGCGGCCTCGCTCCCACGCCAGTTCCCACCGAGATCTTCTCCGAAGTCATGGCGATGCAGATGGCGAAGAAGTCGCTGGCGCATGACGGGACCAACGGCACCGCGCTGGCGCTGTACGTGGCCGGCGATCTGCGTCGCGAGAACCGGCTGCCTGACGGAGCAACTGATCCGATTTTCGGCGGGTCGCAATACACCCCGTCGTTCTTTGCGATGGCTGCAGGACCGTCGGTCCTGTCCACCGTGCTTGGCCTCGCAATCGATCGCAAGGACACGGAACTGGTTCGCGATGTCATCGGCGCGCTCGCTGAAACCGCCGGCGCCACGAACCTCGTCAGCGGGCGATCCGGCCGCAAGCCGCTCCTCGAGTCGCTGCGCTATCCGGAAAAGCGCGTGCAGTATGAAGCGGCACTGGCGATCGGCGACGCGTTGCCGGATCGAACGTTTCCCGGCGACTTTTCCATCGTCTCGATTCTCGCTTCCGCCGTGCGCGATGCGAACACCGTGGTCGGCGGCGTCGTTGCCGTTTCCGAGGAAGACCGGCGGCAGTTCTCCGGCAAGCTCGCGGGCCTCGGTTTCACGACGCTGACTGGTGCGTCCGACTTCGCGCGCTTTGAACCCGAGATCGCCGGCTCCATCGGACTGGATCTTCTGCTCGTCGCCGGCTCGATTCCGAGCGTGAAGGAAGCGGTCGCTGCGGCCCGCAACACGAACGCCACGACGGCGGCACCGATTCTCGTCGCTGTTGCGGAGATCGACACACCGCTCGCCGCGCTGGCCTTCGAACGCGACCCCGGCGTTGTGGTGTGGCCGACGAACGGTAGTGAAGAGAGTTTCAAGAACGCGGTGGACATCGTCTTCGCCCGGCAGTCGGGCGGCCGCATGACCGAGGACGAAGCGCTCGAGTACACCGTGCGCAGCCTTGAGACCTTGGAAAAGATCGCCGTCAGCAAGAGCCCGATCTTCTCCATCATCGATGCGGAGAATCCGCTGCTCGATGCGATCGACAGCCGCTCGGGAGGTGTGCGGCTCTTGGTCGCTGACGTGCTGGCGCTTCTCCCCGGTTCCGCGCCGCAGCAGAAGCTCATCGATGTGGGGCTCGCCTCGCAGGACGAGAGCGAGAAGATAGAGCTGCTGACGCGAGCGGCCGCGAGCGCCCGTCGCTTCGGCAATCAGAGCGAGCCGCGACAGATCGAAGCCCTGCAGGCGCTCGTCGCATCGAGCTCGGGCGATCTCGCCGAAGCCGCCGGACGGCTCTACGGCGCGCTCGATCTCCCCGCAGCACACACTGTCGAACTCATCACGGATTGACGCTTTCGGACGCGTCGTAATTGCTTCGGGGGGTAGGCACACGCCGCCGATCCTCTCGTTACACTGTTCGGCCCGCCGACAGCGGCGTGACGCCTTCGCGCATTGGCGTACGAAGCGGACAGCGGCGCCGGATTCCGCCACCCTAGCTCAGCGGTAGAGCGGAGCTTTCGTAAAGCTCAGGTCACGGGTTCAAATCCCGTGGGTGGCTCTGAACATGTCTGGCTCTGAACATGTCCGACATGGACGAGGATGGACGACCTCCGCGCCGATGCGGAGGTCGTTTCGTTTTGCACGACCGCGGCGCGAGGGGCGCCGTCCCCCCAAGATCTGCGCCTGATCCGGCGATTCGAGCGATTTCTTCACTCCTTACTGAACCAGACTATCGACCTCGTCGATGCGACCGGCATGACCCCGATTGATCGACTTGGGCGGCTTCAGACTTGCTGCGCTCCGCTTTTCCTCCGCGCCGCTCGAACCCGCGGCGTAGGCGCGGTGGCTGTATCGCTGATCGCCGCCGGAAGCATCATTGCGGGCTCGGTTGCCGCCAGCGCCGGCAATTCCCTCGCGGCCAGCGCGACCTGGGGCGGAGCGTCGCGGTTTCCCCACGACCCCAATCAGCCGGATCGAGCTGGTCGACGCGGTACCCGCGAGGCCGATCCTCCGATCGTTCCGGCCATGCAGCTCGCCGCACGGGCCCGCAGGACTTCCCTGCAGCCGCTCACGGCGCCACGGCCGTTACCTCGCGTGCCGGCCCCTCTTGCGACCAGCGAGCGGGTCGCTGCGAATCAGCCGGTGGCAATCGCGTCGCGGGATTCGATCTCGCCGGTGCGATTCCCGGTGCGATTCCGGTCGGCAGCGTCGCAGACGATCCCAACACAGCCCGA
>JAWXBD010000226.1:0-7828 GCA_034439815.1 Phycisphaerae bacterium
CCTCGATTGACACATGCCTCGATTGACACATGCCTCGATTGACACATGCCTCGATTGACACATGCCTCGATTGACACATGACTGATCCGCACTTAGCAACGGGATGACGACCCGACGCGCCGGCCTGGACAACCCCAGCTGGCGCGTCGGTCTTTTTGCGCTCTGCATGGCCACTGACCTCTGATGTCCCAATCGAAATCCTCCAACTTTCGCGGTGCGTCGGACGCCTCGACGCGGATGGCGCGGCAGTGTGTGGCGACGGATGTCGCGTTCGGTTTGACGAGTGTTCCCGTTCACCGCCGTTCTGTGAGAGTGGTCGACGTCGACCTCGCATCCGCATCCGCATCCGAACCCGAAGCCGAGGTTGTGCCTGCAGCCGCTGTGGGAATTCCCATCCAAGAGGCGATGCTCGACGTCGCTGGGCTGCGCTCGCGGACTGACCGCGATGCAGCGCTCGAAACGTTGCGAGCCCTGCACGCAGCGGAGTGCCCGCACTGCACGACAGCGACGGCCCACACGAATCTCGTGTTTGGGGAAGGCAGTTCCGAAGCGCTTCTGATGTTTGTCGGCGAAGCACCCGGCGAAGTCGAGGATCAGCTCGGCCGTCCGTTTGTCGGCCCGGCCGGTCAGAAGCTCGACGAAATGATCAAGGCGATCGGCTTCCAACGCAGCGATGTGTACATCGCGAATGTGCTCAAGAGCAGGCCGCCCGGCAACCGGACTCCGCTGCAGCATGAGGTAGACGCCTGCGGTCGCTATCTCGTCGAGCAGATTCGGATCATCGCGCCGCGCGTGATCGTGACGCTGGGCGGACCTGCAACCAAGCTCCTGCTCGGCACTGAACTCGGCATTACACGCCTCCGGGGAATCTGGGCGCGCTTCGTCCGCCCCGGAATCGCGCTCGATGTGATGCCGACGTTTCATCCCGCATACCTGCTGCGCAACTACACGGCTGAAACTCGCCGTCAGGTATGGTCCGATCTGCAGTCCGCGCTCACGCGAGTGCGCGAACAGGCATGAGGGGATCGCCGCATGCGTGCCGGTGCTGGACGCGGTGCAGCGTGTGAACCTCGGCAAGCTGCTATGAAAAAGGGACAGATTCTCGCGACGGGCTGGAACCGTTGGTCGCATCCGTGCGGAATGTCTCACGAGGTTCGAGCCGCGTCCGACGGAGGTCCGCTTCCAGTCACCGGTTCCCGCCTCTATTCATTGCCCCCCACGAGGAGCCTGTCGCGGTTTCACTGTGACGGGCTCTTTTTCTTTTTTGCATGCGGGCGTTGCCGTGCGGATCACGCGCGCAGGATGAGCGTGACCGGACCGTCGTTGACGATCGCGACGCTCATCGTCGCACGAAAGCGCCCCGTCCCGACCGGCAACGCGTACTCGGTCCCAAGGACATCGCGAACGAGTTCGTAGAGGGGTTCGGCCGCAGCGGGCGGCGCGGCGTTCGTGAAACTCGGCCGGTTGCCGGCGCTCGTGTCACCCGCCAGCGTGAACTGGCTGACCAGCAGAATGCCGCCAGCGATGTCGACGACAGAGCGGTTCATTTTCCCGCTCGCACTGGCACTGGCACCGGCACCGGCACTGAAGGGCTCGTCTGGGAAAATGCGCAGCTTCGCAAGCCGTGCCGCCATCAGACGCGCGTTCGCAGGTTCGTCATCACGCTCGATTCCAAGCAGTACACAGAGCCCACGTCCGGTCGATCCGACCACCTCGCCATCGACGGTGACCGTCGCCTGCTGAACGCGTTGAACGACGGCAATCACGCGGTGGGGGTTGGTGCTGTTAGGAGACCAGTGCCATCGAGCAACTGGTGACCATGGCCACGCCTTCGGGGTCAAACGCCTGGCGATAGTCCACGAGCTCGACCGTCGCCGGCTGGAGCAGTTCGAGAGCCGCCGCCATGTTGCCGATGCTGCACCATCGCGTAGGGTTCTTCGTCCACTCGCAGGCATCGAGAAACTGCTTCGGATCGGCCGACATGTACTTGCCCATCAGCTCGCGATCGTGCCGTTCGACTTCGATCTTCCGCTGATCGTTCACCGCGACCGGCTCGCCAAACTGCGGGCCGACATGGCTGAGGTCGCTCGACGCGACGACATACGTACGGCCGCCGACGTCCTTCAGCGCCTGCCGCAGCGAGCGCACAAACTCCTCGCGACCGACGCGGCCGCCGTCATCCGAGATCATGGGGGTCAGCGGATCGGGAATGAGAGCCGCGACGACCGGCACGTCACCCCAGAGGTACTGGATCCACGGGAGGTGCAGCTGAATCGAGTGTTCCGGCAGGTGATCAAGCTGATCGACAAAGAGGCGGTCGCCGAGTGAGGCCCTGAGCTTCGACAGGACCTCGCGGTCCGGTTCAACAGCCCCGAGCGGAGTCCGGAAACCGAGATCGCTCATGACAACGCCGTCACCGAGACCGAAGTGGTTCGTCCCGAGGACAACGACGCGGTCGGGCTTCTCCGCACCCTCGAAGCAGCGATAGCTGGATGCGTACACCGGCCAGCCCCGCGCGTAGTCAAGGTGCGGTGCGATGATGCCGCTCGCCGGCGTGTCGAGCTCGGGATCTTCGGACCCCTCGAGCCACTCCGTAAGCTGCTTGCGCGCCGCGTCTACATCTTGGCCCAACGTGCCCGAGGCAGTGACCGGGAAGTGGCCGTCTTCCTGGAGCTTGGCCTTCATCTCCGACTCGAGCCGTTCGAACGTGGGCCCCCAGAGAAGGCCGAATTCGTCCATCTTTTTGACGAGTTCGACCACGGGCTGGATTTCGGTCTTGAACAGGGCTGCGATGTCCTCAAGACTTCGGTCGCCGCGGAAGTGCTGGATGAGCTGAACGGCCGGCGGGGGGACCACCATCATCTGGTTCGACAGCATGGACGGGTCGCGCAGGCCGATCAGGACGGTCGTCTGACCAGTTTCCTTGTTCTGAGCCTGGACCGGGACCGGCTGGAGAGGGCGGACTTGGGGCGTGCGGAGATGAGCGGGAAGTTCCTCGAGGGACATAGCCTCGCACTGTAACATCGCCTTCGCGAAGATCCGGCAATGCGCGAATCTTCCACAGGGATCTCGTCCGATGATTCGATAGCATGTCACCCTCGACGGAGTGGCCGTCGGGGCGATTGCCGGCGGCACGCCCGAGCAGCGAACTTCCTGACTGCGTCGGAGGCAATCAGATCAGACGCGACTCGTTCACTGCGGCTCGTCGTTTTCGACGGTCGGAAGGCCATTCAGAGAGAGCCCATGGACAGCCCATGGACAGCCCATGGACAGCAAACGGGGCAGCCGGTCGGGGTAGTCAATCACACAGTCAACCGAAGCAGACGTCCACCCTCTCGAGTGACGGGGTGTGGGAGTGAAGGAATTGAGAATCATGAACATGCAGTCCAACCTCAGCCATACACAGTCTCACTCCAGCCGCACCCGCCGCTGGACCTTTATCGCTCCGGCGGGCGTCCTGATTGCCGCCATGCTTGTCGCGCCAGGATTCGCGGCAAGCCCGACGATGGCCCAGGCCAGCTCGCCGGCGTCTGCCCCACCGGCCGCCAAGCCTCAGACCCCATCAACGCCAACCGCCCCGGACAAAAAGCCAGCCGGAACAGAGAGTGGCACCATCTCGAACCGGCCAACGGCCCGCGACCGGCAGCGGCCCGGCGCGTCGCCGGATGCGACGACCCAGAACCTGACCCCGAATGCGGTCTTCCCGGCCCCGGCGCCGCAGGTTGCGACCACGCCGGTGCTTCGCTTTGAACCCGAGGTCCTCGAGTTTGGCGAGATGACTGCTGGCGTCGCGTCGACCAAGAAGGTCCAGATCCACAACATCAGTTTGGAACCGGTCACCGTTTCCCGGGTTGTTCCGGGCTGCGGATGCACGGTCGTCTCCTGGCCCAAGGATCCGATCGCTCCCGGCGCGTTCGCCGAAATGGAGATGACGCTGAAGCCGCCGGAAGCACAGGGCACGGACCTGAAGAAGCACGTCACGGTCCAGCTGGTCGGTCACCCGCCCGCGTCATACGAGTTGAGGGGCCACGTCGCCGAGTACATCCGCGTCATGCCGAAAATGGTTGATGCCCCCGGCAAGGACGAGACGAAAGACGGCGAGATCACGCTGACCTCAGTGGATGGAACACCGTTCAAGATCGTCGGTGTGAATCCTCCGGTCGTGAAGGATTTCGGCGACGAGGCGAAGACGGAGCACAAGGTACATGTCGACTGGCCGACGTGGCTCGAGAGCGGCAAGACATCGAAGCTCGCGTTTACGACGGACCATCCCAAGTCCACCAACATCACGATGATGATCAAGCGGTCCATCAGGGACTCGCAGCCGATGCCGCCCGCTGGTCCCCGTGCGCAGCCGCACGCCCCGGCGACCAACCTGATCCATCAGGCCGTGCAGGCGGGTGACGCGGAGGCCCTGAAGCGGGCGCTCGCCACAGGTGATGTAAACGCCGTCGACGCCGTCGGCGGCAACCGCACCGCACTGCACTGGGCGGTGAAGGACGGCAAGAAAGACCTCATTCCGATTCTGCTCGACGCCAAGGGCGACATCGAAGCACGGGACCGTCTCGGCAAGACGCCGCTTACGCTCGCTGCCGAAGGGCGCGATCTCGAGATCGTCAAGCTGCTTGTCGAGCGCGGCGCGAAGGTCAACACGATCGATCTGATCGGCGGCAACCCGGTCCTCTGGGCCGCCGGTCTCGGAAGCCCCGACGTCGTCAAGTTCCTGATCTCGAAGGGTGCCGACGTCAACGTGATCGATACAAACGGTCTCTCGCCGCTCCTCTGGGCGGCGAGCATCGGCTCGGCGGAGTCGGTCGAGGCGCTGCTGCAGGCGAAGGCCAGAGTCGATGTCGCCGACACGATGACCGGCGACACCGCGCTGATGCGCGCAGTCAATACGGGCAAGATCGAGAGCGTCACCTCTCTCATCAAGGCGGGCGCGAACGTCAACACCAAGAACAAGCTGGGCCACACCGCGTTCATTCTGGGATCGGCCCGTGGATCGGTCGAGAAGCTTGAGGCACTGAAGAAGGCCGGCGCGGACGTCGCCGCCAAGGACGTGCGCGGCTGGAACGCGCTCGATCATGCCAACAACCGCATCGACCCCGAGAAGTCCAAAGTGGTCGGCTACTTGACCCCGATCGTGCCGCCATCCGGCGCGGCGGCGGCAAGCGAGCCGACGACGAAGCCCGCAGGCGAGACGCCGGCAACAGCGGCGAAGCCTTGATGCTCCAACGGGCTCGCAACGGCGTGGCAACGGCTTGGCAACGGTCCGGCAACGGGCTCTGATGATGCGAGAGTGACAATCGACTGCTGAGATGATTCTTCGACTGAGTGTTCCACAGGGCCCGCGGAAGCGCGGGCCCTGTCCTTTTCATGCTGGCACTTCGCGCGACGCAGCCTGTGTCGAAGTGACCCGTATGATGCAGGTCCGCGCGCCGCGAGCGCGTGCACTTCACCCTCGAAGGATCTCCGCATGTCCGTTCTTGCCACCGGCACCCGCTCCCTCTCGCAGTCCAAGGCCTACAACGATCTCATCACGCACATGTCGGACGTCGGGCTCCTGCAAAGCACATCCGGGATCCTTGGCTGGGACCAGGAGACGATGATGCCGGCCGGCGGCCTCGATCTTCGATCGAAGCAGCTCGCGCTTCTGGCGCGACTCGAGCACGAGATGTCGACGAGCCAGCGCGTCGGCGATTGGCTCGCCGCATGCGAGAGCGACAGCAACGTGATGGGTGATCCGCTCTCCGACGCGGCCGTGAACGTGCGTGAGATTCGGCGGTCCTATGACCGTCAAACGAAACTTCCGACCGCCCTGGTGGAAGAGATCGCGATGGCCGCATCGATTGGCCAGCATGAATGGGCGGAAGCGCGGAAGGCTTCGAACTTCAAGCAGTTTCAGCCGCACCTCCAACGCATCGTGCAGCTCCTCCGCCGCAAGGCCGAATGCTTCGGCTGGCAGCAGGGGGGCGAAGCGTGGGATGCGCTCGCTGACGATTACGAAACGGGTTGCACCGCGAAGAGCGTTGCCGAAGTGTTCAAGCCGCTCCGCGACCGGCTCAGCGCCCTCGTGCACGCGATCCTAGCCGCCAAGAAGAAGCCTGCTGACGGATTCAATGAGTACGCAATCGCCGTCGATGCGCAGGAGCGGTTCGGGCGGTTCATCAGCGGCAAACTCGGGTTCGATTATGAACGCGGCCGCCTCGACCGGTCGACGCATCCAATCTGCGGCGGATCGCACTGCGACGACGTGCGCATGACGAGCCGTTACAGCGAGCGCTGTCTCAATGACGGCCTCGGATCGGTGATGCACGAGACGGGCCACGGCATCTACGAGCAGGGGCTGCGCTCGGACCAGATCGGTCTGCCGATGGGCCACGCAGTGTCGCTCGGCATCCACGAAAGCCAGAGCCGCATGTGGGAGAACCAGGTCGGTCGCAGCCGGCCGTTCTGGAACTGGGCCAGCAAGGAACTTCCTGCGTACGCCGGCGACGGCGTCAAGGCATTCTCGCAGGACGATCTCTACAGCGCGGCGAACGTGGTCGAGCCCGGCTTCATCCGCGTCGATGCCGACGAGGCGACGTACAACCTGCACATCATGATCCGTTTCGAGATCGAGCGCGCGGTGCTGCGCGGCGAGCTTGAAGTCGCGGGCATTCCCGAGGTGTGGAACGCGATGTACAAGGAGTACCTCGGCCTCGTCGTGCCCGACGACCGGAGGGGCTGCCTGCAGGACATCCATTGGTCGATGGCCGCAATGGGCTACTTTCCGACGTACACGCTGGGCAACCTGTTCGCGGCGCAGTTTTACGAAACGGCGAAGCGGGACATCCCGGGACTCGAAGAGGGCTTCGCACGCGGTGAGTTCGCGCCGCTGAAGAAGTGGCTGAACGAGAAGATCCACCGGCAGGGACAGCGCTACCGCTCAGCGGATCTGTGCCAGGTCGTGACCGGCCAGCCGCTGTCGGCTGAGCCGCTGATGCGGCACCTCGAAGGAAAGCTGAAGCCGCTGTACGGGCTGTGAGTACGGCGCGGCTTTCGCGACGACGGATGTTCAACACAGAGGGCACAGCGGCCGGTCGGAGGTCACAGAGAATGCGCCGCGCATGGACACGAGAGCCAGAAGTAACGGGTGTGGGACGGGATGGCGCGCAGACGAAGCCCATTTCCCCCCCTGTCTGCTCTGTGTCCCTCCGTCTGGTCTCTGTGTCTCTCTGTGCTGCTCTGGATCCGAGTCTGAACTCGTCCCCCAGCGCAGCCTGTGTTAGAACTCCCCCGTGCCCCCCACCCGACGCAGCGCTGCAATTGCTCTTGCTCTCGTCATCCCGGCACCGTCCATCGGCGCGCTCGTCTCCTTCTGGATCGCGCCCGGTCCCATCGGACTGTACGTCTACGGCATCTGCAAAGCGGTGCTCTATCTCACGCCGGTCTTCTGGTCGCGTCTCGTCGATCGTGAACCGCTCAGCCTCTCGCCGGCGCGGCGCGGCGGCTTCGGGATCGGCATCGCCAGTGGCCTCGTCATCAGCGCACTGATCTGGTGTACCTGGTGGGTGCTCGGCGACCGTGCGATCGATATCGGAGCATTCAAGTCGGTGCTGGAACAGAACGGGCTCACCACACCGGCGAAGTACCTGTTCGCCGCCGCGTGGCTCACCATCGTCAACGCGATGCTCGAGGAGTACGCCTTTCGCTGGTTCATCACGACGCGTCTGGAAGTGCTTGTGCAGCGGCAGGCGGTGTGGTGGGCCGGCGCGGTGTTTGCCGCACATCATCTGATCGTCCTGCTGAAGTACCTGCCCGCGCCGACCGCGGTGCTCGCCACTGC
>JAWXBD010000227.1:0-18888 GCA_034439815.1 Phycisphaerae bacterium
ACGGATCACAGTTGACCTTCGCGCAAGGCGTTCACGCCAGCAGCGGCAGCTCCCGACAGAGATCGCACCACGAGCGCACGGATCAACTGCGGCCCGTATAACCCGCACTGAGGTGTTCGCGACGTGGCCGAACTCCGCGGGAGGGGTGCGTTTGCGCATCTGAAACGCCGATGAGACGACTCCTCTGGATGGAGTCGGGACGAGGCGATGGTCGGCACACCCCGCAACCGGAAGCGGGGGAGATCAAGGCCGGATCGCCGCATATGCATTAGGCGTTCGCACGAGAGGAGAGGTTGCGCTACCGCAATGGACCGCATGGACTCTAAGGATCGCATGGACCGCATGGATCGAATGACGGCAGTGATGTTGCTCGGCGGCCTGCGCCGCTCCTCGCTGGAGCTGACGACGGGCTGTCGTCCCGCATGTCTGCTCCTCGATGCCGAGACATCCCTGCTCGCGGCATGGGCCGAGCTGCTGGCCCGTTCCGGGTGCAGTGACCTGCGCATCATCACCAGCGGCGGCGCGTCCGACGACGACATCGTGGCGGAGATTGCGGCCGCCCGCATCCGACTGCCGGGGATGCCCATCACTCGCACGCTCGAGAGTTCGTCGCATCGCGGGACCGGCGGCTTACTGCGCGACGCAGGTGTAGATCTCGGACTCAACGCCTGGACACTCTTTGTCGAACCTCACTGCGTTCCCCCGACGTCACTCGAGCCGCTGCTCGAGGCCAGCAGCCGCGCGCCACTGATCGTGGGTGTCGCTGCCGACGACGCTCCAGCTGGCACGTATCTCATCCGTGCCGAGCTGCTCGAGCACGCTCCGCGCATCGGTTATCACGATTTCAAGGAACAGTTCATTCCGCTGCAGGTCACGCGCGGTGTTCGGATCGTTCCCGCGCAGCTTCCATCGACCGGCATTCGCGTGCATGATCTTCGCGCGTATCTCGCTGCGGTGAAGTGGTGGACGAGCCTCACCGGTCTCCGCGTGCACTCGGCAGCCGATGTGCATCCGACGGCACAGATTCTTGGCGACAGCATTGTGGAGGCCGACGCGCATGTCGGAGCCGGCGCGATCGTGCATGACTCGGTCATCCTCAGCCACGCAGCAATCGGCGAGCGTGCAGTCGTCGCACGGAGTGTGGTTCCACGCGGGTTGCGGGTTGCGCCGCGATCACTGACGGTCGATCGCGTTCTTGACAAGGAATCGTCCGATGCCGCTGATGAAGTCGTGGCACTCGGCAGCGCTGCTTCCGGAGGAATCACTCGATGACTGGCGTCGCACGACATGGCTGGAGCGGATTCCAGTTCGGGCTGCTCGCGATGCTGATGGCCGCAGCAGTCTGGTCCTGCCTCCCGGCGTGGAACGACATCCTGTATCAGGCGACGAACCGCGCTGACGCGAGCTACATCCTGCTCGCCGGCCCGGTCGCGCTGTATCTCCTGTGGATCCGACGGTCGCGACTCCGCTTTGTGCGCTGCCGGCCCAGTCTCTTCGGTCCCGTGATCACCCTGCTCGGTCTCGCAGCGTTCGCACTCGGTGACGAGATCGACATGCATATCGCAAGGCACGTCGGCGCGGTGCTGACGGTATGCGGCGCCATCATCACGATGACCGGCCTTGAGGCTGTCCGGCAGTTCGCCGCCGTTTTTCTCGCACTGCTCATTCTGATTCCGGTTCCGGGCGGATTGCGTCATTCGATCGCTCAGCCACTGCAGCTCGGCGCTGCCTCGTTCACGCAGGCGGTCCTCGAGCTCATCGGCATCGCAAGTGAACGGAACGGCGCCGCTCTGGTGATCGAGGGTACGCCCATCGCGGTCGGCGAGGCGTGCGACGGCATGCGGATGGTCTTCGCGCTCGTCCTCGTGGTCTTCGCGTTTGTCTTCAGTGTCCCGTTCCGGCCTGTAACCCGCATCACGCTGATCCTGCTCTCGCCGCTCGTCGCGCTCATCTGCAACGTGCTCCGGCTTGTTCCCACGGCGCTCGTGTACGGCTACTCGGAGCCCGCGACGGCGCAGCAGGTCCACGACATATTCGGCTGGATGATGCTGCCGACCGCGCTCGTTCTTCTGCTCGGTGTCGTGCGGCTCATGCGCTGGCTCGATCTTCCGGTCTTCCGCTGGAGGATGCTGTCCACATGAACCTTGACACGCCGCCACTTCGACGGCTGGCGCGCCGTGCCGGCCGCGCTGCACCGCTCTTGACGCTTGCAGTGCTGATCGCATCCCCCGCGGTCATCGCTCGTCCGATTACGTCGGCGGATGACATCGAACGACTGGAAGCCATCAAGGTAGCGATGGAATCCGTGCCGACGCGCATCGGTGACTGGATCGGCATCGACGTTGCGGTCCCGACTGAGGCGACCGAGATTCTCAACGCTAACGCGCTCCTCAGTCGCGAGTACTCCGAGATCGGCGGCCGCAGCATCCCCAACAAGGTGACGATGGCGCTCATTCACTGCCGCGATGTCCGCGACATGAATGGTCACTGGCCGCTCAATTGCTATCCGCAGAGCGGCTGGTCCATTGACAAGGTCGTCGATCGGGTTGACGTGCCGGGACCGAACGATGTGACCTATCCATTTGCGTGGTGCCGGTTCACCATTGCGGATGGCACCGGCGCGCTGCGGTCTATGAGCGTGCTGTACGCATTCGTGCTGCCGGACGGACGCCTCGAGACCGACATGCGGTCACTCGGGGCGACATCGACCCGTCGCCGCGACTCTGCCAAAGGAGTCGCGCAGTTTCAGTTTGTGTTCTACGCGGACGTACCGGCCGAGAGCTGCGCTCGCGTAGCCCACGAGCTGATGCTGGGAATGCCGGCGGCGCTGCTGCGCCGACTCGGCGTCCGCACGCCGCACGACGGTGACATGGATGTCTTGAGCAGGGAGCAACGGTAATGCCGGATCAAGTGGATAACAATCTCGCGCTTCCAGTTCGCCCCGACGAACTCCGCATGCAGTCTTCAGCGGAGTACGGGGGGCCGGCTTCGGCCGTTGCCGGGCAGGCGGAGGAGCCGGCACCGAACCCCGTTGAACTCGTGCTCGATCGTCTGCACGGCCGCTGGCTCTGGGCCATCATTCTCGCGTGCGTACTGGCGCCATCGTTCGCCGTTGCCGGCTGGTACGTCGCCCCAGTCAAGTATGCCGCGACCGGCGCGATCGGCATTGAACGACAGCTGGACGTTGCGGTCTTCGCGACGAAAGAATCTGACTCCATCGATCTGATCGGAATGGTCGCGGAACAGGCGATGCTTCTGAGCAGCGAAGCAGTGATGCGTGAAGCACTCAGAGACGCGCGACTTCAGCCGTTCGCCGGTCGCATCCGGGACGAGGACATCGGTGCGATTGCGTCGGGACTCTCCGTTCACCCGCAGAAAGGCACGGGACTGATCAGCGTCGTCGTCGAGAGCGACAGTTTGGCCTTTTCCGAAGCTGCGGCTCGTTCGCTGCTCAAGGCATATTTAAATCAGGTCCAGCCGGTCGCCGGGATGGCGTTCGCCGACAAGAACTCGGTGGCACAGACCAGCCTCCAAGCCGTCCGTCGGCAGATTGAGGTTGCCAATCAGGAACGGCTGAGCCTCCTGAAGTCGAGTCCGACCGGATCGAAGAATCTGCAAGGTGTCATTGACGAGCGAGTCGCACGGGTACGCCAGCGCGAGCAGGAGATCGTTGACGCGCGGGCCATGATGCTGCGAGTTCGCGACAGTCTGCCCCCTGATGCAGGCGATCCTGCTGACGACGCGACCGTCACTCCCACCCAAATTGAGTTGGAGCGGCTCAATCCATCACTGACGATTCTGCGCCGGGATATTGATCAGGGCACGATGCAACTTGATCTCGCGGCTCGGAGCTACAGCCCCAAGCATCCGATCTATCAGAACGTGCAGAAGAAGCTCGACCTCTTCAAGGCGCAGTACGACAGGGAAGTGCAGAACGCCAAGGATGCGTGGTCGACGGGTCCCGCGAAGGTTGGACGCTACGGCGAGCTGACGCGCCGCGTGGGTGAAGCCGAAAAGGACATCGATCGATTGCGCGGGGAGATCGATCAACTGAACTTAACGATCTCGATGTTTGACACGATCGAGCGGCAGCTGGTGCAGCTGGGCCAGGAAGAACAGATCTACATCGATCGACTCAAGCAGCTCAGCGTCGAGGAGAAGAGCCTCAAGGGCGGGCGCATCTCCGTCAAAATCGAGCCGACAGGCTCCTCTCTACCGTCGAAGGACAAGCGGGCCCAGCTTGCAGCGGTCGGCTCCATCTTCGGCGTGGTCGGCAGCTTTGCGATTTTCTTTCTCTGGGGCTCGGTCGACAAGCGAGCTTTCGGCACGCGGCAGCTGCTTGCAGCCGAGCAAGGAAAGCTGCTGCTGGCGGGCGCCATTCCTGACATGAAGGAGATAGAAGGCGACAGCGACGCGAAGGATCTCGCGACCAACTGCGTGCATCGCGTACGGACGCGCATCGAGAGTCGACGGACGCCCGGCGACGGATACGCCCTCATGGTGTCGAGTCCGTTCCAAGGCGATGGCAAGACCACGCTGGCGGTCGGCCTCGCATGGAGCTATGCGGAGAGCGGATATCGCACGCTACTGGTCGACTGCGACTTCATCGGGCAAGCCCTCAGCTTCCAGTTCGGGCAGCTCGGAGCCCCTGGAGTGCGCGAAGCGCTGCAAGGGCAGGAGCCGAGCGGATTCGTGACAGGTGCCGGATCAGACCATCTCAGCATTCTTCCCGTCGGTCGGGATCGGCAGTTTGGTGCGAGCCGCGTGCACCCCACCGGACTGCGACGGCTGTTCCGCGATCTGCGCAACCGGTTCGACATCATCATCGTCGATACGGGTCCGATGACCGCGAGCATCGAGGCACTTCCCGTTGCGAGCTCGGTCGATGGTGTCGTGCTTTCCCTGCGCCGCGGCCGGTCGCGCGAGCGGCTCGGTGAATGCATCAGCGACATCCAGTCAGTCGGCGCGGAGTACCTCGGCGTCGTTCTGAACTATGCCGAGAAGAAAGACTGCGTGCGCTACGGCTCGGTGTCGCGCATGAGTACCGAGATTCTAAAGGCACTGGAGGGCAGGACCGAGGGTCCCGCGCGCCATCCGTTGCTCGCTGCCATTCAGCAGCCTCAGCGCATGAATGACGATCGCAAAGACACTGCAGGTGACGCAGCATGAGTGCGCAGTTGCGATACATTCCACTTCCTTCCGAGGCGGTCACCGCACCAGTGATCCCGGCAGCGGTCGACGAGAGTCGGCCTCGGCTGTGGGGACTGACACCGGCCGCGATGCACGATGCATTCTGGCGCGCCCATGGCGTCGAGTGCGTCCGTCGTGGTGCAGCGGGCGAGATGCCGATTGCGGGCGCTGATGCCTACCTGCTGCTCGAGCCCGATCAGCTCGTGATCTTTGATCTGCGCAGCATCGCGCAGGCGCTGCACTGGACCCGCGCTGCGATCTGCCGCATGCGGGTCGTCGAAGCTGGCGACGAAAGCTATCGTGAGCGCGTGCGATGCGGCGAAGACGGTCTCGTCAAGCGTATCGAACGAGTCTATTCGCGCGAGTATCGGTCCGGTTATCGCGTGCTGCTCACCGATCGCGGCAGCATTGCGCGGTTGTGGCACGCGGCCCCAACGCGGCGCGACGCATGGCGTGGGTTTCGGCGCGGCTCGCGGGCCATTCATACCGAGGCTTTCCGAGTAGACGGCTGGAGCTACCGATGTGGTGACGCGCTCGATGAAGACCGCATGATGGCTCGGCTCGTCGACCAATGGAGCGATCCTGAGCGGGCGATCGACGGCATCGCGTCACTCGGCAATGGCATTTTCGGTCTCAAAGGGGCGCAGATTGCCAACGACCGGACACTCGTGGGACCGCTCTGGCTTGGCGGCGGCGTCACTGACGGCAGCGCCACCGATCGAAGCGGCAGCGGCACAGGAATCGTCGTCGGGCCCACGTGGCTGCCCGACCGCGCCGCAGTGAACGCTGTGCGCGTGCTCGATGTCGCCGACATTCTCTCCCCCGAGCGAGGCGACGCGACCGAGGCAGCGGGAGGGCTGCGCCGTGCGGAACGGCCCGTGTACCACCTGTGCAAGCGCGCTGTCGACATCGCTGTCAGTGCCGCAGTGCTTGCAATGCTCCTCCCGATCCTTGCGATCGTGTCGATTGCCGTGATTGCCGACGACGGCTTTCCGGTCCTCTTCGGCCATCGCCGTCAGACGAAGGGCGGACGTGTTTTCCGCTGCTGGAAGTTCCGCACGATGCGGCGCAACGCGGAAGCGCTGGCGAAGGAACTGCGAAGTCTCAATGTGTGCGACGGACCGCAGTTTTTCATTCAGAACGATCCGCGCGTCACGCGAGTCGGCAAGCTGCTGCGCAAGTGGCACCTTGACGAGCTCCCGCAGCTGTGGAATGTGCTGGTCGGCGACATGAGTCTCGTCGGCCCGCGCCCGAGCCCTGACGGCGAGAATCAGTTCTGTCCCGCATGGCGCGAACTGCGCCTGAGCGTCCGGCCCGGCATGACCGGCCTGTGGCAGGTGGAGCGCACCCGGGAACCGGGCCGCGACTTCCAGGAGTGGATACGTTACGACCTCGAATATGTAAGCAAGGCGAGCCTGTGGCTCGATCTCACCATCTGCGTCAAGACCATCGCGAATATCGTGGGTCGACGGGGAAGTTAATAACATTATGGCGCGAACGACACGAGCGAAGCGACGTCTGAAGCTGTTTGGTGCTGGCGTGCTGGCGACAGCCGTCGTGGGAGCCGGATCCTACGGCGGTCTGCGGTGGTACCGCGCACAGCAGGTGCTCGAAGCACGCGAGGTCGGCTACACGCGCTTCGCTGCCGGTGACTTTGCCGGAGCGCTGGAGCCGTTGAGCGCGTTCGTGAGCAAGAACAATGAAGATGTTGATGCGCTGCTCAAGCTGGCAGTGTGCCGGTCGAATGTCCCTTCCACGAATCGCCGGCACCTGATTGACGCAGCCAGCTTCTATCGAGCCGTGCTACGCGTCGAGCGGACGAATCGAGACGCGCTGGCGGGGCTGGTGACTCTGTACCTTCAGCTGGGATTCGCCGCAGAATTGCGGCCTGTCGTCAATGACCTGCTGAGCCTTGAACCGAACCACATCAAAGCGCTTGACGCACGCATGCAGCTCGCGCGGTCGGTGCAGGAGTGGGGGCCGGCGATGGCCGATTGCGACAAGCTCATGGCGCTCGAGCCCGAGAACTATCGCTGGCGGGCCCAGGCGCTTGAGATCCAGCGGGGTGCGAACGCGTCGCTGGATGAACGCGTCGCGACCGTGCGCAGATGGCTGCAGGAAGCGGGCGAAGGATCGTCGCAAAACGGGTTCCTTCATTTGCTGCTTGCGAATCTGTATCGCAGCGAAGGCAAGTTTGCGGAAGCGCAGGTCGAGGCCAGAATCGCCGTTCAGCTGGGTATGCCGGACGTCGACACGCTAGGCATGCTGATCGAGGTGCTGGATCTCTTGCAGATGCCTGAAGAGGCGCTCGCGGCAATCAAGGCGGCGGGCGAGCGTGGTCTCGATCCTGCAGGGATGGCCCTCATGCAGGTGCATCGGCACTGGCTGGCGGGCCGTCTCGACAGGTCGATGAGTCATCTCGAATCCGCTCCCCCGGCCGAAGGCACGGCGCAGGTCGAGCTGCTGCGCTGGCGCATCATGCTCGCCGAGAGTACTCGTGACTTCGCTGCGTCTGACGCCGCGATCACTGAACTGCGGACGCTCGCCGCGAGCCATGCCGACATGGCACAGACAGCGTTGCCATGGGCCGATGCGATCGTTGCAACGCGTGGCGCCGACTCCGGGCTGCCGCTGAGTCCCAAGCTCGCGATGGCGGCGCTTGACCGTGGTCATGCGGTGGATCCCACAGATGCGTACCTGCTGCTTCGCGCGGGCGACGTCTCCATCCGCTCCGGCGAACCGGATGAGGCCGCCCGGTACTTCCAGCAGGCATTTGAAATGGAGCGTCGGGGCTGGTCGCTCGCGGGTGTGCGCGCAACGACGGCGCTCCTTGGAGTCGGCCGTACGGAGCAGGCTTTCCGGCTCGCGCTCGAGCTTGTCACGCGCTTCCCCGCGAATCCTCCCGTGTACTTCGTGCTCGCCCAGGCCTGCGACGCGCTCGCCCGTGAGGGTCGCACGCCGGCAAGCGTCGATCCGTCACTTTCGTCGACCATTACCGCGAGCGCGATTCTGGAGGGTCTCTACAAGCAGCTGGACGAAGCGCCGATCTTTCTGCCGCCCCTCATTTCCACGAAGATTTCGGAAGGTCTCGATGACGATGCGCGACGACTCGGTCGCAAGGCAGTGGACGACCCGAACACTGAGAGCGACTCGCTGCTGGTGATCGCGGTACTCTTGAGCGAGCGGCGCTTCGACGACATCGCTGAACGGGCGATCGAAGCGGCGCGCAGCCGCAATGCCGATCCGGTGCAGCTCACGGTGGCGCGAGCCCGCCTCCAGATCGCGCGCGGCGAAGCGGTCGCGGCGCGGGCGATGGTGCGTGAAGCGCTGAGCTCCGCGGCGCCTTCGGCGCGGGCACTGCTCGCGCGGGTGCAGGCGGAAGCCGCGATTGCCGCGAACGCCACGGATGCCGTGGGGGTGCTCAGCGAGTGTCTGCTCGAGGGCGGTAACGAGATCGATACTGTCTCCTATGTGATCAGCCAATCCGCCACGTGGACCGACAGAACACTGGTTGCCGCGGCCATCGTCAAGCTGCGCGAGTTGAGCGGCGAGCGGTCACCGCGCGCGGTGTTGACGGATGCGGCTCGTGTGCTGCGCTTTGAACGCCACAGCGGTGAGGAAGTAGCCAAGGCTACGATCGCGGTCAACGAATTATTGAAGGTCAACGAGAATTCGACTGCGGCGCTGGTGACGCTGGCGAGACTCTTGGCTTCCGCCCAGCCGCCCGACATGACCAACGCCGCGATCTACATGAAGCGGGCGGTCGGCTTGCAGCCCGGGCGTCGCGATCTGTATCCCGAACTGATCGCCATGTTGCAGACGTCCGGAGACTTCGCCGAGGCGACCAGCTACCTCCAGCGATTCATGCGCTCGGCGGAGGGCGATGCGGATCAAGGCCGGCTTGCTGCGAGTCTGATGGTGGCGGGCGGACAGTACCTTTCGGCCATTCCGATGCTGGAACGTGTATCGCAGCAGACCGGAACCGAGGCGGATCTCGTGGCGCTCGCTGACGCGAAGCGCCGCGCGGGCCGACTCGATGAAGCGGAGCAGGCGTTCAAGGACGCACTCGATCTGCCGGATCGTTCGGTGCTTTCGGCGATGGCTTACGCCGAGTTTCTCGCGCGAAGCGGACGACTCGATGATGCGCGCCGCATGGCGGAAGAGGACGCGCTGCGCCCAAAGCCGGCGCTTACGCCTGCAAACCGCGCCTATCTGCTGGCGCGCCTCGATCTCGATTACGGAGATCCGAGAGCGGCGGGCGCCGCGGTGGCCGAAGCAACGCGGCTCGCTCCGGATTCGCCAGGCGTCGCGCTGCTTGCAGCTCGACACAAGCTGGCCGAAGGCGATCTGCAAGGCGCGATCAAGCTCGCACAAACGGGGCTGGTGAAGTCCCCGAAGGACGGCCAGCTGCTTACGTTCGTCGCGTCGTTGCTGATGTCCGATCCGTCGACGCGAGCGGGATCCGAGCAGATGCTCGAAGTGCTGAGAGCGGAGAATCCCGCACTGGCAGAACTGCTCGCAATCGTGCGCGTTTCCGCTGGGGCGGACGGTTCACTCAGTCCTGGGGCCGCGCAACTTCAAGCAGTCAATGAGCTCACGGAACGCTATCCCGTATCAGCGCCTGTGTGGACCGTCGCATGCGAGATGCACGAGGCGGCCGGCAAGATCGACGAAGCGGTGCGCATCGCGCGGCGCGGCATGGCGCGCCTCCCCTCGGACCCCGGGCCGGCGGCTATCGCATCGCGACTGCTGCTGCGGCAGCATCGTCTGGAGGAAGCGCGCGAAGCTGCGCGCACGTGGCGCTCGTTGACGGCGGACTCCCCGCTCGATGCGGAACTGATTCTCGCTCGGATTGCGCTCATTGCGGGAAAGCCGCGCGAGGCGATCACGACCCTGTCCCCGTACATCGTTCGCCTGCAGGGCGAGGCCGCGAAGCGTCCGCACGGACTCGGAACGTACACCGCCGCGCTCCTCCTTGAAGGCAACGTGGAAGCGGCATTCGACGCGGCCAAGCAGCAGCTGCACATACCAGGAGTGCGGATGGAGTTCCTTGCCGGCGTGCGTATCGCGGAGTCGCCGACGGCCCTTGACGCGCTGGCGCGACTCGGTACGGCGATCGCGACCGACGACAACGGCCGACTCGCCCTGGTATCGGAGTATGCGGCGCTGGCTCATCGCAAGGACGCCGCCGATGAAGCGCAGCGGCGCGCTGCTGCGTTGCTCGGTGCCCTGACGGAAGCACGTGCTGCACCCGTCACGATGCTGCTGGTGGCGGATCTCGCGGCCGCGCGCGGCGATACAGCTAATGCCAGCGCCGGTTACGACGCGGTATGGAACAGCATTCCCGCTGCGACGCGCGACACGCTGTTGCAATGGAACTCTCTCGATGCGAAAGCGAAGCGAGAACTCGGTGGACCGCTCAGCGTGGCGCTGTATGCGAGCAACAATCAGGCCTCGATGCTGGCGGAGGCGGGTGTCGATCTGGATACGGCGCTCACCGCGGTGGATCGGGCGCTTGTCATGCAGCCAGCGGATCCCAGCCTGCTTGACACGAAGGCCATGGTGCTCTTGGCGCAGAAGGAACTTGACCAGGCGCGATCACTGTTGACGCCGCTCCTGCTCAAGCCTGATGTCACGCCGGGCGTTCTCATGACGCTGGCGCGCATCGAGGTTGCAGCGGACCGTATCGAGGAGGCCCGACGGCACGTCGATGCCGCCGCGCGCATCGTCGCGGATGATCCTCTCACCGACCGCGTGGTCATCGCGCGCCTCGAGGCGCTCAGAAGGCAGGTCACCGACGCTGCGCGGAAGCCTCGGACCTGATCCAAGATTGCAACGGAAGGCGACAGGACGCTCGCATGAACTCCACTCCCGAACGCAAGGGCATCATTCTTGCCGGCGGATCTGGCACCCGGCTGTATCCGATCACGCGCGCCGTGAGCAAGCAGCTCATGCCCGTGTACGACAAGCCGATGATCTATTACCCGCTGTCGATGCTGATGCTGGCCGGCATCCGGTCGATCCTCGTGATAACCACGCCGCACGATCAGGACGCATTTCAGCAGCTGCTCGGTGACGGATCGCAATGGGGCGTGTCGTTCACGTACGAGGCGCAGCCGAAGCCGGAGGGGCTGGCCCAGGCGTTCATCATCGGCGAACAGTTTCTCGGGGGCAGCCCGTGCGCGATGGTGCTGGGGGACAACATCTTCTACGGCACCGAACTGCAGCGACGGCTGCGAGAGGTTGCAGCCCGGACCTCGGGCGCAACGGTGTTCGCGTATCACGTCACGAATCCGCAGGACTACGGCGTGGTCGCGTTTGACAAGGCGGGGCGCGCGGTCTCGATCGAGGAGAAGCCGAAGCAGCCGAAGTCGAACTTCGCTGTGACCGGCCTCTACTTTTACGACGAGCAGGTCGTGGAGATTGCGAAGGCAGTCAAGCCGTCCGCGCGCGGCGAACTGGAGATCACGAGCGTCAACGACGCCTATCTCCAGCGACGCACACTGGACGTGGAACTCCTTGGGCGCGGCTCGGCATGGCTCGATACCGGCACGTTCGACACGCTGCTGCACGCAGCGCAGTTCGTGCACACGCTGGAAGCGCGGCAAGGATTGAAGATCGCGTGTCCCGAAGAGATTTCGTATCGCAACGGCTGGATCGACCGCGCTGCGCTGCAGAGGCTGGCTGCGGAGCTATCGAAGAACTCGTACGGTGCGTACCTCACGCAGATCCTGAACGAGTCTGTGTTCACTCCATGACGTTGTCCAGCATCAACACCGGATCCAGCAGCATGAAGGTCACACCGACGGCCATTCCTGACGTCGTGGTGATCGAACCGCGCGTCTTTGGTGACGCGCGCGGATTTTTTCTGGAAACGTGGTCGGCACGGGCATACGCCGCGGCCGGATTGCACATGCAGTTCGTACAGGACAACTGGAGCCGTTCGCGGCACGGGATTCTGCGCGGGCTGCACTACCAGATTCGTCATCCGCAGGGGAAGCTTGTGCGTGTCACGCACGGCGAGGTCTTCGACGTGGCGGTCGATCTGCGCCGCAGCTCGCCCACGTTCGGTCAGTGGGTGGGCACGATTCTCTCCGCCGAAAACTTTCGTGCGATGTACGTTCCGCCGGGATTCGCGCACGGTTTCTACGTCACGAGCGAGTCCGCTGACTTTCAGTACAAATGCACCGATCTCTATGCGCCGGAGTGGGAGCGGACGCTCGCATGGAACGATTCGCGCGTCGGTATTGCATGGCCACTCGACGCCGGCGAAGAGCCGCTGCTCTCCGAGAAGGATCGCACGACTGGCAGCTCGCTCGCTGATGCGGAGACGTTTCCATGAACATCATCATCACTGGCGCGGGCGGGCAGCTTGCGAATGAGCTCGTCGCGACGGCCCCGACCGACGCGTCGGTGCATGCGCTCAGCGAGGTCGATCTCGACATTCGTGATCGCGATCGCGTGCTTGCGGCGGTGCGCGAGCGCATGCCGACGGTCATCTTCAATGCCGCAGCATATACAGCAGTCGACAGAGCTGAGAGCGAGCGCGATCTCGCGTTCGCCGTCAATGCGGATGGCGCCCGCCACCTCGCGGAAGCGAGTCGTGCTGTCGGTGCGTATCTCGTGCACGTCTCGACGGACTTCGTTTTTGACGGTGCGTCGGGAACACCGTGCGATGTCGACGCCACGCCGCGACCGCTGTCGGTGTACGGTGCGAGCAAGCTGGCGGGAGAGCTCGCTGTCCGCGGCGTGGACCCGGAGGCGGCGATCATTCGAACCGCATGGGTGTACGCAGCATGCGGCAAGAATTTCGTGCACACGATGCTCCGACTCATGAAGGAGCGCGGCGCCGTGCGCGTGGTCGCGGATCAGGTCGGCTCGCCCACCCACGCGCGTGGACTCGCCGAAGCGTGCTGGCGCGCCTTCGAACGTCGGACGGCGGGGACACTGCACTGGACCGACGCAGGCGTTGCAAGCTGGTACGACTTTGCCGTGGCAATCGCCGAGTTCGGTTGTGAGGCGAACTTGCTTCCAGCGATGCCGACGATCGAGCCGATTCGGACGGTCGACTATCCGACGCCGGCCGAACGGCCGAAATACAGCGTGCTGGACAAGTCATCGACGTGGGACGCGCTGGCGATGCGCCCGCCGCACTGGCGCATTCCGCTGCAGCGGACGATTGGAGAGATCGCACATGCCTGACGCCCGTTCATCAATACTCGTCACCGGGGCCGCAGGATTCATCGGCGCCAATTTCATCCGGCACAGGATCGCCGACGGGCACGCGGACCGTATCGTCGCGCTTGATGCGCTGACGTACGCGGGCAACCGCGCGAACCTGGCCGGCATTCCCGAGGGCGACGTCATGACGTTCGTGCACGGGGACATTCGTGACACGCCGCTCATGGAGTCGATGCTGCGGGACCATCGCATTGACACGATCGTGCACTTTGCTGCGGAGAGTCATGTCGATCGTTCGATCACCGGACCCGATGCGTTCATCGACACGAACGTCGTCGGCACCCACAGTCTGCTCAAGGCGGCGCGGACCGTCTGGCTCGGCGAAACGCGGGTCAAGCATCGCTTTCATCACGTTTCGACGGACGAGGTCTACGGCTCGTTGAGCGCCACTGATCCGGCGTTCAAGGAAGAGAACCAGTACATGCCGAACTCGCCATACTCGGCGAGCAAGGCGGCGAGCGATCATCTCGTACGCGCGTATCACCACACCTTCGGCTTGGACGTCACGACGAGCAACTGCTCGAACAACTACGGTCCGTATCAGTTTCCTGAGAAACTGATTCCGCTGATGCTCGTCAACATTCTCCATGGCAAGCCGCTGCCCGTGTATGGCGACGGCATGAACGTGCGTGACTGGCTGTATGTCGAGGACCATTGCCGGGGCATTTCGCTCATTCTCGAGCGCGGCCGCATCGGCGAGGTTTACAACATCGGCGGCAACAACGAGCGGCCGAACATTGACATCGTGAAGACGCTGTGCTCCATGATTGACGAACGCTTTGCACGGGATGAATCGCTGCGAACACGTTTCCCGCAGTCACCAGCGGCAAAGCACACGCCATGCGAGTCGCTCATCACCTACGTGAAGGATCGGCCGGGCCACGATCGTCGGTATGCGATTGACGCGCGCAAGGCCGAAACGGAGCTGGGCTATCGACCGATCGAAACGTTCGAAACCGGCTTCGCGAAGACGATCGCCTGGTATCTCGACAACGAGGCATGGTGGCGCTCCGTGATGGACGGTTCGTATCGGCAGTGGATTGAAGCGAACTATGGAGCGCGCGCGACTCCGCGTTCATCTCTCTCGGCGCGATAGCCCTTTCCCCGGGCAGGACAGGAACGCATGCTGCACGGACACGCAGTGCTGGACCTTCAATGGAGCGCGGAGCGCGGCACAATCGCGGTCGGCGATCGCGCGCATACGCTCGGCCTTTCGGTGAAGGATGCCGCCGGGCATGAGAAGGGCGTGGTCGCGAACTGGAAGCTTGATGGCGACACGCTCACCATCGAAAGCGATCCGTTCGGCTATTTGCCGCTCTTCGTGTGGCAGTCCGGCAACCGGATCATTGTCGGCACGTCGCCGATCGCGGTCGTAGCAGCAGGAGCGCCGGGTGAAGCGGACAGTGAAGCCGTCGGCCTCTGGTGCCGCATCGGACTGTGCCTCGGAGAGCGCACGCTTTTCAAGCATGTGCGACTGGCGCCGCGCGGAACAAAGCTTGTCTGGCATCGCGGCGACACACGGGTCGAAGGCGCCGGCATGCCGGTGATTTCTTCCGCGATCCGCACGGTCGAAGAAGGCGTGAGTGGCTACTGCGACCTCTTTCGACAGGCGATGCAGCGGCGCGCTCCCATCGGATCATCGTTCGCGATGCCGCTCTCGGGGGGGCGCGATTCGCGCATGATGCTGCTCGATGCGATAACGCTCGGACATCGGCCACAGGCGTGCTTGACGCTGTCGGACGGCCCCGAATCGGATCATCCGGACGCAGTGATCGCAAGGATGCTCGCCGCCCGCGTGAACGTTCCGCTCGTCAATGTCTCGCCGCGGTCGAAGTGGATCGAGAGCGAAACCCGCAAGCATGTCTTGGGCGGACTCTTGGTACTGGAACACACGTGGATGATGCCGCTCTGGGACACGTTGCGCGCGAGTTACGGATGCTGGTATGACGGACTCGGCAGCGGCGCGATCACCCGGGGCGATCTGTGCAAGCAGAGTTGCCTCGACAAGTTTCGCAGCGGCGCCTGGACAGATCTGACTCGCGAGTTCGCGAGCTACGCACTCGGCGTGACCGAGGAACAGCTGCGCGGACTTGCGACGATTGCTCCGTGGATCGACGCACGCCACGAATCCGCCGTCGCCTTGGTCGAGGCGGAGTTCAAGCGTTATGAAGGCGCCGCGAATCCGCTCACCGCGATGACGTTCGTCAACTGGGGAGGCCGCGCGATCTCACTCAACCCATACATGCTCTGCGCAACCCATCCTGCGATTCACACACCGTTCATGGATGCAGACCTCGTGCGTTTTCTGCTGAGTTATCCCATCGAACTCGCGCTCAAGGATGACCTCCAGACGGCGGCGGTGCGGCGCATGCATCCCGACTTCGCCGACATGCCGTTTGACAAGGATCTGCCGAAGGCGACAAAGCGGAAGAAGCCGCTGTCGAAGGCGGTCGCCAGCCGCCTCTCTACCGTCCTCAATCAATGCACGCGTGGAGGTTCGTTCCGATCCGTCGGTGCAGGAGCTGCGCTGCGCAACGATCCGCGTCTCGTCTCAGTCGTCACAGCGCTAGCACTCCTCGAGCGAGCATCAACCTCGGCCGGCGCGAACAGCCTGCTCGCGGAGTACGGGTTCGACTCAGCGGCCGACCGCGCTTCGCTGGCCCGCCACCGCGCGGATTGAGCGATCACTCACGGCGTTCCGTCGGCGATGTCGCGCAGCTCAGGATCGAGCTTTGCTTCCTCGCGGGCCGCACGTTCACCCTCCGCTGATGGCGCTTTGCGCCGGGCGCTGCGGATGAGATCGAGGGCTTCTCGCATCTCCGCACGGGCGCGGGGCCAAACACCCAGCATCGCTCCCGTGACGAGCAGGCCGACGAACAGCGTTGCGGCGAGCGAGATCCACGGCTGCGGCAACGGCAGCAGGTATGCGGGCACAGCCATCGTGGCTGCGGCGACAACGCCGATGACTCTGGCCGGCACGGTTGCTTTCGTCACGCCCAGGAGCGACACAGGAGTGTCACGCAGTGTCCACCACGTCATGGGCAGTCTCATCACGTGCGTCATGATGACGTATCCCCATGCAACGCCAGCGGCGCCCCACTGCACGCCGACCAGAAACGCTGCGACGAATCCGAGGACCCGGATCAGGTTGCGCCAGAACAGTTCTTTCGTCTGCCCCGTCGCGATGGCAACCCACGTTGCGGTCGCGGCGATGGGCATGCCCCAACTGGCGATCGCCAAGATCTGGAAGAGGACGGCCGCATCAGCGAACTCCTGACCGAGCACGATGAGCACGATGTCGCGCGCTCCGACCATGAGGAACGCAATGAGCGGTGTCGAGACGAGCGCGACGAGCGCGCACATCCGGTAGTACGCGCGGCGAAAGCGCTCGGGCTGATCTTGCACGCGCGACAGCAGGGGAACCGCGACGCGTGTGAATGGCGCGATGATCTGCGACAGTGGCATCATCAGCAGGCCTTGGGCGCGGCTGTACTCGCCGAGCGGACCGGGGCCGCTGAACTTGCCGAGGATCACGGCATCGGCGTTGACGCAGATGTAGTTCAGGAGTTCGGTGCCGGAGAGATGCGTGCCGGTCGTCAGAAGCGAGCGCGTGCCCGGCGCGATGCGGGGCATGTACGGCCGCCATCCGGTGACGCTCCACGCGGCGACGGTCGTTGCGAGCCGGGTGATCACGAGCTGCGCCACGAGCGCCCAGAATCCAAATCCGTACCACGCCATGACGACGGCGAAAACGACGCCGAGCAGGTTGCCAATGGTCTCGACGATCGCAAGCTTCCCGAACAGCAGCTCGCGCTGCAGCATTGCGATGTGCTGCGCGCCAAGCGCGCCGATCACGAGGCTGACGCTTGCAACGACTGCGAGCAGCGTGAGCCGCGGCTCGTCATAGAACCACGCGAGCAGCGGCGCGGATGCCGCGGCCACGCCAGCGATCACGGTGCCCGCGCCGAGGTTGATCCAGAAGAGGCTCGAAGCCTGTTCACGCGTGAGATCCTTCGCCCGCGTTGCCGCCTGCGTGAGACCCGCCTCGGCAAAGAGCGATGCGAAGCCCGTGAACGCCGTCACCATCGCCACGAGTCCGAAGTCATCCTTGATGAGGAGCCGTGAGAGAATCGCCGTCGATGCAATCCGCAGCACAAACCGCGTCCACTGCGCCGCAAAAGTAAAAGCACCGCCCCTGACGGCGCGGTGCTTGAGATTCTTGTTGACCTGCGGAGTCGTGCTCACGTCCGCAGTCATCGGCATGTCCCGTGCGGGAGGTTGACGTTCCGCTCGAACGTCCTCCGATCGCGCCGCTTACCCCTTCGCCGTCGCCCGGATCACGTCGCCGCCCAAAGGCATGCGGACGAAACTCAGCACTTTGATGCCGGCCGGCAGCAGATCGCGGACCTTCTTTGAGTCATCGACGACGTAGTTCTGCCCGAGCAGCGTCGTCTCTTCGAAGAACTTTCGCATCTTGCCGATCGCCATCTTTTCGGCGATCTGCGGGGGCTTGCCGGAGGCTTCGGCTTCCTTGACCGCTTCGCTTCGCTTTTCGGCGACAACTGCGGCCGGCATATCGCCTTCGTCGACCGCTATCGGCGCCGGGACGTGAGCGACGATGTGCTGACAGACGCCCTTCGCGACCTCGGGCGTCACCGGACCGCTGAACTGCACCAGCGAGCCGGTCTTGCCGTCGTGATGCACGTACGCGCCGAACGCGCCGCCGTTGAATGCGAAGCCCCGTGCATACGAAGCGTTCTCGCGCGTCGTGATGCGGACTTCGTCAATCTTCGCGGTGATGGCCGGCGTCGCGGCGACTTCGCCTGCGGGGCCAGCGGCGGCAATCTTCGCAATGTCTGCGGCCATCGTCTGGAACGCCGGATTCTTCGCGGTGAAGTCGGTCTCGGATCGCACTTCGATGATCGCGGCCTTGCCGCCATCGATGAACGCTGCGACGCGCCCTTCGCCGGCGACGCGGTCGGTCCGCGCGTCCATCTTGCCCTTCGCGCGCTCCTTGAGAATCGCTTCGGCCTTCGTCATGTCGCCGTCGGCGTCGGCGATCGCCTGCTTGCACTCGAGAATCGGCAGTCCTGTGCGCTGGCGCAGTGCCATCGCGTCCTTCGCACTCACTTTTGCAACGTCCATCGGTGTATCTCGTGTTTGATATCGAATCAGTCACTGAGCATTGATCATTGGGCGAATCATTCAGCTGATGCCGGGGCTTCGACCGGTGCCGGCGCTTCGTCGCCGCCCTCGGCGCGGAAACGCGACCGGGTCGAACGGCGGCGGGGGCCGCCATCGCGATCGCCGCCGTCGGCATCGCCGCCCTTGGACTGCACTGCGTCGCTGGTCTGACGATGGCCGAGGCCTTCGGAGACGGCAGCGCACAGTTCGCGGACGATCACGTCGATGGAGCGCATCGAGTCATCGTTGCCCGTGATCGTCATCGATACGAAC
>JAWXBD010000228.1:0-35797 GCA_034439815.1 Phycisphaerae bacterium
ATCCCAGACAGCGCGATCCCAGACAGCGTGATCCCAGACAGCGTGATCCCAGACAGCGTGATCCCAGACAGCGTGATCCCAGACAGCGTCATGCAGACCGCTGCAATCGCTGCGGGTACTCGGCACACGGAGCGCGCCATGCTGGTCGGAGTCATGGGGCGCTCCCGACAGCCGGTGCAGCTTCCCCAGAGGCGGGGGGCGCAGCTTCGACGTCAGGTTTGGGCAGGTCCGCCGCCGGCACCGGTGGGGGAACGACCTCCCAGGCAACACCAAGCTTCGCAGCCCGCAGCGCGTGGTAGTCGGGCGCTCCGCGAATGACGGTGTGGGGCAGCTTCTCGAGTACCTGCGGAACGACGCGCAGCGCATCGAGGCACGCGACCGATTCCGGGTACTGCTTGACGATGCGGCGCAGAAACAGTTCTGCGCTGATCGAGTCACCCGCTCGCCAGTACCAGTCCGCAGTCGACAGCAGCTTTGCCGCCTCGCTCTCGTACACGCGCACGAGAATCGCGTCGGCTCCGATCTGTTCCGCGAGCGATGGATCGACCACCTTCATGGTGCGCAGCCGGGCCTTTGCTTCAAACAGTCCGGTGCCGTCGTACTCTGGCCCCTTGAACGCCGCAAGGTAGGAATAGATGAGGCGAAGTCGCGCCTTGGTGACGTGCGCCGACTTGGGGTAGTTCTGGATGAAGAGGTCGTACGCCTCGGCCGCCGTGGTGAGCTCGCGGTTCTTAAAATAGAAGTCTGCAAGTTCGAGTCCGGCCCGCTCCGCGAGCTCGCTGCCCGGCAGCCGTTCCTGAATCCGGATCAGGAGTTCCTGCGCGTCTTCGTACGTGGAGACGATGCGGAACGTGCCGAAGAACTTGCGGCGCATCCCGGCGGCGTACAGCTTCGCGATTTCGAACTCGCGTTCGAGCGCGGTGACGAAGACCTCGCTGCCCGCGTAGCGCCGGGCGACTTCCTCGTAGTCGAAGAGCGCTTTGTATTCGTCGCCCAGATCGCGCGTCGCATCGCCGCGCGCCAACAGGGCTTCGGCGCGGAGAGGACTGAGCGGACGCGACTCGATGAAGCGCTTGGCCAGATTGAGCGCGCGGCCCGGATCCTTCGCCTCCAGCGCGCGGCGGATCTCGAGGATCTGTCCCTCGTCGCTCCCCGGCTCGATCTCCTTCGTCGGACTCCAGCGGTCGCTCCCGTCCAGCTTGAACTCCTGCTGCTGCGCGAGCGCCGGACCGGTCAACATGCACGCCGCCGTCGAAGTGCTGAGGATCACGACGACGAAAGAATGTTGAAAGCGGGAAGCGGCGCGGATACGTGACGCAGTGCGGATCGGCGAAGTCGGGGGCATGGAGTGTCGATGGTACGTCTCGCACGCAGAACCCTCAACGCGGGGCCGCTCCGCGCCCGCAGACGGCCGCTCGCGAGTCCGAGCCAATTCGTGCATGATCCGCTGAGGGGAGCCCGCAGGACCGTTCCGTCCAAGCCCCCCATCGTGAGTCTGATTGCATGCCCGCTCGCCGCATCCTCGTTCTCTTCAATCCGATTTCCGGTGCAGGCCGGGCAGGTCGGATGGCGGAGGAATCGCGACAGGCGCTCGCAGCAGCGGGGCACAACGTGGCTGCGTGCGCGACGCGCGCCACACCGGCGGAATGCTGGCTCCCGGAACTCCTGAAGGATCGCGATCTCGCGGTGGTGGTCGGCGGCGACGGCGCGGTTCGACTTGTCGCCGGCACGCTCGCGGCGCTTGACGTTCCGCTGTGGCACGTCCCAGGTGGAACGGAGAACCTCATCGCGCGCTATTTCGGCATGGGTGCCGCCCCAGCTCAGCTTGTGGCCGCGGCGGATGCGATGCAGACGCGCTGCATCGACTGCGGCCGGCTGGATGTTGGCGGAGTGGTGTCCGACTTTCTTCTGATGGCATCCGTCGGCTTCGACGCGGCCACGGTGCATGATCTTGCCGCGCGGCGCCGCGGACCGATTCGCCGCTGGCACTACGCGCCGGCGATCCTGCGGCAATGGTGGAACTGGCGGGCGCCGGAGGTCACGCTGGCGGTCGACGGAGCGTCACCAGAGAAGCTCGGGCGTGGGACGCTGGTCATCGGAAACCTGCCGACCTATGGCTTCCATCTCAATCTTCTGGACGTGGCTGATCCGTGCGACGGAGCGCTGGACGCGCTGTTTCTTCCGTGCGCGACCGGAACGGAAGCCATCCGCTGGGCGGCCCGGTTCTGGGGGAGGTCTCCACGGGAGCTGCCTGGCGCTCGGCGGTTTCGAGGCGCAGCCTTCCGCGTCGAGGTCTGCGGCGAAGGTCCGGCAGGATGGCAGACGGATGGCGATGCGTGCCCCCTTCCCGCCAACCGATCCGGGCATGCACAGGTGCAGGTGAGTCCGCGCAAGATTCACGTGCTGGTGCCACAGCCGTAGTGCCGCCCGTGTGGGGGGGGCGCAGCACGCCGCCGAGTCTCTCCTAACACGGCCTGTTCCCGGGGTTTCGTGTTCCCGGGGTTTCGCTGAATTCACGGGTCGCTGCGGTCGATACGGACCCTTGCCATCGCATTCCATCTCCGCCGCGCGGACCGCTCCGCACAGTTGCACCCCAATGGCCAAGAAGCAAGAAACCGCTGAACGACAGGAGCCCACTGCTCCGGCTGCGCCGAAGAGCGGCGGGAAGAAATTCGCCATCATCACGGTGGTGCTGCTGATCGTCGAAGGCGCGGTCCTCGGGGGCGTCTTCATGATGCTCAACAAGCCCAAGACGGCCGAGGCGACCGCCCCGGTCGTCGTCGCCGACCCGGAAGAAGAAAAGATCGTCGAAGTCCTGATGCTGAACGAGCGGCTCGCGAACGATCGCAGCGGCCTCACCTTTGTCTATCCGACGGAGATTTACGTCCAGGTCAAGAAGAAGCACGAGGAGTCCATCTCTGAGGAGATCGAGCGGCTCAAAAACGAGCTTCGCGCGGACATCTCGGCGCTCTGGCGGACAGCGGAGCCTCAGCATCTTCAGGAGCCCCGCATGGAAAGCATGACTCGCCGCGTGGAAACACTGCTGCGAGAACGCTTTGACAAGCGCGGTGCGGACGAGGAACCAGTCGTGCAGAAGTGCGTGATCGTGTCCGGCACCGGCATTCGTATGAACCGCTAAGGACCTTTGTTAACGCTGCAAAAGATGGCCGCCAACGCCCGTCGCGCAAGCTCGGCAGGCATGAGGTATCCGCCCAAGTCTTGGCGCGAAACAATGAGGCGAGGACACGATTCTCTACAGCAAGTTGCCTCCTTGGGCCGATCCAGCGGACCGAAGGGGAGATTCCGAAGCCCGTCAGAGCACCTTAAGGTGCTGCGGCGGGAGAGTGCGCTGGCACCTGACACGGCGGAGGCTGTGATGGCGGATTCGATTTCTTCTTCTGCTGCAAATCAAGCACCGGTGAGCGGCCTGAGCCAAGGTGACAGCACCACCTCAAGCCCTTCCATCCCGACATTCCCCGATCTCGGTCGGCCGCAGTCCAAAGGTGGCACGGGTGCCAGCATCGACTTGCTGCGCGATGTCAACCTTCAGGTGCGCGTCGAACTCGGACGCACCCGAATGCTCGTCGAAGACGTCCTGCGGCTCGCCGCGGACTCGGTCGTCGAGCTCGACAAAGCCGCCGGTGATCCCGTCGACATCTATGTCAACGGCCGCCACATCGCACGCGGCGAAGTGCTCGTTCTCAACGAGACGTTCTGTGTGCGCGTGAGCGAGATCATCGAACCATTTCACGACAGCATCGGCAACAACCTCTCGAATGACGGCGGCCCGGTTCCCTTCCGAGGGATACCGAAAGCTGATGTCGCCTGAGCGTTCGGGACTGCGTGGAATCGCAGCGTAGGTGCGGGAACGTCGGAGGATCCGACGTGAAGAGCCAAGGACGGCCCCATGTCAGCGCAGGCGACCAGACGGTCAAACTCGACGGAAACCGGTCGGTCGCGTCGCACGTGCAGAACAGGCGTGGCGCCGTGGATCGCGGTGGCGGCGATCTGTGCGGCGGCGCTCGGAGCGACGTCGGCCCGCGCCACCGACTCAATCGCCAACTCGATCAACGACCGGCCGATCGCGCCGCCCTCGGCCACGATGCTCGAGGCATCGGATGCCGCGCAGATGGCTGCAGACCGGCCCATCGCCGCGCCGACCAACTCGCTGTTTGGCGACGCAACACGGACGATTGTCGCGCTGGGCGGCGTGCTCGCACTCGTCTTCGTGCTTCGCTACATCATGAAGCGCATCGGCGATCCGCTCGCCGCACGACGGCCCTCGGGGGTTGTCCAGGTCCTGTCCCGCTTCCCGTTCGGCAAAGGGCAGCAGGTCGTGCTCCTCTCCGTCGGGACGCGCATTCTGTGTGTGCATCACGGTGCGACGCAGACGCGCACGCTCTGCGAAATCAGCGATGTCGACGAGATCGCCGCGCTCCGCACGCGGATCGAAGCGGGCACCGCCGGACGCGACGTCTTTGAGCGCGAACTCACACGTTCGCTGGAACGCGATGAGAGCATCGCAAGGCCTGTCGCTACTCCCATCACCCGCACTCCTTCGCACATGAAGGGCGCAGAGATGAAGCGAGCCATCACCGAAACCATCGACCTCACGAAGTCCGCGCGATCGCAGCGCCCAGGCTCCTTCATGGATCGCCTTCGCGGAGGTCGAGCATGATCAGGCCAATCCTGTACGCACTCATCGCAGCAGCGACGCTGGCGGTCGCATCGGGAGCGACCGCCGCTGAATCGCTCGCCGGCGCGCAAGCGCTCGACACGCTCAATCCCATCGGCATCATGGAAGACGTTGCGAAGAACGTCCCCGGAATGCAGGGAAGCGGGCTCAGCGCGCAGCTGAACATCATCATGCTGCTGACGGTGCTGACGCTCGCACCGGGCCTGCTCATTCTCTGCACGTGTTTCACCCGCATCGTGATCGTGCTGAGCCTCCTCCGGCAGGCGATCGGAACGCAGGGACTCCCGCCGAGTCAGGTCATCGTCGGACTCAGCATGTTTCTCTCCGCTGTCGTCATGGGACCGACGTGCGAACGCATGTGGAGCGAAGGACTCGGACCATATGCGCGAGGCGAGCAGCTCAATCAGATGGTCGCGTGGGATCGCGCGAAGGCGCCGCTGCGCGAGTTCATGATTCTGCAGATCGAGCGCGCCGGCAACACCTCGGCGGTGTTCATGATGCTCGAGCATCGCGGCGTCGACACCAGCGATCCTTCGCTGCTGAGCTGGGAGCGCGACGTCGACATGATCACGCTCGTGCCCGCGTTTGTCCTGAGCGAGCTGAAGGCGTCATTTCTCATCGGGTTTCGCGTGTATCTGCCGTTTCTCGTGATCGACATGGTGATCTCGAGTCTGCTGATCTCGATGGGCATGATGATGCTGCCGCCCGTGCTCATCTCGATGCCGTTCAAACTGCTGCTGTTCGTCATGGTGGACGGATGGCAGCTCGTCTGCAGCTCGCTGATGGCCGGCTTCGCGCAGGATCCGGTCGTGGTGGCCGCGGCGTCGAACCTGAGCGCATTCGCGCTCACATAGCTTCGAATCGTGTTGTGGGGGGGAATGGGTGACGGGAACTCAACGGAGAAAGATGAATGCCGCGCTCAGTTGCGCGGCACGTGGGACCGTAAGGCCGAATCGGGCGTGGGTCTGTGCCGCGCCTTCAACGGGGGGACTCCGTGATGGTCGACTCGCTTGATCTGGTGCGCGACGCACTGATGTTGACACTCGTACTCTCCGCGCCGATTCTCGGCGTCGGCCTGGTGGTCGGCCTGGTGATCAGCATCGTGCAGGCGGTGACGCAGATCCAGGATCAGACGCTGTCGTTCGTGCCGAAGATCACCGCGATGCTCGTCGTTGCCGTGGCGCTGCTTGGCTGGCTTTCAGTTCAGCTCATCGAGTTCGCGACAACGATGTTCGCCGTTCACTAGTGGTCGCATCGCCGGCAGTCTGACTGTCGCGCTCTGATTTGCTTCGCTCCTCATGGAAGATGCCGTCGCCACGCTTTCACGCCACCTCGGTCCCGCCGTTCTCGTGCTGGCCCGGATCAGCGGTCTCGCGATCTTTGCACCGGTGTTTGCGTCGGCGGCGGTCCCGCGCATCGTCAAGGCACTCCTCATCGGCATGGTGGCGCTCGCGATGTATCCGATGCTCGCGGCGGGCGCGCTGCACGGCGCGGAAGTGCCTGTCGACCTTGGATCCATCGCACCGCTCATGGTGTGCGAGCTGCTCATCGGCGCTGTCATCGGATTCCTCGCGCTCATGCCGCTCGTTGGCATGCAGATGGGCGGATTGGTGATGGGCACGCAGATGGGTCTCGGCTTTGCGCGCATGTACAACCCCACACTCGGCGACGAGGCCGATGTGCTGGAACAGATCTTCTTCTTCCTCGGCCTCTCCGCGTTTCTCGCAGTCGGCGGCCACGAGCAGATGGTGTCCGCGGTGCTGCGCAGTTTTCACTACGTGCAGCTCGGCGGAGTGGGCACAATCGTTTCCATCGGCGGCTGGGGTGTCGACAACAGCTTCGCAAAGCTCTTCACCGGCGTGCTGCTTGCCGCGACAGAACTGGCGCTGCGAGTCTCTGCACCAATGGTGAGTCTTTTCTTCCTCGAGACCGTCGCACTCGGCTTTCTTTCGAAGTCAGTGCCGGCGCTCAATCTGATGAGCTTGGGTTTCCCGCTGCGAATCATTCTCGGTCTTGGGGTGATTGTGCTGGGCATGGCCGGAATCGGCGAAGCGATGCAGACGTTTCTGCATGCCGACATCGAGCTGCTCTCGGGCTGGTACATGGTCGCAAGCGAGCACTGACATGGCCGAAGACCTAGGCGAGAAATCAGAAGATGCCACACCGCGCAAGCTGCAGGAAGCGCGGCTGGAAGGCAACATTGCGAAGAGCACCGACGCTTCGGCCGCGCTCGTGCTGCTTGCCGCAACATTCGGTCTCTTTGTCGGACTCACGCCGCTTCTCGGATCGTTCGCGGAAATGCTGCGCTCCGCGCTTGATCCGGCGATAAATGTTGATGCCTCGAACATCGCAACGCTTGATGAAGCCGTCCGTCCGGCAATACTGACCGGCCTGCGCGTCGCGGTGCCGGCACTCGTCATTTCCGTCGTGGTCGTCTGGCTCGCGAACGTCTGGCAGGTCGGTTTCATCATCACGACGAAGGCGCTGGCCATCAAGCCGGAGCGGCTCTCACCGCTGTCCGGCTTCAAGCGCGTGTTCGGCGAGCGCGGCGTTGCCAAGACCGGCTTCGATGTCCTGAAGCTCGTCCTGGTCGGCAGCGTCGCGTACGTCACCGTCGCGTCCTTTGCACGGCAGATCGTCGGACTCGCAGCGTTCGAACCGCAGCTCGCAGCGATTGCGGCGGGATGGATGCTGTTCGAACTCGCGATCAAGATCGCTGCGGTGCTGCTCATTCTCGGCTTGGCCGACTTCGCATTTCAAAAGTGGAAGCACCTTCGCGAGATGCGGATGACCAAGCAGCAGATCAAGGACGAATACAAGCAGTCGGAAGGTGATCCGGAAGTCAAGCGGCGCCGCCACCAGATCCAGCGGCAGATTGCCATGCAGCGCATTCAGAGCTCGGTGCCGCAGGCCGACGTGATCGTGACAAACCCCGAGCACTTGTCGATCGCCATTCAGTACGACGCCGACTTGATGCATGCACCGCGCGTCGTTGCCAAGGGCGCCGACCATCTCGCGTTGCGCATCCGGCAGATCGCCAAGGTGCACTCGATCCCGATCATCGAGCGCAGGCCGCTCGCGCGGGCGCTCTACAAGCAGGTGCAGGTGGGCCAGGAGATTCCTCCCGACCATTACAAGGCGGTTGCGGAAGTGCTTGCGTTCATCTATCGCCTGGACGGCGCGGCGGAACGACGGGCTGCCCGCACGAAGGAAAAGGAACGGGTCCGCGCGGCACGGCAGGCGCCGATGCGTGTTGCGGGCTGACTGAAAGCTTTTGATGGCGACGGGATCGTTCGACAGGATGTTGAACGACGCAGGGACGTGTTGCAGGGCCGTTGACTAGGTTTGACTAGTGACGGGTTTGACTAGTGACGGGGTTGACGAGTGACGGGGTTGACGAGCCACGCACACGGCGGAACGGATGCCGCGCATGACAAACGCCGACAAAGCACCAGGACTTCCCGCGCTCCTTCACCGGATCGGCAAGCATCGGCACCTTATCGTGCCGATCTGCTTTCTCCTGTTGATCGCGGTGCTGGTCGTTCCGCTGCCGCCGGCGATCATGGATCTGCTCATCTGCGCCAACATCGCCATCGCGGCGATCGTGCTGATGACGACGATGTACATGCGTCGTCCGCTGGACTTCAGCGTGTTTCCGGCGCTCCTGCTCGCGACGACGCTGTTCCGGCTCGTCCTCAATGTCGCCAGCACACGGCTGATCCTCTCGACGACCACCACGGATCCCGAAGTCGCGAAGCACGCGGCCGGTCACGTGATCGATGCATTCTCGAACTTTGTCTCCGGCGAGAACGTGATTGTCGGCGCGATCATCTTCATCATTCTCGTGCTCGTGCAGTTCGTGGTGATCACGAAGGGTGCGACGCGCATGTCGGAAGTCGCAGCGCGATTCACGCTGGATGCGATGCCCGGCAAGCAGATGGCCATCGATGCTGATCTTTCGGCCGGCATGATCAGCGAAGTCGATGCACGCGCCCGCCGCGAAGTCATCACGCGCGAAGCAGATTTTTATGGTGCGATGGACGGTGCAAGCAAGTTCGTGCGCGGCGATGCCATTGCCGGCATTCTGATCACGATTATCAATGTGATCGGCGGATTCGCCATCGCGAAATTTCAGCTCGGCTGGAGCTTCGCTGATTCGATCAAGACGTTCACGATGCTCTCGATCGGCGACGGTCTCGCATCACAGATTCCTGCATTTATCATCGCGATCGCCGCCGGCCTCATCGTGGCCCGCGCAGGTGACGGGCGCACGATCGGTGAGGAGATCCCGACGCAGCTCGCATCGCAGCCGATGGCGCTGTATTTGATCGCCGGATTCCTGACCCTACTCGCGGCCACGCCGCTTCCGACCATTCCGCTGCTGACAGCAGCGCTCGGACTGGGGGGAATGGCGTGGTACATCGGCTGGCAGAAACGTCAGAAGCAGGCGGCGGAGCTGAAGGACGTGCAGTCCAAAGCCGCCGTGGCCCCGCCCGCGCAGGCCGTCGAAGAGCTGCTCTCGGTGGACGTTCTCGAAATCGAGATCGGGTATGGGCTCGTGCAGCTCGTCGATCCGAGTCGCGGCGGCGATCTGCTGGAACGAATGAACGCGATCCGCCGCCAGCTGGCCGTCGAGATGGGACTGGTCATGCCGCCCGTCCGGATCCGCGACAACATGCAGCTGTCACCGAACGAGTATCGCGTGCGGATCCGCGGCGCCAGCGTCGGCGAAGGCGTTCTGTATCCCGACCTGCTTATGGCGATGGATGCGGGGCTCGCGAACGGACGGCTGCAGGGCGTCGCCGCGAAGGAACCCGCGTTCGGACTGGACGCGACGTGGATCGAACCCCAGCTGCGAGGCCGCGCCGAGTCCATGAACTTCACCGTCGTCGATGCAACGAGCGTCATGGCGACGCATCTGACGGAGGTTGTGCGTCGTCACGCGGAAGAGCTGCTGACCCGCGAGGAAGTGGCGAACCTGCTCGCACAGTTGAAGACGCGCGCACCGAAGCTCGTCGAAGAGACGGTCCCGGCACTCGTCAAGCCGGGCGAACTGCAGAAAGTCCTGCAGGCGCTGCTGCGGGAGCGCGTGCCGATCCGCGATCTCGAGACGATTCTCGAAACGCTCGCCGACTGGGTGCCGCACTCCCGCGATCCCGAGATCCTCGTCGAATATGTGCGCAACGCGCTGCGCCGCACGATCTGCTCCATGCACGCGGAACTCGACGACCAGGGCAAGCCGCGTCTGTTCTGCGTCACGATGGATCCGGCGGTGGAGGAGATCATCAGCGGCTACATCGATCGCGGACCGGCCGGGACGACGTTCTCGATTCCCGCGAAGATCGCCGCCCGAATCGCGACCGTTGTCTCCGACACGGCCCAGCCGCTGCTGACGGCCGGGCGCGTGCCGCTGGTTGTGACCAGTCCGGCTGTGCGGGCACAGGTTCGTCAGATTCTTGAGCCGCACATTCCCGGTGTCGTCGTCCTCGGATACAACGAAATCATGAAGGGGATGGACGTCGAGAGCGTGGGGCTTGTCCAGATGCCGATGGCCATGACGCCGTCCATCGCGGCGGCGGCGTAGCGCAGACCACGGCTGCATGCCAGAATCGCGCTCCCCGTGCTGAGCGGGAGTCTGACGTCGTGTATTCTGTCGGACAAGAGCCCGCCTTCGTGAGGAACCAGCGGTGGCGGGGCGCAGGACCAACGATCGAATTCGCTAATCGGAGCCATGGAGGGCCCGCGTGAGTCTGAAGAATTATCGTGCATACACAATGGCGGAGGCGATGGCCGCCGTGAAGCGCGATCTGGGAGCTGACGCCATCGTGGTGCAGACTCGGACCGCCACGCAGACCAGTCTCCTTGGAACGCTCTGCGGTGGACTGTTCGGCATCGGACGGCGCACGGTTGTTGAAGTGACGGCAGAGGCCGGGGCACCCGAGTCCGCGAAGGGCCCCGCGAACGTCATTGCAGCGCCTCCATCCAAACGATCATTGAGCGCGGCCGCAGCATCACGTGCCTATGCGGCGCCAACGAATGCAGGCGGCATCGCAACCGCTGCACCGACTCCCAGCCCTGCACCGTCGCTCGCGTTCGACCGAAATCGCACGCGCCTGCTTGCGCAGGCGATGGCGGTGAAGCTCGATCGGGAGTCAATCGAAGCGCCGCGCACGAGCGCGGCAACTGCCGCGAGCGCGAACGCCGCGGCTACGGCCTTGGCGGCGCAGCGCGAAACGCAGCCGGCGGCGCAGCAGCCGTCGACCGGTGTGGCGCAGCGCTACGTGCTGCTCCCCGCAGCAGGCCACCCGCGCACCGCCGCGCGTGCAGCGCTGCTTCAAACCCCGACACGGACACCGCAGGCACGATCTCTGGAAACACCGGCCGTCACGGTGCCACCGTCGCCCGTGCCCCAGGCCATCGTCGCGCCGAGTCCCACGATCACCGATGATCTCGACGCGATTGAGCGACTTGTCAACGACGTCATCGGACGAAGCCCGGGCGTCCATGCAAGCGTGCCGACGGCGATCGATGCGACGACGCCCGCGCAGCTGCGGGCCGTGTACTCCGCGCTGATCGCACAGGATGTCGCGGACGACCTTGCGACGAAGATCATTGCCGACCTGCAGAAGTCGTTGTCGCCCGAAGAACTCGCGAGCGAGCATGCCGTGCGCAGCGCGGCGATCGAGCGCGTTGCGGCGCTGTTGCCGGTGTGTCACGGGATCGAACCGGTCGACGGTCACTGGCGTCGCAGCGGCCGTCCGATGACCGTCGCGTTCGTCGGCCCGACCGGCGTCGGCAAGACGACGACTGTCGCCAAGATCGCAGCGACGCTCAAACTTCGATACGGCACCCGCGTCGGGCTGATCACCTGCGACACGTATCGCATCGCCGCAGTCGATCAGTTGCGCACGTACGCCGAGATCATCGGACTTCCGCTGGAGGTCGCGCTCTCCCCGCGCGAAGTCGAGCAGGCGAGCGAGCGCTTCAGCAGTCTCGACGTCGTCTTGATCGACACGGCCGGTCGAAGTCAGAACGATGCGGCGCGCCTTGGCGAACTCGGCGCGCTGGTCGCGGCGGCCCGTCCGCATGAAACACATCTTGTCCTTTCCAGCATCGCGAGTGAACGCGTGATGCTGCGTGAAGCGCACGCCTTTGCCGCGATCGGAATCGATCGCGTCGTCTTGACCAAGCTTGATGAAGCGGCGGGTCTTGGAGCTGCCTTGCGAGTGCTGCGACAGGTCGGCTGTTCGATGAGCTATATCACCACGGGACAGGAGGTGCCGCAGCACCTCGAATGTGCCCGGCCCGCGCGACTTGCCGAGCTGATGCTCGGAGGAACTCCGTCCCCATGACTGATCGGAATGCGAGTGAGAAGGTCTTGTCCGGTGCTTCGTCCGGAGTTCTGTCCGAACCTCTTCGATCTGAGGAGTCGGGTGCCGACAAATCAGCCGCTGATCAGGCAAGCACACTGCGGCGTCTGATGCGGGGGGCCGATCACGTCCGCATCGGGGAGACGCCCGGCTCGGTGGTTTCGCCGCTTCCGGCGCGGGCCGCTTCGATCAGCGTCGGCCCGGTCGTGCACGACGAGCCGCATCGAGACCGCGCGCGCGAATCGCAACGGCCGACGCGGATCCGGCTGGCCCGGGCGATTGCGGTGACGAGTGGCAAAGGTGGCGTCGGCAAGACGAACCTCGCCGTGAACCTTGCAATCGCGCTGGCGGGCCAGCGCCGCGTGTGTCTGCTCGACGCCGATCTCGGCATGGCGAACGCCGATCTGCTGTGCGGTCTGTCACCGCGGACAACGCTGGAAGACGTCATCCTCGGCGGCCGTTCCATCGAAGAAGTCATGATTCTCGCGCCGGGGGGTTTCCGGCTCGTGCCGGGCGCCAGTGGCGTCGCAAGCGTTGCGAATCTCGGCCTTGAAGGTCGACGGCGCCTTCTCGCGCAGCTCGCGTCGCTCGAGCGCACCACCGATCTCATTCTCATTGATACCGCTGCGGGCATCGCATCGAATTCGATCGCGTTTGCTGCAGCGGCGCACACGGTGCTCGTCGCGGTCACACCGGAACCGACGTCGATCACCGACGCATACGGCGCGATCAAGACGATCATCACGAAAGTGCGCACGCCCAATCTCAAGCTCATCGTGAACATGGTCAACGATCGCGATGAAGGCGAAGAGGTCTTTCGCCGCATCGATCGCGTGAGCCGCACGTTCCTCGACACGCCGCTCGAGCTTGCGGGCATCGTCCCGTTCGATCTCGCCGTGCGGGCGTGCGTCAAGAAGCGTGAACCGGTGCTCCTCGCGCAGCCGGACTGCCCGGCGTCGCGCGCGATCCGCGCCATAGCCCGCGGACTTATCGACAGCGAAAGCACAGAACAACCAGGCTGCATAGACCCCAGCGCATTCTCCGAAGCGAGATCAGGCTTTCTCACGCGATTGGCCGGCTGGCTGGCACGCGGCTAGCCGATAGATCACGTCGTGTCTGCCGAACTGGAGTCGCAGCTGGAGTCGCTGGTGCCCCCGAAAATCACACCTCTTGTCGCGTCGTCGTTCGCATTCGTCGCCTTCGCGCTGGCGATTGTGGTGGGACTTTCCAAGGGAAACCCGGCCGATGCAATTCTGTGGCGCTCGCTGGTCGTGCTGATGTTTGGCTTCATCGGAGGCAGCATCGTCGGCAAGGTCTGCGACTATCTCGTGCTCGTGGCATCGCGCAAGATCGAGGCGACGGCAGAGGCAACTCTTGCGGCTGACGAGCTCGCGCGGGAAGGCCAACTTGAACCGCAGGCGCAATAGCCGCGTGCCGCAGATCGACGCGGCGGCGGTCGGCCCGTATCGGGAAAAAACTTGAGCGGAAAATGCATCGACTGATAAAAGAACTTCCGCTCAAGTCACTTGTCGTTATACTCCGCCCGTTCCTCGCCAAGGACTCGGTGAGGGGCGCACGGGACCGAATCGGATCGCATGATCACCATTCGCTCAACCGTACCGGTACACCATCCGGAGCGGAAAGCGGACTGCTGAAAGATACGAACCCGATTCGGGACACATTCTGACGCCTGTGATTGGGCCGAATCAGTTTTCGGCGCATCGCTTGCGAAGCATCGACGGCACACACTCAGGCTGGCCAGCTGCCTAGCTGACCACGCCAATCGAGTGATGTGCTAACAGGTCAAGGAGCGGACCGATGTCGAGAACAACACTGCGTGCAACGAATGCGCGCGCCACAAACAATTCAAGTTCGGAATCACCGTCTCGGTCCGCATCTCGTGGAACTGCATCGGTCCCGAAGCCTTCAGGCAGGTCTGGCGCCGCAACGGCGCCGGCAACCGGCAAGAAGCCCGCTTCCAAGCCGGTGAGCAAGAAGTCCGCCGACCCTTCAGCGACTGCCACGAAGTCGCCCAAGGCGCGCGTGCAGGTCACTGCACAGCTCGTCGCTGGACGTCCGCTCGCGGACCAGCTGAAGCCGGTCTCGAAGTCGGGGGCCGCTCCGCTCACCCTTGCGTCGGCGAACAAGAAACCCAAGCAGTCTGCTGCATCGCTGCCGTACTCGCAGCGCCCGATCGACGAGCTGTGGCGTGAATATCGTACGACGCCAAGCAAGCTGCTTCGCAACCACATGATCGAGAAGTATCTCGAACTCGTGCGGTTCACCGCCGAGCGCATGCACATGAAGCTTCCATCGGAGGTCGAGGTCGATGACTTGATGTCGTCCGGTCTCTTCGGCCTGATGGATGCGATCGACGCGTTCGATCCGGAACGCGGCGTCAAGTTCGAGACGTACTGCACGCAGCGCATCCGCGGCGCGATCTTCGATGAACTCCGCGCGATGGACTGGGTCCCGCGGCTCGTCCGCTCGCGCACCGCGAAGGTCGAGAAGGTCCGCAAGTCGATCGAGATGGAGACCGGCCGCAAGGCGACGCACGGCGAGATCGCCGACCGCATGAAGGTCGACCAGCCGGAGTTCGAGAAGCTGCAGAAGGACTCGCGTCCCGTCGGCGTCGTCAGTCTGAACCGCAAGTGGTTCGAGACCGACTCAAGCAAAGACGTGCGCGAGATCGATGTCATTCGCGACACGCGGCAGGAGAACCCGGTGCAGCAGGTGCAGCGCCAGGATCTGCAGACGCTGATCACGAAAGGCCTGTCCCGCGCCGAACGCCTGATCGTCGTCCTCTACTACTACGAGGAGATGACGATGAAGGAGATCGGCACGACGCTCGATCTGTCGGAAAGCCGCGTCAGTCAGATGCACAGCTCGATCCTCGCGCGACTGAAAGCTCAGATGCAGCATCGTGAGAAGGACATGGCGACCTGATCGCGCGAAGCGGTCGCGCACGAATGCCTGGTTTCCGGAATCCAACAGTGCGTAGATTCCCCACATCTCGCGGGTATCACGACACGGCGCTTGCGCGGCACAGTGCCACGGTCTAGAGTCGCTCTAGGACCCGAGCCTCCCTTCCGAGTGCATTGACGGTGGAGACGCAAGGAGCCGCACGAAGCGGTCCGGCTGGAAGCCTTTCGATGACGATTGAATCGGCCATTGGTGCGAGCGGCAGCCCCACCACTTCGTTGACACGGCGGAGTGCGCCAAAGAGCCGATCCACATTCCCGGCATGATTCAGCCGCACGGCCTCCTGCTCGTGCTTGAAAAACCAGGGCTGATCATTCGCCGCGCGAGCGAGAATGCGCTCGACCTTGTGGGCACTCCGGCTGCGGAACTCATCGATCGCCCGCTCGAAGCGCTCGCTGGGGTCAATCAGATCGCGCGTCTTCGGCTGGTCCTTCGGCGCGGTGATCTGATCCGAACGAATCCGCTTCGAGTCAGGCTGCCTGACCGGCCGGAAGGCCGCGTCTTCAGCGTGCTGATGCACACGGTTGATGAGGCGATCGTCTTTGAAGCCGAACCTGTCGCAAGCGAGGACCAGGTCGCTTCGAACGCCTACTTCCAAAATGCCTGCTTCCAAGAGGTGCGCGAGGCCACGTCGCGCATTCAGGCCACCGAAAGTCAAGAGGCGCTCTGCCAGGTGGCCGCTGAGGAGCTGCGCCGCATCACCGGCTTCGATCGCGTGATGATGTATCGCTTCGACGCCGATTGGAACGGGAGCGTGATTGCGGAATCAAGAGACGAGGGCACGGCTTCGTCGTGCCTAACTTCGTCGTGCCTAGCTTCGTCGTACCTAGCTTCGTCGTACTTGGGCCTGCAGTTTCCAGCGTCCGACATTCCGGCCCAGGCGCGGCGGCTTTATACCTTGAAGCGAGTCGGCTGCATCCCCGATGTACGTTACACGCCGGTGCGACTCCGTTGCGGAAACAGCCTGGACTCCGAGCTCCGCGCGCCTCCGCTCGATATGACGCATTGTGTGCTGCGCAGCGTCTCTCCGCTGCACCTCGAGTACTTGCGCAACATGGGCGTGGGTTCAACGCTCACGGTTTCGCTTCTATTCAATGGCGTGCTCTGGGGAATGATCACCTGCCATCACTATCAGCCGAAGCTCGTGAATCCCGAGCGGCGCCTGAGCTGTTCGTTCCTGGCACAGATCATCGAAACGCAGCTCGGCGTGCGCGAGGAAGGCATGGAGCGCTCGTACCGCATGCAGACCGCTGCGCTTCAAGTGCGCTTCATCGAGCTGCTCTCCCGCGCTGGATCGCTTGGCGACTTGGCAACGGACCCCGCCAGCGTCATGGAATTCGTTGACGCTACGGGTGCGATCATCGTCAACGGGTCGACGTATGCGCTCGTGGGACAAACGCCTGATGAGGCAGAAATTGCTGGGTTGATCGATCGGATGAAGCAATCGATCGACAGCGGCATCTACACAACGCAGTCGCTGACCGCGTCGTATCCGCGCGCCGAGAGATTCAAGGACGTGGCCAGCGGGATGCTCGCGGTCGAGATCTCTCGAGAGCGCGGCGACTACATCGTTTGGCTCCGTAACGAACGCGTTCACACGATCGACTGGGCCGGGAATCCCGACAAGGCGGTGCGCGCGGAGAGTGGCACCGCTCGCTTGCATCCGCGCAACTCGTTTGAGCTTTGGAAGAGCGCGGTGACGCGGCATAGCAAACGATGGAAAGTGTGCGAAGTCGCTGCGGCCGCCGAGCTTCGTGACACGATCCGCAGCGTGTTGGCGAGCGACGAGGAACGCAATCGCGAACTTCGCCAGCACGAACAAGAGTTGCGATCCTCGCGCGACAAGGCCGAAGCGGCCAACAGCGCCAAGAGCGAGTTTCTCGCTAACATGAGCCATGAGCTGCGCACGCCGCTCACTGCAATCTTGGGCTACACCGAACTGCTATCGGAAACGGACGGCCCTGCAGTCACGGACGCTGATCGCGTTGATTACATCAAACCAATTCAGCGCGACGGGGACCACCTGCTTGCGGTCATCAATGACATCCTCGATATCTCGAAGATAGAGGCCGGAAGGATGTCGGTTGAGACGATCCCCGTGAGCCCGGTGCAACTTCTGTTGGATGTTGAATCACTGATGCAGGGCGCGGCGCGGTCCAAGGGACTTTCGTTCACGACGACATTGACGACGCCCATTCCAGCGGCCATTCAGAGCGACCCGATTCGCATGAAGCAGATACTCGTGAATCTCGTCGGGAACGCGATCAAGTTTACGGAGCGAGGCGGAATCAGCGTGCGCGTCTCGCTCGCAGAGAACGCTGTCTCGGCACCAGCACTTCGACTGGAGGTCGTGGACTCGGGGATCGGCATGACACCCCAACAGATGGAGCACCTGTTCGCCGCGTTCGTCCAGGCCGACGCGACCACGGTGCGCAAGTACGGCGGCACGGGACTCGGGCTGCGCATCAGTCATAGTTTGGCGCGGCTTCTGGGCGGCGATGTGACGGTGGAGAGCGAGGCCGGGCGCGGGACGACGTTCACCATGATGATCCCGACCGGACCGCTTGAGAACGTGCCGATGGTCAATGCTCTCGCGATGCGACGAAGCACGTCGAGCGACGCGCCGTCGAGCAAGAGTCTCCAGGGTGCCGAGCCGCTCGAAGGTGTTCGGATCATTCTTGCTGAAGACGGACCCGACAATCAGCGGTTGTTCGCGCACCATCTTCCCAGGGCGGGCGCTGAGTTAATCGTCTTCGCGAACGGACGACTCGCGCTCGAGGCCATGACCAAGGACGGCACGATCGAAGGACCGCTCCTGGACGAGCCGGCGTGCGACCTCGTGCTCACGGACTTGCACATGCCCGAGATGGACGGCTACACGTTCGCTCGCAAGCTGCGCAACAAGGGCTGGACGCAGCACATCATCGCGCTCACGGCAGACGCGATGGCCGGCGAACGGGAGCGGTGCCTGCAAGCCGGTTGCGACGGATACGTTTCGAAGCCAATTGATCGAAAAAAGCTGATCTCGACCTGCTGCGATGCGCTCGCGCTGTCGACAGCTTGATCGAGTCAGAAAGCAGGAAGGCTTCGGCGCGCCGCGATGCTACTCTGCGCTCGTGCCCGAACTCCCGGACATCGAGCTCTATCTCATGTGCATGCGATCGCGCGTGCTTGATCGCGCGCTCGAGCGCGTGCGCATTACGAGTCCGTCGCTGTTGCGCACTTTCGAACCCGATGTCGCTGTCGTCGAAGGACGTGTCGTCCGGTCGCTTGCGCGCCTTGGCAAGCGCGTGGTGATCGGCTTGGACGGCGACCTCTATCTTGTCGTGCACCTCATGATTTCGGGGCGGCTGCGCTGGAAGGCCGGACCATCGACCATCGCAAAGCCGGGCGGTCTTGCCTCCGCGCAGTTCATGTTTTCGGACGGGACTCTGACGCTGACGGAGACCAGCACGCGCAAGCGAGCATCGTTGCATGTCGTGCAGGGCGACGATGCGCTGCGGGCGCTCGATCCCGGCGGTATCGAACCGCTTGCCGCAACGCGCGCGACGTTTGTCGAACGATTGGTCGCAGTCAACCGCACGATCAAGCGCGCGCTGACGGACCCGGCGACCATCGCCGGCATCGGCGACGCGTACTCGGACGAGATTCTGCACGCGGCCAAGCTGTCGCCCGTGAAACTCACGTCGCGCATCACCGACGGAGAATGGACGCGGCTGCACGAAGCAACGCAGATGACGCTGCGCGCGTGGACCGCGCGGCTGCAGCGGGCGGTCATGCATGCGTTTCCAGGACCCGGCGACGTGACCGCGTTTCGTCCGGAGTTTGCGGCGCACGGCCGCTTCAGACAGCCATGTCCGGTGTGCGGCACTGCGATCCAGCGCATCGTCCGCGGCGATCACGAAACGAACTACTGCCCGCGCTGCCAGACCGACGGCAAGCTGCTCGCGGACCGCTCGCTGTCGCGGCTCCTGAAGGACGACTGGCCGGCGTCAATGGATGCGTGGGAGGGGATGTAGCGCGGGAGCGTGTGGCATCGGTCCCACACCCTCCGGTCTGCTCGCCGCCGGGGCCCGTTCGTATCCGTCTGCGGCGGGGAGTCACACTCGGTCGGTCTGCGGCCCGACGGCACGGTCCTCTGCTGGGGCTCGAGCCGTGCAGGCCAGTGCGACGCGCCGCCCGGCACTTTTGTCAGCGTGGCGGCATGCGCCTCCTATTCTCTGGCGCTGCGGCATGACGGCACGATCGCGTGCTGGGGCAGCAATACTTCCGGAGAGTGCGAGCCCCCTGTCCGGCGGCGCAGGAGCTTGGTCCCTTCGCGAAAGCAGTCTCGAGCTACAGCAGCGTCTTCGTCCTCACGCCGCCGCCCGACTGCGACTGCGACGGCATCCCCGACGGCATCGCGATCCTGAAGGGCATCTCGGCCGACACCGACCGCGACGGCGTGCCGGACTCGTGCGAGCACGCGGAGGGCGACCTGAATCTCGACGGCGATGTGGACGGCGCGGATCTGGCGATTCTGCTCGGTGCCTGGGGCCGCTGCGCATCGTGTCCGGCGGACCTTGATGCGAACGGCACGGTTGACGCGGCGGATCTCGCGATTCTGCTGGGGACCTGGACGCCGTAGCAGTCCGTAGCACACAGCGCGGTGGTCGCTGCTGACGACCTCGTACACTTCGCGTCCGATGATCGCCGGCTTCCTCTCTTGCATCGTGACCATGGCTGTGTGTGTGAGCGCCGCGGCGGAGGACACGATCGAGGGCGTCACGGTCCGCATCTTCGAGGTGCAGGCGACCAAGCCGATCCACGCGATCCCGACGCTCGCGCAGAATCAGACGCCGAATGTCGATGAGGTGCGGCCGACGATCGAACTCAAGATCGCCGCCGCGTTTCATGCGCTCGTTGCGCCGATCGTCACGCATGTCACCGGTTCGATCGATGTCGAGGAGACCGGGGCGTACCGCTTTCGACTGACGAGCGACGACGGCTCACGGCTGCAGATTGACGGCGTGGTGGTCATCGATCACGACGGCCGTCACGCCGCGACATCGAAGACGAGTGACGCGGTGCAGCTCGCCCCCGGACTGCATCCGCTGCGCCTCGAGCACTTCGATCACGGCGGGCAGCGGAGCCTCGTCCTGGAATGGCAACCGTCTGGCGCCGCGGATTTCGTGGTCATTCCCGCAGCGCGGTTGCGCACCGAACCGGTCCCCGCGCGGGTCGTGGCGCCGGGACGCAAGCAGCTTGCCGCGGCACGCCGGCCCGGCGACGGCACGCCTGTCGCCGGCGTCCATCCGAGCTTCACGCGCACCAGTCTGCTCGCGGAAGGATTCGAGCCGAAGGTCGGCGCGATGGCGTTTCTCCCGGATGGCCGGCTGGTCATCGGCACGTTTGATCCGCTGCAGCGCGATGAGATCCAACTGCCGGACATCGACGCCAAACCCGCCGATCGGCTGTTGGCGATCGAGGGACTCATGAGCGGCGATCCCGCTGACGTGCGCATCAGCACGATTGCCGATGGCGTGTATGAACCGAGCGGACTGTGCGCTGTCGGCGACGACTTGTACGTCGCGCATCGCAAGGCGATCACGCGGCTGCGCGACACGGACGGTGACGGATACTTTGAGACGCAGGATGTCGTCGCGAGCGGATGGGAAGCGTGGAACTATCACCAGTTCACCTTTGGTCTCGTGCATGTTCCGCATCCTGATGATCCGCGGGGCGCCGGCATGCTGTACGCGGCGCTGTCGACCGCGATGGCGCCGCCGGCGTGGGAAGGCATGGGCACCAACGCTGCGCCGAACGGCGTCATGCGCGGCGGCGTCATCGAAGTCGATCTGTCGAGCCGCTCGATGCGCGTCATTGCGGGCGGAACGCGCACGCCCAACGGCATCGGCGTCGGACCGCGCGGAACGATTTTTTACAGCGACAATCAAGGCACGTGGATGCCGACGAGTCAGCTCGCTGAAGTGGTCCCCGGCCGTTTCTACGGTCACAACAACAACACCAACATCGTGCCGCAGCTTGCGGACCGTTTTCCCGACGGCGGCGCGGCGAGCGTCTTCTGTGACCGTCCGCGCGCGCCGGCTGCCGTCTATCTCCCGCAGGACGAGTGTGCGAATTCGCCGACCGAACCCGTGCTGATTCCGAGCGGCCCGTACGCCGGGCAGATGCTCGTCGGCGAACTCACCGGCGGCGGTCTGCGGCGCGTTGCTCTCGAGCAGGTGAACGGCGTGTGGCAGGGCGCCGCGTTTCAATGCACCCAGGGACTGACGTGCGGCGTGAACCGCCTTGCATGGGGCCCGGACGGCGCGCTGTATCTGGGCGGCATCGGTGCGGGCGGGAACTGGAACTGGCAGGGGACGCAGTTCGGTCTCGAGCGGCTCGCGCCGAATGATCATGTGACGTTCGAGATGCACACGATGCGCGCGACGCTCGACGGATTCGAGATCACGTTCACGAAGCCGATTGATCGCGCGTGGCTTGCGGACCCGTCGCACTATGCGCTGCGAAGCTGGTCGTATCAGCCGACGTCGGCGTATGGCGGCGCGAAGATGGACGAGCGCGCGCTCACGGTGACTGAAGCCGTCGCGAGCCCCGACGGCGTGCGCGTGCAGCTCACGGTCAGCGGCCGCGCGCCGGGCACGTGCGTGCATCTGCGCTGCGATCCCATGTCAGTTGACGGCGATGCAATCTGGTCCACCGATGCGTGGTACACGCTGCAGCAGATGCCGATCGACCGGTGCAGCGCGACGTTGAACGGACGTCCTTTGCCGCGCGTTGTCGCGGGACTCGGCGCGCTGCCCGGCGAGTATGGATGCTGGCTGATCGCCCGCTCCGGTGACGTGATGCTGGTGCCGGCGAACGACCCGAAGGCAGTGCGGACCGTCGGACGCACGCAGAGCGAGCTGCTCGCGCTGGACGGCGCGCTGCACGTCGCCGCGGGCGACAGTTATGCAAGCCGAACGCACCATGACAGCTGCCGTCTGCACGTCGAGTGGCGCTCGGCAGACGGGAGCGCCGTTGTGCGCCTGATGGACCGTTTCGATCTGACGCTCAAGGCGACCGACGCGAGTGCCTGGCATGCCGCCGACATCTGGTTCGCGCCCACGAGTGCCACGACTGCGATGGCGACCGTGCTGGTCAACGGCGCATGCGATCAGATCGAGATCGAACTGCGCGGTGAAGACGAACTGCAGCAGGGGCCGTTGCGACTGCTGGGTGGAGACGACGGCGCGAGCTTTCGCCACTGCTGGATCGAGCCGTTGGAACCCGTGCGCTGGATCGCCGGTCCATGGCAGCCGATGTGGGATGCGGAGACGCTCGCCGGCTGGGCGCCGCGCGGCGGTGCCGCGGACTACCGCGTCGCCGATAGCGAGATCATCGGCACGACGCGCCCGAACACGCCGAATACGTTCCTGGTGAGCGAACGGACGTACCGCGATTTTGAACTGCTGATCGACTTCAAGCAGCATCGGGAATCGAACTCGGGCATTCAGATCCGCAGTCATGTCGAGGGCGGCGAAGATCGGCGCGACGGCCGCGTCATCGGCTATCAGGTCGAGCTCGATCCGTCGCCGCGCAGCTTCACGGCTGGCGTGTATGACGAGGCGCGGCGCGGTTGGCTGCACAGTCTGATCGACGCGCCGTATGCGCGGGCAGCGCTGCGGCACGATGCGTGGAACAGTCTGCGCATTGTCGCGCAGGGCGACGTGATCCGCACATGGATCAACGGCGTGCCTGCGGCGGCGGTGCTGGACGCCGTGGACCGCGAAGGCCACATCGCGCTGCAGGTGCACAGCGTCGGCGACCGCGCGGATCCGCTGGAGGTGCGCTGGCGCCGAATGTCGATCCGGGAGTTCACGCCGTCAGTGGTGGCGGGCTTCGGCGTGGCGGAGTGACGCGGCGCGCGTACCGGGGAGGAGTCGACCGCAGATTGCGCAGATTCTCAGTCTGACTTGCGGAGCCGGGGAGCGTTGATAATCGGTTCTGTGTCGCCTCCTTGCGGCTTGATGGCGGATTGTCCGAATCGGCACACGAGATCCGTCGATGAAGGCGCATGCGCCGACCGCACGTGCGCGCGACGACCCCGTCGGCGCGGTTCATTCGGCGAAAGCGCAGTCAGCGAGAGCGAAGTTCCAATGCTCGTCGAACACATCATGACCAGGCACGTCGTATCCGTCAGGATGGACGCGACGCTCGACACGATCCGCGAGCTCTTTGAAGCACGCCGCTTTCATCATGTTGTGGTACTTGAAGAACGGCGCCTGGTCGGGATCATCAGCGACCGTGACCTGCTGCGCGCGGTGTCCCCCTTCGCCGGAACCGCGGCCGAACGAACGATGGACGCCGCAAGCTGGCACAAGCGCGCCCATCAGATCATGCACCGTTCTGTCATCACGGCCCGTGCCGACATGAATGTCAACGAAGCAGCGGCGCTCTTCCTGAGACATCGCATCTCCGCGCTGCCGGTCATCGACGATGAGGGATCATGCGTCGGCATCGTGACCCTGCGCGACTTTCTCCGGTGGATGCTCGCGGAGGTCGGCGACGACACGTGCGCGACGAAGCTGGCGGAGGAGCCCAAGCGGGCTGCGTGAGGGGGATCGGTGGCGCAGCGTGCGCAGAGCTTCAGGTTGATTCTCAAGACGAGATGCATCGTGAGTGCCGCGAGATGGTGCATTGGTCTCCTCCTCTGAGAATGAACTGTGAAGTGCGACGAGAAGTCTGCGTCGACTGTTCCAGACCGCTTCGCGGTAAGTGTCAGCATCCACTCCGACCGCCCCGCAAGGGGCACCCCAACAGGAGCCCCGGGCAACGCCCCGGGTCGCGCAACGCTGATGAATTCTCGAGCCCTGAATGGGCGACTCAAAAAGCCGTTGCACGCGATCCGAATGGTGCGTGATTGGGATGGCGGGGCCATCAACGGACGGGAGCGGGAGAAAACACAGAGAGGTCGGGAGGCGCGGGCAGAGGGCACAGAGGACCCCGGTTGTGGACGCGGGTTTGGGCGAGGAGAGCGACGGACGCCAGATTGGGTCGACCGCAGATTGCGCAGATTCTCGGTCTCGGCGCATTGCGTGGCTTGAACTCGTCGCAGCGCTGTTACTCTCGCTGCTGGTACGGACGCGTGTCCGGGTCCAGCGAGTCGCAGGAATCGTCGATGATGACCGTGGCCACTCCGCTGGAAGTCGCGGGATCGTTCGGTTTCAGCGACCTCGGTGAGTTCGCCGCATGGCTCGGTACGCTGAGCGAGCCCGAGCGTAATGCAATCCTTGGATTGCTGGAGGAATGATGCAACGTCAGAGCACCAGCGCCTGCGCTGCCGCACTTGCTGTAGCAGTCGGACTGCTTGCCGGGCGGGCTTACGCGCAGTGCAATCACGAGTTCATCGAGATTCCGCCGCTGTGCCAAGGCGGCTGGACTGTCATCGACATCAACAACAGCGATGTCGAGGTGGGACGTTTCAACGGCTGTTCAGGTTCGGCCTAACACCCGTTCAAGTGGTCCCAAGCTGGAGGAACGCAGGAGCGCCCCGTTCCGTCGGGCATGGGCTTCGTCGACGCTGCCACCTACCGGATTTCCGACGACGGAACCATCACGGGCTACGGCTACGTCGGTTCCACCGAACTTCTGAAGCTCATCGTCTGGCGACCGGACGGCTCGGTCGAGGTTCATGAAATCGGGGGTGCGGAGGGCAGCGTGACCACTGGTGTCACCCGAAGTGACGGCGTGATCTTCGGCGAGTACCAGGGCGGACCGGGCGGACTGGATCCGTTCATCCTGAACATCGATGGCCCCGATGAACTGCCTGGCGCGTTTGCCGGTGCCCACGGCGGCATGCGCGACGTTTCGGCGGGCGGACTGGTCACAGGTCGTTGGTTCGAGAAGAGTTTCCTGTTCGATGCCAAGCCGTTCATCTGGGCGGCCGCACCACGCGGACGCGGTGCGTTTGTGGTGCTGCCCACGCCACCGGGTCTTCAGTACGGTTGGGGAATGCGGATCGACGACTTCGGTCGTGTCGCAGGCAGCGGTCAGATGGTGTCGAAGGATCCGTTCCAGGCGCACTGGCAGGCGTTCTACTGCGAGAACGGCGCGTACACAATGCTGGGAACGCTTCCCGGTGATCTCAACTCGCGGGTCCGTGATGCCAACAGCGTCGGCCAGGTGGTCGGCCAGAGCAGTCTGCTGGGTTCATCGAACGGCCTGCCGTTTCTCTGGCAGCACGGCGTGATGGTGCCGCTGTCCTCGCTCGTCACGCTGCCGGGCATCCACTACCCACGGCTCGTTTCGGCCGTCAACGACAAGGGCACCATCGCCGTCAACTCGATCAGCAAGATGTTCATCATGCGCCCGCTGGGCGTCGTGCCTTCGGACATCGACCTCAACTGCAAGGTGAACGTGGACGACCTCAAGCTGCTGCTGGAATGCTGGGGCGACGCGGCGACGTCACCGGTGAAGCACGCGGACATCAACGGTGACGGCTTCGTGAATGCGTCTGACCTGAGCGAGCTGCTGGGGGCGTGGACGCCGTGAGGGCAGTGTGACGCCGGAATTGGTCGACCGCAGATTGCGCAGATTTTCGGTCTCATTTCAGAGCCGGATACGGACAGCCAGCGCCTCGCGCGCACCGGCTTCGGCTCCTCTGCGAAATCATCTGCAAATGAGACTTGAATCTGCGGTCGACTCCTCTGCACACGAGCGCACCACACTTAACTCGTAAACCGCGCCATCACATGCGGCCGCGTCAGCATGTACAGCGTGACGGCGCCGACGATCGTTCCGACTGGGGCAAAGAACAGTTGCACACACGCGCCGATCATGCACAGCGTTCGGTTCTCGCGGCGATGCAGGCTTCGGCCGACGTAGTACCAGAACACCGCGATGCCCCACATGAAGAGCATGAGGGCGATGCCGAACGCCACCAGCGCGCCTCCCGCGACCGCAGCCCCTTGGGCGTCGGGGGTCGTTGCGCCGACGCCAATGAGCAGACTGCCCACTCCTGTGTAGATGAGCGACGCGCATCCGCCGAGCGCCGTGAGCCCGGCGAACACGTAGTTGCAGATCGCGAGAATCGTCACGGCCTCATCGCTCGGCGGCGGCGTGACTTCAAACGGCGGCGGCGTCAGTTGTGCCATCACTGCAGCTCCCGGATATAGATATTCGCGAAGTCGAGCGAGCTTCCATGATGCTGCAGACCGACCGGCCCCGATGCGGGCACGCCGGGGAGCTGCGCGTTTTCAATGACCCGCTCGCCGTTCAGCCACACGTTCAGCGTCTCGCCCTGCATGCGGATGCGGAACCGGTTCCATTCGCCGATCGGTCGGTCCATCGGCTTCGTCGGCGTGCACGCGGCGCGCACGCTCGCGGGCATCGCGCTGTCGGTTCGGTAGCCCCACACTTCACCGGAACCTGCGGGCCACGACCAGATGTTCACCTGGCTCTTGCTGCTGCCGCGCAGAAAAATGCCGCTGTCGCGTTCACCGGTCTCGACGGTCTGCACCAAGCCGCTCGCATCCTTGAGATCGCTGCCATCCGGCGCGAACTTCGGCCGGCGGAGCTTGCCTTGGTCGTTCCCCGTCCAGCGCCAGTCGACGATCATCTCGAAATCCGTATAACTCTTCTCCGACCAGAGGTCGCCGCCCTTGCCGTCGTATGCGAGCACCCAGTCGTTCACGAGCCAGTGGCGGGGCGCGTCACCGTCGGCCTTCCATCCGCTCAGATCGACACCCGTGAAGAGCGGGCGGAAGCCTTCATCGGCGCGGGCGATCATCGACGCATCGAGCGGCGGCTCGGACGGCGGAAGCTCCGTGATCATGAGATTGCGAAACCACACTTCGCTGCCTTCACTTTCAAGACAGATGTAGCCCTTGCGCGGTGCAATGTCGTAACCGCCCGAGACTTCTTTGCCGTTCATTTCGAGCTTGATCGTTCCGTGATTGGCGGTGACCTTGCAGTGATTCCACGCAGGCGACGGCTTCGCGCGCGACTCGCTTGGAAGACACCGGGCCCATCCGGCGGGATGCGGTCGATCGGGGCGCATCGTCGCGCCGTGAATCGAAAAGATGTCGCCGTGCGACGTGTAGATCACGTGCTCCGTGCCGTTCATCGTCTCCTTCGCTTCGACGCCGTCCATCACCTGCACCTCGATCGAGCGCGTGAACGGCTGCCCCGGTGCGGTGAGCGCGTCGCTCCACACGAAGAAGCCGGCGTTGCCCTTCGGCACACGATGGGAGTATTCGAACTCGGCGACGAAGTTTTCATACATCGTCTCGGTGCGCAGCACGCCGGTCGGATGGCCGGTGCACGTGATCACGGGTCCGCCGCTTTCGTCTTCGCCGACCTTCCATGTCGACGGGGCGGTGTTCACGTTCACCCAGCCGGCGAGGTCTTTGCCGTTGAAGAGCGGCTGCGGTGAACCGGCAGGCACGGGCCCGGCGGCGACGAACGCGATAAGCAGTGCGGCGAGCATTGCCCCAGACTACCGCAACGGCGGGGGCGGCGCGGCGTCTTGTCACTCGGCGTCGTTGTCGCCAGCGATGGAACGGACGTCACCTCGGCGTCCAGCCACCCAGCACGAGCGCGAGCTCAAAACCTCCGACCACACCGTCGCCGTCGAGGTCGGCGCGCAGCACCGCGTCCGAAGTCACAGCGCCCCAGTTGTCAAACAGGAGCATGAGATCGAGGACGTTGACGGCACAGTCGATGTTCACGTCGCCGGGCGGCGGATTGGGGGTCAGGAGAAAAAGCGAGCCGGACAAGGAGTAGCCTTGAACAACAATCTGTCCATGGTTGTTGACGGCGACGGCGCAGTGCGCGACCGCCGGCTCGCCGCCCGGATCCTTGACGATCGGATCGAGGTTGGTCACGACGCCGTTCTGCCAGAGAATCGCCTGGCTCTCGATGCCGAACGGACACGGCATCCCCTAGCAAACCGAGGTGCCGACCGCCTAGCCGAGATCGTTGATGTCGTAGAAGTACGTCCCGTCGTTGCCCGGGAGAGGATCAATGATGTGCGTCTTCACGCCGTCCCAGTAGATCGCGCGAAAGCGTGACTGGGCCAAGGCCCTTCTTGGGATCCGGAAGCTCGCACCGTCCAGCGACATGCCCGTGCGACGACACCGCCCATCCCTGGCCCCTGACGTAAGGAGCAGGAAGCGAAATCATCGAAACCGCCTGCGAGCCTGATGTCCAGCGCTGCCCGTCAAACAACTGGGTATCGGGGATGCTGATCCACCCTGTCGCGAATCCGTTGCCGCTGGCACCGAGGAACCGGGAGTGTGTTCCGTCGAGCTTGCCAAGCGAGAGAAACTCCCCATCCTTCCACGCAAAGGCCCGGTCGGGCAGCACGTCGCCGCCCGCTATGTAGCCGATGACGGTGCCGTCATCGAAGATGCCTTCGACGGAGACGGAGGAACCGGGGTCAACGGGATCGGGAAGAATGAACTGCACCGCGCCGTCCTTCCAGACGAAGCCGCGCGCCGGAGTTCCGGTGCCACCGGTCCAGGCGACTCCCGCGATCGTGCCGTCCTCCGCGACCGATTCCGCACGGGTGGCGGAAAGTCCCGGTCCGAGATTCAGAAACGAGAAGCCGTTCTCCGGCGACCAGCGGAAGGCCTTCCCGGTGATCGAGTTGCAGGGCAGGCCGTTTCCGACGATCACGCCCGCGTCGTTCATGGCCCGCGCATGCAAGGCACCTTGCTGGACGCATGCGGGATTGCCAATGATCTCGACGTCGTAGCCGCACTGCGCAGCCAAGGGCTGTGAGACCAGAAGCGCCGCCCCCGCGGCCGCCAGCAGAAGCTGCAGACCGCGGGGGAAGGCGCCGATTCTCACACCTGCGGAGAACCCCGAACACATCAAGAAGCCGAGATTCGACGCAGATCGCTGACTCACATTTCACCTCCGAAGACACTGGACAGGATCTCCTCCCGCGTGGCCGCGTCAAGCTCGCCGAGGCAGTTGCGAACTCTTCGATGGTGGAGAAGCCGAACAGAGCGGCTGCGTCGATTGGAAGAACGGAACTGCCTTCCCAGGCAGACCTCCGCAGAGGAACGTGCACACGGAACAGTTCGCGCTCAGCGCGCCCTCCTCGCCCCGGCAGGGGCGGAGGAGACGAGTCGCTGCGTCCCAGCGCGCCGACGCTGCCGCAACGCTCGCCGCTTGAGCATCGGTGCTGTTTCTTCGCCAAGCGCATGTTCGCAATTTCCGCTGCCCCGGCCGGGGCAGTTTCACTTGAGCGCTCCGCTGCCACGGGTTGCGCTCGTCCGGCGTGCGCCGAACATCGCTTCACCCGTGACTACTTTCCGTGACCCCGTCCGGGGTCAGCCGGAACGCGAAGGTGCCTGTCCAAAAGTCGACATCTCCAGAAATCGACATCCCATCTTCGATGCCAGGCACGCTGACAGGCACTGAAGCCGCAGCGACGAACGCGATGAGCAGTGCGGCGTGCGTTGCCGCCGACTACTGCAACGGCGCGGGTGGGCCCATCGGCTCGGACGGCGCGAGCGGCGCGGGCGCTGGCGGCGGGTCGCGCGACACCAGCTCAAACACGACGGCCGCGTTGCTGCCGCTCGCGGGGATCGTCGCATGGAACCGGCCGAGGGGGGTGTTGCCGGCATCGACGAGCGACGCGAAGACGCGACACCCGGCGGGCAGCGAAGCGAGTGCCTCGAGGCGGTCTGGAGTCGCTTCCATGCTAGGAAGCTCGAGTTCCGCGAGGCGCGTGAAGCGCGCGAGCGCACGGATCTGGTCGGCGGTCGGAGCAGTCGTTGCACCGTGTCTCGCTTCGATCCGCTCCACAAATTGTGGATCGCCGTCCCCGAGCGAATCCCATCCCGCGGTGGACTGGACCCAGAGCGTGATCCGCTGTGCGCCCGTGCTCCAAAGCCAACGGTCTGGCATCCATGCCAGCCACACTTCGGCGGGACCGAATGCCGAGGTGCGCGGCGTCCATGCGTCGATGTACCGCAGTCCAGTCCATTGCTCGGCGGAGTCCTTGACCGCCTGTGAAGTGGTGACGCGCCACGCGACGAGCGTCCACGGCACCTGCAGAAGGAGGCAACTCACGAGGATTGCAAAGCGTCGGCGACGTGATCGAACGGCGCCCGTGCGGCCGCCGAGCCATAGTTCGACGAGGCCTGCGGTGCCGACCACAGCGATCGCGACAATGAAGACGGCCGTGCGTGCACCCTCGAACTGTGAGGCGCTGAGCAGAATCGGCCCCTGCGCCGCGACTCCCACAGCCAAGCCGGCGACTTGTCGCCCAGCGCCGGCCGTGACGACGCGGCGCCCGCATTCGCTGCAGCGGTCGGCATGCCACTCCGCAGTGCGCACGAGCTGCCCGCAGTGCGTGAACCAGCGCGCCGAGCGATGGAAGAGGACTGCGCCGACGATGGCGATCAGCGCCTCGGGGGCGTAGCGAATGGCGAGGCGATAGAGGACAAGAACGTAGGACATGCCCAGGCTGCGCACGTCATCTTCAATGGCGTCCGCCGATGTCGCAAGCAAAAACTGTCGCACGCATCTTCACAGAGCGACGGTCTTCACCTGCGGCGCAATCAGAATCTCCGCGCCGGTCTTTGCCTTCACTTCCTCGATGGTCACGCCGGGTGCGACCTCTGTTAGCACGAAGCGGTGCTTGTCTTTGTCCATCTGCAGCACCGCGAGTTCCGTGATGATCATGTCAATGCAGCGCTTGCCGGTCAGCGGCAGCGTGCACTGCGGAATGATCTTCGTCTCGCCCTTCTTGTTGACGTGCTCCATCGTCACGATGACGCGGCGCACGCCGGCGACCAGGTCCATCGCCCCGCCCATGCCCTTGACGAGTTTGCCGGGGATCATCCAGTTCGCGATGTCGCCTTCCTGCGACACTTCCATCGCGCCGAGAATCGCGAGGTCGATGTGGCCGCCGCGGATCATGGCGAAGCTGTCGGCGCTGCTGAAGAACGAGTGGCCTGGAACGCCCGTGACGGTTTGCTTACCTGCGTTGATGAGATCGGCGTCGATCTCGTCCTCGTACGGGAAGCGCCCCATGCCGAGCAGGCCGTTCTCCGACTGCAGCCACACGGTCATGTCCGCGGGCACATGATTGGCGACGAGCGTCGGCATGCCGATCCCGAGGTTGACATAGAAGCCGTCGCGGAGTTCCCGGGAGGCGCGTTGAGCGATCTGGTTGCGGTCGAGCGGCATACGTGACGCGGACTATACGGGAGGCCGAACGGGAGACCGAACGGGAGACAGGTGGGGGGACCGATCGTGGTAGCATCTTCGCGCCCGCTCCAGCTCAGCCCGCACATGACCAATCCTGCCGCCCCCAATCTCGCCGGTTCGGCTCCGAAGTCCAGCGCGACATCCGCTGCGGACGGTCCGACCGCCGCGTTCGAGCACGATTACGGCGGCCTGCCCATCAGCCGGGCCCGCATTTTGCTCGTCGATGACAACCTGCAGAATCTCGAACTCATGCAGGCGTATCTCGAGGGCCTGCCATGTCAGCTCAGCACCGCCCGCGACGGCGTCGAGGCGATCGCGGCGATGGAAGAGGAGAAGCCGGATCTCGTTCTGCTCGACGTGATGATGCCGCGGATGTCGGGCTTCGAGGTCTGTCAGAAGATCAAGTCCAACCCATCGACGCGGGACATCGTCGTGATCATGGTCACGGCGCTGCACGAGGTCGGCGACTACGAGCGGGCCGTCGAGTGCGGGACCGATGACTTCCTGACGAAGCCGGTGAACAAGCTGGAGCTCGTGACGCGCGTGAAGAGTCTGCTGCGCGTGAGCCTGCTCAAGCGGCGGCTCGATGAGCTGACGGACCGGCGGCGACGCGGGGACTGAGCGCACGCTCCTCGGGATCCAGAGGAGTTGACCGCAGATTTCCGGTCTCATTCCGGATGTGCAATCTGCGGTCGACCCATCCGGTCTCCGGACATCGCGCCGACGCGGCCGTTGCCATTGAAGATTGCGCGCATGTGAACCGCAAACTCATTCAGCCGCCCGTCCACGCGCCGAGGAGCAGCGCGAGATCGGCGGCGCCCACATCGCCATCGCCGTCGAGGTCGGCGCTCGGTGCCGTGCACGGGCGTCAGCCGGAACGCGTAGAAGATGTCGGTTCCTGAGGTGGCCGCGAAGATCGTGATCTGACCAGCGTTGTTGATCGCCGGCGCCGCACCGAACGAGATGTCCGACGGCGCGTCGATGAACTGGGTGAGCTCGACCATCGTTCCGTCCCGCCAGACGAAGTTCTCGGAGAAGCTGCCGAACTCGTCCGTGCAGTAGCCGAGGACTTCAGCGTCATTGGTGAGATCGCGCGCCCCGCAGTGAAACTTGTCGGGCAGCACCCCTTAGGTCGATCGCCTTGCCGTCCTTCCAGAGGACTGCCTTGCGAAGCGCCGCCAACGTGCCCTTGATATCGAAGAGGCAGCTTCCGCACGCGTCACCATTGTCGTTGACCGCCGCAGCCTCACAGGCATAAGCGCCGGGCAGCGGCGGCAGCCCGATCGCGCGTCCCTGATACCAGACGAATGCCGCCGAGGGTCCGACGAGGGGACTGGAACCCATCCATCCCGCGATGTGCCCGTTGGGGCTGACGTCGGCGGCGACGGAGTTGGGTCCCATCGGCAGGACGAGTTCGTCGATGACTCCGTCGACCCAGCGGACCGCGCGCGACGACGGGTGGCTGTAGCCGACGGCGGTCGGCGGCTTCTCGTCGCTGATGGCAAACGCGAAGCTCTGCGTCGCGCCGGGGAGCGTGCCGAGATTGACGACGGCGTTCCCGTCATAGATGAACGCGCGACGATCGAGGCCGGCCGGGGTCGGATGCATGTGCCCGACGACAGTCCCCGCGTCATTGACCCCGCGCGCGACGCCGTAGGGATACCCCGGCGGCATCGGGAGGAGGGAGAAGCCTCGGTCGTTGGAGACGTAGGGGAACACGATAAACGAGACTCGCGGAGAGGCCACACTCGAGCGTCGCAACGATCTCGGTCGAGTACCGGAGGCAGCCGAGCGAAGCATCGCCAGCCCGCGCCGTCGTCGCGACGCAGGCGATGAGAACAGTGGCGGCGGGCAGGAAGCTCATGCTGCAGGATTCTCGCCTGTCAGCCCTCGTGCGCAAGGGCAATTCTCATTCAACGGGCGTTCCGCGCTCGCGCGACGGCTGCGTTGCCCGTTCCGCCTCCGAAAATGAGACTGAAACTCTGTGCAATCTTCGGTCGATCCAATCCAATCCGGTCGCCACGCTGACTTGTTGATGGCACGCCGCGCCTCCACCAGATGTAGTAGCGGCCCGACGACCGCTTCTTTGGCCGCAGCAACCTGCGCGAACTTTTCATTCATCGCGCGCGCATCAGCCGACACCGTGTGCTCGCAGCGACGGCGAGGCACCGGCGCGAGTGGATGGTTGGTGTCTCGCCGCGCTTGCGAACGCAGTCGGGACCTTGCCCAAAGAATTTCCGGGGGCGCCGCAGATCATGCCGAGCAAGAACGAGATCATCGAACGAATCCGCCAGATCAACCGCAGCGCCGACCAGGACTGGCTGGCGCGATTTGATGATCAGAAGCTGCACGACTACCTCGAGCACCTCCAGCTCCTGATGGAACCGCGCGGCCGCAAGAGCGTGTGGCGACGGCGCGGCGACAGTCCCGCGGTCGCTGTCTCGGTCGAGTGATCGCTGGGGGACGAATCGCCTCGCAGCGCGACTCGTCAATCAATCCCCACGTCAATCAATCCCCACGTCAACTAACGCCCGCGTCAATCAATCCCAGCAGCCATGGACCACCGTGTTCACCGAGCGATCGATGAACGCGGTGGTGTTTTCATGCGTTGACCCGATCGCACAACAATCAATCGTGAGGGAGAGTACCTCCCAGCTTCGTGTGGCCCGCCGTTTCGGTCGGTGAAGTGCTTCGGGGAGGAATGCTTCATCGATCGGACGGCGGGCCACTGCTGCTTTGCTCGCACGGGGGGTTCACACGTGCATCGAAGAGGGGTGTACGGAATGCCGCGTGCCCCGGTCCGCAACGCGTGCCCCGGTCCGCAAAGGGTGGCCAGCGGAAGACGGTCAGCGAAAGACGCGCGTCAATCCGGGCACCACGAAGGCGTCCACTCGACGGGCAAGCTCAATGCGGGGGACGTCGAAGAAGTCGAGTCCACGCCGAAGCAGTCGTTCGTCAAGAAAAGTTCTTTCATGGCAGCAACAAAGACAACTCGAAACAGGCGAAAGCAGGACACGGTCCGCTACGCCGTCGTCGGCCTCGGCTACATCGCGCAAGGTGCGATCCTTCCCGCGTTCCGCAATGCGCGGAAGAACAGCGAGCTGGTCGCCGTGGTGTCGGGCGATGCGACGAAGCGCAAGAAGCTGAGCGCGAAGTACGGGCTCGCGAAGAACGGGCTCGCGAAGAACGGGGCCATGGCGTTCTCCTACGAGGAGTACGACGACCTGTTGCACAGCGGCGAGATCGACGCGGTATTCATCGCGCTGCCGAACTCCATGCATGAAGACTTTACGATCCGCGCCGCGGAAGCGGGCGTGCATGTGCTGTGCGAGAAGCCGATGGAAGTGACGGAGAAGGCGTGCGGAAACATGCAGCGCGCCTGCGACACGAACGATGTGCGACTGATGATCGCGTATCGCCTGCACTTCGAACCGGCAACGCTCGAAGCGCTGCGCATCGCGCGGAGCGGCGCGATCGGTGACGTCACGATGTTCAACTCGGTCTTCACGATGCAGGTTCGTGACGAGGACAACATCCGGCTCAAACGCGATATGGGCGGCGGACCGCTGTTCGACATCGGCGTCTACTGCATCAATGCGGCGCGGATGTTCATGGCGGAAGAGCCGATCGAGGTGTTCGCGAGCGCGGCACCCCGCACCGGCAAGCGCACCGACAAGCGATTTATGGAAGTCAACGAGCGCTGCGCCGCGATCTTGCGCTATCCGAGCGGGCGCACCGCGAGCTTTGTGGTCAGCTTCGGCGCCGGCGACAATTCGGCGTACGACGTGATCGGCACCAAGGGTTCGATCCGCGCCGAGCCGGCGTACGAGTATGCGGAGGGCCTGACGATCCGCACGACGATCGGCGAAAGGAAGCGCACGCGGAAGTTCGCGCAAAAGGATCAGTTCGCGGCGGAGCTGCTGTATTTCTCCGAGTGCATCCGGCGCGGCCGCGACCCGGAGCCAGGCGGCATCGAAGGGCGGCTGGACGTGCGCGTGGTCCGCGCGCTGCTGCGCTCCGCCGAGACGGGCAAGCCCGTGCAACTGCCGGAGCTTGCCACGGATCGTGCGCCGAGTCCGCGCCAGGTCATTCACCGCCCCGGCATTCGCAAGCGGAAGCTGGTGAATGCGACGAGTCCGGGGAAGGATTGAGGGGGCCCAGCGGCGCCATCCGTGATGTCACGCTATTCGACTCGGTCTTCGGATCCGGAGAGAGAGTCGGATCCGACGCGGCCTTTGGTAGCGACGCAAAGGTGAGCGCAGGGGCAATGGCTTCGGAGGATCGGCTGTAGGCACCGGCGAGAGAATGAAGATCTCCTTCTTCGCAAGACCAATCATGAACAGCGTTCCGTCACCGAGCAGTTGAACGGCGCAGGTGCTGGAGGCGACCGTTCCGAACATGGGCAGCGCTTCGAATCGATCCAGGTCGAGCGGTGTGACTAAGTGGGCGCTCAAAAATAACCGATGCAATTACAGGACGCACCGGCGGCGTAGTGCCGACAATGCAGCATCGTGGCCGACGCGCGCACCATCAGCGG
>JAWXBD010000229.1:0-3366 GCA_034439815.1 Phycisphaerae bacterium
AACCCCCCCGATGTCAAAGATGCCTGTCCGCCGCACGCGCCTCGCCCCCTCCCCCACCGGTGCCCTGCACCTCGGCAACGCGCGGACCTTCGCGCTGACGTGGGCGCTGGCGCGGAACCAAGGGTGGGAGATCATGCTGCGGATGGAGGATCTGGACGGTCCGCGTGTGCGCGACGGCGCGGTCGAGGCGACGCTCGATGTGCTGCGCTGGCTCGGCCTCGACTGGGACGGCCACGTCAGGCAACAAAGCCAAGACCTCGCTCCGTACCGCAGCGCGCTCGAGCGCCTGGGAAACGCCGTCTTTCGCTGCGAACGGTCGCGCAAGGATGTGCGCTCCGCCGCCAGTGCGCCGCATCGCGACGACGGTGAGAGCCGGTTTCCCCCGTCGCTGCGGCCGGAGCAGCGAGCACTGCAAGGCTGGACCGACGGGGCGGACCACGTGAATTACCGTTTGCTCGTCGACCCCGCGAATGTGCCTGTCCATGACGAACTGCATGACGAACTGTGCGGCGCTCAGGGGTTCGACCCCGGCGCGGAGGTCGGCGACTTCCTGGTTTGGACGAAACTCGGCGTCCCGTCCTATCAGCTCGCGGTCGTCGTGGACGATCTCGCGCAGGGCATCACGGACGTTGTGCGCGGGGATGACCTCCTTCCGAGCGCGGCGCGGCAGCTGCTGCTGAGGCGTCTGCTGTGGTCCGATCAGCACAGTGGGCCGGGGCCCGATGCATCGGTCCGGTGGTGGCACCTTCCGCTCGTCTACGGCCCTGACGGCAGGCGGCTTGCCAAACGGCAGGACGCCACCAGCTTGGAATCGCTGCGAAACGCCGGCGTATCGCAGGAACGCGTGCTCGGACTGCTCGCCTGGTGGTCGGGCTTCACGGATCGGCCAGTGCCATGTTCGCTGAGCACCTTCCGTCAGTACGTGACGCCCGATACGCTGCGGCAACTGACGCAGCGGGAACGCGCCCCCGGTGGCCAACGCATCGCGTCTGAGGAGTGTCTCGCATGGCTTCGCTGACCACCCGTTTCATGTTGTTTGCCTGCAGTCTCGTCGCGGTCGCCTTCCTCGCCGGCGGATGCGATCCCGTGACTGAGAAGGACATCGAGAAGGTGACAATCGGCGGCACGGAGTACAAGCTCAAGCTCGCGGTCGACCAGAAGAGCCGCGAGAAGGGGCTTGGAGGTGTCGACGAGCTGCCCGCCGACAGCGGCATGCTCTTCGTCTTCCCGGACGCGGCCGTGCTCAAGTTTTACATGAAGGACTGCACGATCGATCTCGATATCGCTTTCGTCGACAGCCTCGGGATTGTCACGGCGGTCCACACGATGCGCAAGGAAAAACTGAAGGGTGCCGAGGAAACGCAGGCAGCGTACGAGGCGCGGCTCCAGCAGTACCCCAGCGGCGTTCCCGCGCGGTTTGCGATTGAAATCCAACCCGGCGCCCTCGAAAAGCTCGGGATCAAGCGGGGCTCGAAGATCGATTTAGATCTTCCCAACCTCAAGGCGCTCGCGAAGTAAGCCGATCCTCCTCTTGACTGGAGTGCGGAACGAACACCATCACCCTCTTGTTGGGGGTGCGAGCCTGTCCGCGCAGGTACGGAGGAGATTTGCCCGAGTCGCGGACGATCATCGTGATAGCCCGGGAGCATTGCCGGCAGCGCGGTGAGTCTCTTGCCGGCGGCATCGCCTCCTCGGACTGGGGAGACGCGGGTCCCGCCCACGTCGCGATCCGGTTCGAACCCTGGCCTGCGACGTACGAGATCGCCGAGCAGTTCACTGCCGACGCGCTCATCGTTCTCCCCGACGGCAAGACCGATCGTGAGCTGCTGCAGCTTCTCGAACACGCATCGATGCGCTCGATTCCGGTCGTCCTTGTTGACCGCGCGCGCGACGGCGCGGCGCCGAAGGGTTGCATGCGCCTGCCGATCGACGCCAGCGACGGCTGCATTGCGGCGGCGACGCTGGCCTACCTCGTCTGCAGCGACGAGCTGCATCGCGTCGAGCGCGAACTGCGATTGATAGAACGAGTCGCTGACGGCGTTCAAGCCGAAATCACGCGCGTGGACGAAGAGCTGCAGATGGCGTCCCTTGTGCAGCAGGAATTCCTGCCGCGCGTGCCCAACGCCGTTGAAGGCGTCGAATTCGCAACGCTGTGGCGACCCGCTTCGAGCGTGTCCGGCGACATCTACGACATCGTGCGCCTCGATGAACGGCGCGTCGGCATTTTCCTCGCCGACGCAGTGGGCCATGGTGTGCCGGCTGCGCTCATGTCGATGCTCCTGTGCCGCTCGCTCGAGACGAAGGAACGCTACTCCGAACGCCATGCGACGGTCGACCGCATTCTGCCGCCGGCGGAGGCGCTCGCACGGCTGAACATCGCGATGGCTGCGCGGCAAGGCCGCATGGGTCGATACGCCGCGGCGATGTATGCCATCGTCGACTGTCGCGAACGGACCATGCGGATCGCCAGCGCCGGCGGACCGCCTCCACTCATTCTGTCGCGCTCGGTCGGGCTGCGCGTGCTTCCTGTCACCGGTCCCTTGCTCGGCATGAACGTGCAGCAGGAGTTTGACGAGCAGGTCATTCAGCTCGCCCCCGATGACCGCGTTCTCTTTCACTCCGACGGCTTCGAGCAGGCGTTCCGGGACGGTGGCGAACTCATGGCGCAGCCTGAGATTCTTCCGCGCTATCTCGAGGAGTTCGCCAAACTCCGCGACGTGGCGCACGCGGACGACGCGATCAAGGCGATCAGCCGCAAGCTCGACAGCGAAGCGGGATCACTGCATCCGTGCGACGACTGCACGATGGTGTTGGTGCATGCGCGCGGCGCGGCAGCGCACGGCGCTATGGCGCCGCATGCCGCCCACGCGGCGGCGTGAGGTTGGAAAAAGTAAGAAGTAAGAAGGATGAAGGCCGGAGCGCGCTGAGATTGTTCCGTACTTCTTCCTTCTTCCTTCATACTTCATACTTCATACTTCAAAACACCGCCGCGCCCGCGGCCGCTACCGCGTGGTCCTGATCGCCTGACCCGCCGCTGACACCGATCGAGCCGACCACGCGTCCGTCCTTTTTGAGCGGAATGCCGCCCGCGAAAATCATGATGCGTCCGTCATTCGAGGCGTGAATGCCGAAAAACTGGCCGCCGGACTGGCTGTGCGTCGCGAGGTCCTTGGTCGTGATGTCGAACGCGCGGGCCGTGTAGGCCTTCTTGATGGAAATGTCGATCGAACCGAGCCACGCGTTATCCATGCGCACGTGCGCGACGAGATTGCCGCCGCCATCCGCCACGGCGATGTTCATGGGCTGACCGATTTCCGCGGCCTTCTTCTCGGCGGCGGCAATGATGCGACGGGCGTCTGCGAGCGT
>JAWXBD010000230.1:0-10257 GCA_034439815.1 Phycisphaerae bacterium
CCTGCGGGATCGGCCGACCTGGCTGCGGCATTACAGATGCACGGCGAAACCGCCGACAACATGAGCCGAATACGGGGATTTAGCCGGCGAAAGGCATCGCGGAGCAGCGCTGGATCGTGGCCAGCGGATCGGAGCGTGACCGCGACGGTGACCACGGCTTCGCCGCCGCCCCTCGGCCGGTCGGCCGACTGAAAATCGTCGGCACCGGTCGCTGCCACTTCCGCCAGGGCCTCAAAGATGTCGTTGACCTCCGACACGCGGGGCGCGTCGTCCGACGCCGTGCGCCGGATGGCTTCGGTGAGCTCGCTCAAACCCGGACCGTCGCGCACGACCAAGGCCCGCCCACGCGCAACGCGGACTGGAGTCATGATCCACGCTCCGGCTCGTCATGACCACCGCCGTTGACCTTCTCGTCCCCCGCGTGGGGAAAGAGTCGGAGCAGCATCTCGATTTCTTCGGGTGTGACGGCGGAATCCATAGGGGGACGTGTACGCGAGGGCGGTGGGGGCGGTTCAGGCTTCGGTTCAGGCTTCGCGTCAGGCTTCAGTTCTGGCTTCAGTTCTGGCTGGGGTTCTGGCTGTAGCAGTGCGGGGAGCCTGGCTTCATCTTCCGAGGTGTCTGCTGGATTTGCGAGAGCCGGCCCGGTGAGCGGGGGAAACTGAGCGGCTCGATCACGCTCGACGTCGCTGCCAAGCCGGAGGGTCGGGGGGAGATCGGGAAACTCCGAGTGCTCGGGCGCCTGGCGATCGGGCAGGGTAGTCACTTCGAGCCAAAGGTCAGCCGTCGCTATCCATACTGACACACTGGGAAGGTGGCGGCGCACCGCTTTCAACAATGGTTCAAGATCGTTCCAGCGATCGCGCTCAGCAATGATCAGCGCCGTCCGGGGACGTTTCAGCAATCCCAGGCTCATGGCGCGCTCCCGCTCTCGTTCGAAAAGCGCGAGCTGCGAGAACGCGGCCACTTCGTGCCCGATAATCGAAACCTCGATGCCGATTCGCTGCATCAATGCTAAAAATTCGGGAGGCGCGTCATCGCCGCAACTCAGCAGGACGCATCGACCGACATCGCGCAGCGGATGATGGAAGCTCTCACGACCGGTTGCCACCGGCGTCTCTTTCTTTCTTCCCCGTTTGGTACAAGTCGTACACAAGTTGGGGCACAAGTTCGGACACGAATCGGTTCCGGCGCGGCCCACTCCACGCAATGGCCAAAGCCATGAGCGATAGCTCGGACCCAGCGCCGGGCTGGTGGGGCGTGCACCCGCGTAGTGGCCTCGTTGCCCACGGGACTCGCGCAGCGGTTGCGCACGCACCTGCTCGAAAGATAGCACAGGAATCCACCCACGCGGGTGCAGACCTTCGGCTTCGTGCGGGTTACGGCTCGATTCCGTCCCACAAGCGCGGGATTCGCGGTATTCTCCGCTGTTTCGCTGCTCGAGCCATCGGCGCTCGGGCTGGATCTGCCGTTCGGGTGTACGCCCGGCGATCCATCCACAGCATTACGGACCCCCCCATGTCTCAGTTTCAGAGCACTCCCACGATCGAGTTGAAGGTTGGCGCAGACGGCAAGCGATACGTCGATCACAAGGCAGTTGAAGACCTCCGCCGGATGATGACGCCGAACGGCAAGATTTACTCCCGCAAGCGCTTGCAGCTCCAGGCCCGGGATCAGAAGAGCCTCGCGCAGGCGATCAAGCGAGCCCGCTTCATGGCGCTGCTCCCGTACACCAGCGCGACGATGTAATGATGCGATTGCTCAGCGCCGGTTCAGGTCGTGCGCCGCAAAGCCCGCACCACGGTGAGCCGGACCGCTTCCAGCCACCAACGACTGCGCAGCCGGCGCATCGCCCAGTCTTGGGGATGCGCCGCGATCGCGTTTTGAATGCGCTGCCGCGCGACCCGCAGCCGGCCCGATTCGATCGCATCCAGCGCGAGGTTGTAGTCGCACGCGGCGAGCGTGCTTTGAATCACTTCCCTCGCAGTCAGCGGCGACGGTCCATCGGATGCGCCGCTGTCCTCTGAGCGGGACCCGGTTTCAGGGGCGTGACTGGTTTTCTCAGCGATCCTCGTGTTCGCCGCCTCGCCGTTCGCGCTGATGCTGATGAGGTCGATTGCGAGCTGCGCTCGCGCGAGCCGAGCCAACCGCCGGGCGTAGCCACGCGCCCGCCGTCGCCGGCCGGCTGCGAACGACATCACCATCAGACGGCGCAACACATCGAGGTCCGCCGGCCGCCCGCGAGCGACGCGCTCAAGCAGATCGGCAGCTTCGTCCGGCGCGCCGCACGCCGCGAGGGTGCCTGCGGCGCGAAGCAGTTCGACCGCGGCGGTATCCGAGTGAAAGACTTTGCGGCGCTCGACGTCCTCGCGGAGAAAGCGCAGCGCGTCCGTTGCGGCACCACCGGCCAGCAACGAGGTCGCAAGCGTGACGCGGACGAGATGCGCATCAGGATCGAGTGCGTACGCCGTTTCCAGTTCAGCGCGCGCCTGTTCGTGTCGCCCGATGGCACCGAGCAGCATGCCCAAACGTGCTCGGGGGGTTGGATGGGTGGGCGCGAGTTCTGCAGCGCGCCGGTACTTCTCGACCGCCTCGCCGACTCGATGCAGTGTCGCGAGCAGGTCACCGGTCTCAATCAGCGTCTGGACATCACCGGGATGGGAACGGAGCTCCTCGAGGTACATCCGCACGGCGGCGTCCTTTGAGCCGCCAGTCGCGAGTGCGAGGGCCAATTTCGCCCGAACTCGCGGCATCTCGGGGGACTGGGTAAGCGCCTCGCGAAAGCACCAGGCGGCCCGTTCGTGCCGGCCGCGCGCCAACTGGGTGTCCCCCATCGCGACGAGGCAGAGCGGCATCCGTTCGAGGGCATGCTGGGCGAGGTAATACGCGGTCTCAGAATCCTCCCATGCACCGATCGCCGCCGCCGCTTCGATCCGTCGGGCCCACGCGGGTTCGCACCGGCGGTCAAGCATCGTGGCTGTGGTCAGTGGCGCAAGCGCTTCGGCAAACCGCCCGAGCCGGCAGAGCATCGAACCCTCGGCGAGCCGGGCCTCAGCCCGGCGGGGCAGGCGCGTGACCGCATCCCGAAACGCTGCAAGTGCGTCTTCGGATCGGCCCGCCGCTTCCAACGTAAGTCCGAGATTGAAGTGCCAATCGCCGCGGGCGGGCTCGGCGGCAAGTGCCTTGCGCAGCTCCGTCTCGGCCTCCGCGAGCCGTCCTCGGCGAAAATGTTCCGCGGCTCGCTGTGCGTGGCGTTCGCTCGAACGCGAGGGGCGCGGGTTTCCGTCGGACGACAAGTCATCCGCCGAGTGCCCGTCGTAGCCATCATCGCGTTCGTCATCCATGCGTTTATTCTCCATCAAGAACGGCAGCTGAGGGCCGCCGTGTGCTCAACAAGCGCGCGAAACTTCTAAGTCAGACGGAAGCGGCACATTCAAGGATCATTCGAGACGAGAAGCAAGTGCAGCCGACCGCTTGCGCTGGTGTTTACTACAGTTTGTTCTCAGAGCGCACACTCACACCGCCGATGCCACGCACCTCCTCGCTCATTGCTCCTGTCCTGATGATCGCGCTCATCGTCGCGCAGGCGGCCGGTCAGCCACGCACGGCGGTGCAGACGGCGCTGCAGACTGGATCGGCCAGCTCCGGAATGCCGGCAGGTTTGCGATGGTGGACGTCGATGCGACCCGTCGTGGATGACGAGCGGCTCAACAGCGACGTCGCGTTCCTAGAGTCGATTCTCACCAGTGCTGGGTCAAGCAGCATTCTGCGGGCAGGTGCGGCCGACCGGCTGGTGCGTGATCGTTCACCCGAGGGGACGCAGGCGATCGATCGGGCGCTGCGCTCCGGAGAGATCGCGGTTGTTGCCGCGGCCATCGAAGCGCTCGATCGGGCCGTCGCTCGAGTGCCCGGACTTACCGATGCGCTCATCGTTGTGGTCACGTCTGATCTGGCGATCGACCGCGCCGCTGCTGCGCGGGTCCTCGCAGCGAGCGACGCTCGGGCAGCTGACCTGCTGACGACAGCTGCGCGCAACAGCAAGACGACATCGGAGCGCGTCGGTGCGATCGAAGCGCTCGGCGCGTTTCGGACACGCGACGCATTGGCGCGGTTGATTGCGATGCTCGATGAGCGGCGCGAGCCCGCCGACATCATTCAGGCAATATGCACCGCACTCGATCGGGCGACGGGCGCGGGTCACGGCGCCGACCCGGCAGCGTGGCGCGCGTGGTGGGAACAGACGTCACGGACGCCCGTCGACGGTGCCGGCAACGATGGCGTCAATGGAAACGGCGCGCGGCGCGCGGGGACAGTCGACAGTCAGCTGCAGGCGCGAGCCGAGGCGGCCGAGCGGGCAGCCGCGGATGAACGCCGCCGCGCGGAACAGCTCGGCACGCGACTCACCGATGTGTACGGCCAGCTGTTTCTCCACCTCACGCAAAAGGAACGGTTCGCGCGGAGCGTCGAGCTTCTGACGGATCCCCTGACCGACGTGCGCGCCTTTGGTGTGACCCAGTTCGAGCGCATGCTTCGCAACGGCGAGCGACCGGATGAGGCGACACTTCGTGCGACAACGATTCTGCTCGATGACCCCGTTCCGTCGATGCGCGTCCGAGGCGTGAAGCTGCTGGATGAGCTCGCCGTGCCCGATCTCGCGCAGCGTCTCGCCGAGCGTCTGCCCAAGGAGCGCGACGCCGACGTCGCGGCCGCGTATCTCAGTGCGCTGGCGAATCGACCGGCGTCGACGACGTTTCCAGTCGTCCTGCCGCTCCTGCGCGATCCGGTTCTCGGCGAAGCGGCGTGTCGGGTGCTCAACCGGCTCGTCGACTCCAAGACCATGCCTTCCGACGGTTCGGCGAAGATTCTGCCCGCGCTGCGCGAAGCGATAGCGACGCGCCCAAACGGCCCGGCCGCACAGCTGCTTGCATGGTCAGGCGACGACACTGACCTGCAGACGGTGACGGCGATGCTCGACGCCAGCGACTCCAAGATCCGGCGCGGTGCTGCCGAAGGCCTCCGCCGGCGCGGCGTGCGCCGTCCCCTGTACGAGCGTGCCGGTGATCCGGCGATCTACAGTCCGCTCGTCGCGGCACTGGCGGAAGAGCCCAAGACACTCGCGACGCTTGAGCAGATCGTGGCCGCTGTGCCGCCTCCGGATCTCGTCGCCGATTGGAACGCCGCGTTGGGACGCGTACTGCGCGACCTTCCCTTCGCCGATCTGCTCGCCGCCGATCGCCTGCTCGCGCCGTTGGGGGGCTGCGATCCAAAGACAAGACTGATCGGACTTTCACGCTTCGCGGCGGGCTCGGCTTCCAATGGTGCCGCAGCTCCCGGCGGAGGGTCCGGCGCGGGGATCACACGCGCCGATGTGGACTCGGGACTGCGCCGTTACATCGATGTATGCCTTGCCACTGATCGCACGAACGAGGCGATCGCGCTGCTGAAGGGTATCGAGGCGACGCCGGGACAGCCGGCGCACGACGCACTGTTCCGGCTCTACGCGCTGATGGGCGAATTCCGTAGGGCGGCAGAGCTCAAGGAGACCGCTGGGGCGTGGCTCGTGCTGCTTGAGAGTATTGGGAACACGTCCCGCGCGGGCCCGATTGCCGACGAGTTCGCGATGCGCTTCGCCGTGGATGATCCGAGTTCTCCGCTGACAGCTGCGGAACGCGAGAACTTCTTGAAGTTGCGCCGTGCACTGCCGGCGGGCAGTCCCGCACCCGGCACGGCCACCGCGCCTGCCGAGAGCTGAGCGGCGGATCCGTTTATGATCGGCGGGCTTCTGTCGCGTACCAATTTGCTGGATTGCATATGAGCACTGTTGCCATGCCGAAGAAAAAGTCGTCGAAGATCAGGCGGTCTGCACCCATCGCGGAAGCAACGCGCACAGAAACCGATTCGATGGGCGCGATGGAGGTGCCGGGCGACGCCTTGTACGGCGCAACCACGCAGCGCGCGGTCCTCAACTTTCCTGTGTCGGGCCGCACTGTGCCAGCCGCGCAGATTGAAGCGCACATCCTCCTCAAGCGCGCATGCGCCGACGTGAATCTTGATCTGCACGAACTGCCAAGGGACAAAGTGAAGGCTGTTATCGAAGCGGCCGACCAGCTGCTCGCGAGGTTCAAGGATCCTGCGGCGCGCGCCGCCACGATGCGTCACTTTCCGATCGACGTCTTTCAGACGGGGTCTGGCACATCGACGAACATGAACGTGAACGAGGTCATCGCCAACGTTGCGGCGCAGCGCGCGGGCAAGCCGATCGGCGCGAAGGATCCGCTCCATCCCAACGATCACGTCAATTACGGACAGTCGAGCAACGACACGTTCCCCAGTTCGATGCAGATCGCGGGAGCGATCCTGATCCAGTCGTCGCTGATTCCGGCGCTCAAAGCGCTCGCGGCCGGGCTCTGGGCGAAGTCGAAAGCGTGGGATCGATTTGTCAAGATCGGTCGCACGCATCTGATGGACGCGACGCCGATTCGCGTCGGCCAGGAGTTTTCCGGATACGCGGCGGCCGCGGATCTTGCGGTGGAACGCGCGCGCAAGGGACTGATAGCGCTCGCTTCAAACATGCCGATCGGCGGCACTGCAGTCGGCACGGGCATCAATACGCACGTCAAGTTTGGCCGACTCGTGTGCGCGAAACTGGAGAAGGCGACAGGCATCCCGTTCCGCGAATCGAAGAATCACTTCGAAGCGCAGTCGACGCGCGACTGCGTGGTGGAGGCGTCGGGACACCTGAAGACGATCGCGGTGTCCCTGTCCAAGATCGCCAACGACATTCGCTGGCTCGGATCGGGACCGCGCACGGGCATCTTCGAACTCACGCTGCCAGCGACGCAGCCTGGCAGTTCGATCATGCCCGGCAAAGTGAACCCGGTGATCTGCGAGAGCGTGATGATGGTCGCGTGCCAGGTGGTCGCGAACGACGTCGCTATCACGATGGGCGGATTCGGCGGCATCGGCTCGCTGCTCGAACTCAACGTCGCGATGCCGCTGATTGCTGAACGATTGATCGAATCGATCGAGATCCTTGCGAACGCGAGTGCGATGTTCCAGGCCCGGTGCATCGAAGAGCTGCAGCTCAACGAGGCCATCGCCACCGGAACCGTCGAGAAGAGCCTCATGATGTGCACTTCGCTCGCGCCGGCGATCGGCTACGACAACGCAGCCAAGGTGGCGAAAGAGGCGTTCAAGACCGGCGAAACGGTGCGCGAGTATGTGACGCGCAACAAGCTTGTCGAACCGAAGCAACTTGCGAAACTGCTCGACGCCACAAGCATGACCAAGCCAGGTGGCAAGGGACCGGGGGGAGGGTAGCCTCCGATCGGAGTCACGGTTCCAGTCCGCTCGGCACGCCGGTTGGGAACTTTTCTTTGATCGCCATCTCGATCCGCTCGACACGATTCTCCGGATTGGGGTGCGTTGCAAAGAACTCCGGAGTACGGCCGTGTCCGTCTGATGCAGCTTCGAGAATGCGCATTACCTCGATCATCGCGCGCGGGTCGTAGCCCGTGTTCGCGAGCAGTTCGACGCCCCAGCGGTCGCTCTCGAGCTCGTCGTCGCGGCCGTACTTGAGATTGACGAGCTGCGCGCCAGCCGCCGCGAGCGCGGCCATCTGCGCGCCGGACCGCGGGTTGTTCGGGTCCATCGCGCCCACGGCCACCGCGCCGACGAGCATCTGTGCAAGCTGCGCTTTAGCGAGGTGCTGCGCGCCGTGACGCTCGAGCACGTGTCCGATCTCGTGGGCGATGATGCCTGCGAGCTGGCCCTCGGTCTCCACGCGGTCGAACAGCGCGCGCGTGACAAAAATCTGGCCACCCGGCAGCGCGAAGGCGTTGACTGTCTTCCGGTCGGCGAGCAGATGAAACTCGAAGCGATACGGCGTCTCCTTGGCGAGGCCGCGCTCGAGAAGCCGGGCGCCAATCTGATCAACGGCGCGCTGCTCCGCGTCGCTGGGGTCGAGCCCTCCGAATTGGGCGGCCATTTTCGGTGCCGAATAGAGGCCTACCGCGACCTCATCCGCCGGAGACATTGCAACCGACTGCTTTTCCCCAGTGACGGGGTTCTCGCTCCTAGATCCCCAATATGACACCAACGCAATACCGGCGATCACAAGACCGATGACAAGCTGCGGAGCGCGGCGTTTTCTCATGATGTCATTCCAAGCCTGCACCAGCGGGGACGCAAGCGGGCAGACGCACGAACACACCGGGTTCGCCGATACGGCCGGTTGCTGCGGCCCTGATTCTTGCGTCGTCCTCAACCTCCGCGTTGCACTGGAGCGGATGAGGTCGTAGTTTGAACTGCATCCTCGGACCACCTTCGGAGAGCCTCGATGAAGTACACCGTTCGCCCCGCCGTTCTCCTTTTGGCGGCCGTCTCGTTCCTCGGCACGGAAATGGCGAGTCAATCGAGCGGCGCCGCACCTCCGGCATTCTCCAATCAGGCCGGGCCGGCCGGCGTCGGCGTAAGTCATGCGACCAGCGGCTTCACATTTCCCGGTTACGCCGGAGGTGCCTGCATCGGTGACTTCAATCGCGACGGCTTTCAGGACTTCCTGTTTCTCTCCGGCGGGCTCGGAAACAAGCCTGACTATCTCTTCATCAACAACGGTGACGGCACGTTCACCGATCAAGCCGCGGCGTGGGGATTGACAGCTGTGCACAAGGGGAAGGGTGCGTCGGCGACCGATTTCAACAACGACGGATGGACGGACATCTACGTGAGCAGCGGCGGACCGACCGGCCAGAATCAAATGGCGGGCCACAACAAGCTCTACCGCAACAACGGCAACGGCACGTTCACCAATGTCGCAGTGTCGGCCGGCGTCAACGCACCGAATCCGAACACCCAGGATTCGTGGGGCTCGTGCTGGGGAGACTTTGATCGCGACGGCGACCTTGATCTCTTCGTCGCGGGATTCTCTTCGAGCTCTGCGGGCAACGCCGGCAACCGCCTCTTCCGCAACGATGGCAACGAGACGTTCACTGACATCACGACGATGATCGGCCTGTGGAACGGCGTCGGTCCTGTCGCAGGTTTCTCGCCACGTTTTGTTGACACCGACGGCGATCGCTGGCCCGAGCTGCTGCTCGTCGGCGACTTCAAAGGTGCGGGGTACATCGGAAGTCGCTACTTCCGCAACAACGCGGGGACGAGCTTTACCGATCTGACGGTTTCAGCGCATGTTGGACAGGAAGAGAATGGCATGGGCCACACCGTCGGCGATTTCGACAATGACGGACGGCTCGACTGGTATGCGACTTCGATATATCTGCCGGCCGCGTCATGGACGGGCAACAAGCTCTATCGAAACATCGGAACGCATCAGTTCTCGCAGTATGCGCTCTCCGCGGGTGTGAACAACGGGGGCTATGGATGGGGCGCCGTCGCCGTCGATTTCGATCACGACACACGGACGGACATCGGCGCAACCAACGGGGACGCGTCGGGCGGCGGTACGTTTGGCAACGATCCGACGCGGGTGTGGATGAACAACGGGGACTCGACGTTCACCGATCAGGCGCCTGCTGCGGGGCTGATTCACAACGGCGCAGGCCGTTGCATGATCAACTTCGATTATGACAACGACGGCGATCAGGACGTCATTCTGGTGACGAACAACGGACCGCTCGCTCTCTATCGCAACGATCTCGATCTTCTGCAGCCCGACACCCAGTGGCTGCGCGTCTTTCTCGACACGCAGGGAAGCGAAACGCTCGCCCCGTTCGGACTCGGCAGCAAAGTGTGCCTGACGATCGGCAAGCTCACACTCATGCGCTCCGTTGACGCCGGCTGCACGCATCTGGGAACGACGGAGTTTTCCGCACACTTCGGCCTCGGCGCGAACACCGTCATCGACGAACTGAAAGTGCAGTGGCCTGACGGCAGCGACACGATTCTTCGCAACGTCGCCTCGAACCAGACCATCACCATCTCGCGCGAGCGTCCGTGCTCGCCCGATCTCACGGGCGACGGAACGGTCGACGGTGCGGACTTGGCGCTGCTGCTTGGCCAGTGGGGCGGGCGCGGCTCCGCGGATCTGACGGAGGACGGCTTGGTCGATGCAGCGGATCTCGCGATCATGCTTGGAGCGTGGGGTGGATGTCGGTGACGAGCGGTTGCCGGTCAGAGCAGTCGCAACGAATGCAGCGCAGTGTCGAGCGCAGTGTCGCGTGGCACTGACCCCGAACCACAGACGTCTTCCGTATCGCAAGAGTGCTCCCCTTACTGGCCCGCGAGTGCCGTCGTGACCGC
>JAWXBD010000231.1:0-8642 GCA_034439815.1 Phycisphaerae bacterium
GCGCCGCCGCGTCCGTTGCACGCACAGCATGGGGCGTGGCGCGTGCACTGCGCGGGCTTCCGCGGTGAGAGCCCGGGACTCGCGGCGATGGCACTCGTCGACGCGGGCCACGCCATGGGCTATCACGTCCAGACGGTGTACTTCGCTGCACCGATCGGTCCGGGTCGCAAAGCGTGGTCGCAGGTGCTGTATACCCATGGCCACGCCGAGGATTCGCGCGGCGATGCGTCGACATCGGGTCTCGACGATGTGATGCCCGCGGAGATCCCGTACGGCGAGGCCGATCTGCTGATCGGTGCCGATGGTGTCGAGACGCTGCGCGCGATCGGACCTGACGCAGCGCTCCGCGTCGCGGCGCCCGATCGCACGACTGCGGTGATCAACAGCGGTCCTCTGGAAGATCAGTTCGACGAGCACTCGGTCGAGGCATGCCGCCGCCTCGAAGAGGTCGGACCGCTGGTCACGCAGGCGGCGCATGCGTCGATTGGTGACTTTGCCGTCGCTTGCCGTGCGCGGTTTCTCACCGATCGCGTCATTGACATGGTGCTGCTCGGCACCGCCTTCCAGAACGGCTGCATCCCGGTCACGGTGGAAGCGATGGAGACCGCGGTGCGGCGGCTGGAATCACGCGGATACGGCCGCTGCGTCGACGCGTTTGAATACGGTCGACGCCTCGCGGTGGATCAGCGGCTGTTCGAGCGGACGCACGCGGACGATGACGAGTGGCGCGACGCGAGCGGCCAGCGGCTCCTCCGACGGCTGCTGCTTGAAACGCGGAAGTCCGGGTGGCGCGGACGACGCCGCGCAGAGAAGTTCCGTGCGCTCGCGACCGAGGCGATTGCTGCGCTGCCCGGCCTGGAGTCGAGCGAAGCGGGCCACGCGGGTCGTCGTGACTTCCTCGTCGCACTGCATCGCTGTCTCACGTGGGGCGGTATGCCGCTCGCGCGCCGCTATTCCGACATGATCCGCGCGCTGCACGCGGCCGACACGGCGGCGGCGAGCTATGAACTCACGCGCTGCGCCATTCGTCCGCTTGCCGAAGGATTGCTCATGCGGGACCTGCTGCATCTCGCGGCAATGTCGACGAGCCTCGAGCACCGGCGGCGGACGCGGGATCGTCTCGCGGTGCGCCTGGCGCGCGGCGACATCATGGAACGGCGCTATCTCAATCGCATCGAAGTGACGGCGCTGGGCAAGCGCTATCGACTTGACGTGCGCACGAGCGACTGGCCGGCACGGATTCTTGCGATCATCGCACCGCTCGTTCCGGAACGGTTCCGCGGAACCGCTGCCGAGAAGGAGCTGCGCGACTATGTCGTCGGTCTCGTGGAGCGCGCGATCCGCAGCGCCAGCGACAATCCGAAACAGTGGACCGCGACCCTCGGCCGCCTCGCTGATGTCTGCGAATCCACCAGCGGTTTCCGCGACTTGTCCGTGAGCGAACTCCGGCTGCGGGTCGAAGGGTTCACGACGACGGGAAGCGACGCTGATTGATCAGACGCTCATTGATCACACGCCCGCGGCGGACTTCTCATGCCGCAACTGACCGCACGCCGCCGCGATGTCGCGGCCGCGGCTCGAGCGGATGTGCGTGTTGACGTTCTTCTCGCGCAGCACCGATTGGAACGCGAGCACATCCTCGGTGGACGGGCGGCTGAACTGAATCCCCTTGACTTCGTTGTAGCGGATCAGGTTGACGTTGGCGCGCAGCCGGCGGGCGACGTTGGCCAGTTCCTTCGCGTGCTCGATCTGATCGTTGAAGCCGCCGAGGAGGATGTACTCGAGCGTGATCTCGCGGCCCGTCTTCTGGAACCATTCATCGCAGGAGTCGAGCAGCTCGTTGATCGGCGCATACTCCGCCCACGGAATGATCTTCCGCCGCAGCTCGTCGTTCGGCGCATGCAGCGACAGCGCGAGTGTGATCGGCAGTTCGAACGAGCACAGCTTACGGATCGCGGCAGGCAGGCCCACGGTCGAAATAGTGATGCGCCGCGCCGAGATGCCGAGTCCCCACGGCGCGTTGATCGTGCGCGTCGCATGGATCACGTTGTTGAAGTTCGCGAGCGGTTCGCCCATGCCCATGAAGACGACGTGGCTCACACGGCCGACATCCTCACGGCCGCCGAAGCGCCACACCTGCTCGACAATGCGCCCCGCGGTGAGATTGCCGTCGAGGCCGCCGATGCCGCTCGCGCAGAACGCGCAGCCGACGGGACAGCCGATCTGGCTCGAGACGCACACTGTGCGCCGCTCGGGATTCGGAATCATCACGCATTCCGTCTGCCGTGAAGTGGGGACCGCAGGCTCGCCGAGAATCGGAAGCGACCGTTGATCGGCGGCGCGGTCGGGCCATCCGAGCAGCAGCTTCTGCGTGCCGTCGGACGCCACCTGTTCGGCAAGCACGACGCCCTGTTCGAAATCGATGAGCTCCGCAAGCCGTTCGCGATTCAGCTTCGAGAGATTCGTCATCGCGGACGGGTCGGTCACGCGCTTCGCATACGCCCAGTCCAGCACCTGTTTGCCGAGGAACGCGGGCAGTCCATTCGCCGTGCAGAGCGCCGCAAACGAGTCGGGGGTGAGGTCAAAGACGGACGGACGCTGCTCTGCCATCAGTTCGTAGCCCCGACGGTGAGATCGACGACCTTCATGGGGATCCCGCGCGACGTGAGCCATTCTTCGAAGTCGGCGCGGAGATCCATGCGGATGCGCCGTCCGGCCGGATCGATCCCTCGCTTGCGCATGAGCTCCTTGAGCGTTCCGGGCAGGCCGAACTCGACTTCTTCGCGATACACGTCGTGCTGCTCGATCTCGGCGCCGTAATGCTCGATGAGATGCAGGACGAGGTCCTTGACGAGATCTTCAGGAGCGCTGGCGCCGGCAGTCACGAGCACGCTTTCCACGTTCGTGAACCACTCCTCGCGAAGTTCGCTCTTGTCATCGATCAGCCGCGCCGGGGTCCCGCGATTCTCGGAGATTTCGGTAAGACGCAGGGAGTTGCTGGAGTTGCTGCTGCCGACGACGAGCACGAGATCGACATTCGGTGCGATTGCGCGCACGGCAGTCTGGCGGTTTGTGGTCGCGTAACAGATGTCCTCGCTCGGCGGATCCTTGATCTGTGGAAACGCGACCTTCAGCGCGTCGATGACCTTGCGTGCATCGTCGAGCGACAGCGTCGTCTGCGTCAGGTACGCGAGCTTGCTCGGATCGCGCACGACAAGATTCGGAATGTCGTCCGGACTCTGGACGATCTGAATCGCTTCAGGCGCTTCGCCGCGTGTGCCCACGATCTCCTGATGGTCCGCGTGACCGACGAGAAAAATCTGATAGCCCTTACGGGCGTATCGAATCGCTTCCGCGTGCACCTTGGTCACGAGCGGGCATGTCGCGTCAATCGCGGTGAGGTTCTTGGCCTTGGCCAGCGCCCGGATCGCCGGGCTCACGCCGTGCGCGGAGAACACGACGATGGCGCCGTTCGGAACTTCCTTGATCGACTCGACAAACTTGACGCCGCGGCGAATGAATCGCTCGACGACGTGCCGGTTGTGCACGATTTCGTGATAGACGCAGATCGTTTCGTCTGGGCAGATGTCAAGTAGCTGGTCTACGACATCAATCGCCATGTATACGCCAGCACAAAAGCCACGAGGGTTGGCCAGAATCAGTTTCATGCGGCGAGTTTCAGCGCGAGGCATCATCAGCGGAAAGGACGAGAGGGATGCTGTGGGGGAAAGGTCCAACGGGGCCGTTCCTCCGAATCTTCGCCACGTGCCTAGTGGGAGTCTGCGGCATGATAGTCGAGGGGAGTAAGCGACCCGCGATGCGTTCTTCCGGTACTGTTATCGCCCGCATGTCCTGTCCCATCGCCGATGTTCGCATAGCACTGCCGCGGTTCGGCCCCGATCGCTGCGACGGGGTCAACGAAGCTGACGCGCGTCGATGGGCATGCCAGCTTGCATGGGGGCACTACGAAAACTTTTCGGTGCTCTCCGGCCTCGTGCCAAAGCATCTGCGCGCGGACTTCGCGGCGGTGTACGCGTTCGCCCGGTGGGCGGACGATCTGGGCGACGAGATGGGCGACGAGATGGGCGATCGGGCCGAATCCCAGGCGCTGCTCGCGTGGTGGCGCCGGGAACTGCAGGCTTGTTTCGCAGGATCGCCACGCCACCCGGTCATGATCGCGCTGGCGCCGACGGTGCGCCGCCACGACCTGCCGTACGACCTCTTTGACCGGCTGATCCGGGCCTTTGAGCTCGACCAAGTCAAGACGCGCTACGACACGTGGGACGACGTGATTGCATACTGCCGCGACAGCGCCAACCCCGTCGGGCGGCTGGTGCTCATGATGCTCGGCGAAGAGCGTTCGAATGATCTCTTCGCGTGCTCGGATTCGATTTGCACCGCGCTGCAGCTGACGAACCATTGGCAGGACATTCGTCGCGATCTGACGGAGCGTGACCGCATTTACATTCCCCGCGCGATGAATCCGATCAGCGAGTTCGAAACGCGGCTCCGCGCGACGACGCGTCAGGGCTTCTCATGCGATGCGACGTTCTTCGACGAAAGCCGCACGCTCGTGCGTGCACTTGTCGAACGGACGTGGGAGGTGTACGAAGCGGGCGAACCGCTCATCCGAGCGGTGAAGCCGCAATCCCAGGCGCTGATCTGGCTGTTCGCCGCGGGCGGCATGCGCACGCTGCGCCAGATCGAACTGTGGAACTGTGAAACCGTGCTGCATCGACCGTACCTGTCGAAGGCGACGAAGCTCACCCTCGTGGCGAAGGCATGGTGGATCGCACTGCGGGCGGGCCGTGCGCGCACGTCGGCGCCGATTGTCGCGCCGGGTGGTGCCGCATGAACACGGACCAGCCGAGCAGCACCGTGCAGGCCGCGTTCGACACGTGCGAACGGATTGTCCGGGCGCGGGCCAAGAACTTCTGGTACGGCCTGCGCCTGACGCCGGAACCGAAGCGTTCCGCGATGTACACGATATATGCGTGGATGCGCGAAGCCGACGATCTCGCGGACGAACCGCTCCGTCGTGTTGACGATCAGCTCGCTGCCCGGCGGGCGCGGATCGAGCAGTTTCGCGCGGATACCGATCAGGCGCTCGACGGGCACATTCCGACCGACCGGCCGCTCTGGACGGCGCTGGCGCATATCGCGCCGCGCTATCGGCTCGTGGCCAAAGACTTTCACGACATGCTCGACGGTCAGCTTGCCGACCTCGGTGGCGGCGTCTGCTGCAATACGTGGAACGACCTGCGGCTCGTGTGTTACCGCGTCGCAAGCACTGTCGGACTCGTCTGCATCCGTGTGTGGGGATATCGCGATCCGCGTGCTGTCGACTACGCGATCGATCGCGGCATCGCGTTTCAGCTGACGAACATCTTGCGCGATGTGCGCGAGGATCAGCTCAACGGACGGACCTATCTTCCGCGCGAAGACTACGCGCGATTCGGCATTTCACCAGAGGACCTGCTTGCGTGGCGCGACCCCCGGCGGGCGCGCGAATTCATGCAGTTTCACATCGAACGCGCCAAGTCGTTTTATGCCGCGAGCGCGCCGCTCGAGTCCATGATCACGCCCGACTGCGTGCCGACGCTGTGGGCGTTGACGCAGATTTATGAGCGGATTCTGCAGCGCATCGAACGAAACCCGCAGAAGCTCACGGAATCGAGCCGCGTGCGGCTTCCGACGTGGGAGAAGCTGTGGGTCGGTTACCAGGCGAAACGCATGGCGGGAAGCCGGTCGTTCGCAGCGTTGCCGGCGCGAGCGGCGACGTCGTGAGTCGGACGATCGTGATTGTTGGCGGGGGGATTGCCGGGATCGCTGCGGCGCTCCGCGTCGCCGAGGCTGGCGAAGCGCCGATCCTGATTGAAACGCGCCGGCGACTCGGAGGCCGCGCGACGAGCTTTCATGATCCCCGTTCGGGGCGCATTCTCGACAATTGTCAGCACGTCGTGATGGGCTGCTGTTCGAACGTGCTCGACCTGTACGACCGACTCGGCGTGCTCGACGCGATCGAGTGGCACAAGACGACCTACTGGGCGAATCCACCGCATGAGCCGGATGCGCTCACGCCCGGTCGCCTACCGGCGCCGGGCCACTTCACAGCCGCGTTCCTGCGGATGAAGGCGTTCACGTTCGCCGAGAAGCGGTCGATCGCACGGGCGATGTGGCAGATCGTCCGCATGGGACTGCGCGGCCGCCTGAAGTGGCGCGGTCACACGTTTGCAGAGTTTCTGGCGCGCACGAATCAGCCGGCGCCGCTGATCGCGCGGTTCTGGGATGCCATCATCGTCAGCGCCTGCAATGTGCCGGCGGATCGATGTGATGCGTCGTATGCGCTGCACGTGTTTCAAGAGGGTTTCCTTGGCAGCGGCTGGGCTGCAACGATGGGTGTGCCGACGGTCCCGTTGCTGGAGCTGTATGACGCGGCGGAGGCGCTCATTGTCGAGCGTGGTGGTGAAGTGCAGCTCGGCGTTTCCGCGAAGGGACTGGCGTTCGACGGGGAGCGCGTCACGGGTGTCGTGACGGAGCACGGCTTCGTCGCCGCCGCCGCGGTGATCAGTGCGGTGCCTGCCGACCGCCTCGACAAACTGTGCTCCGTGCCGCTCAAGCACGTTGATCGCCGGCTGCGCCATCTCGACGCCATTCAGTCGAGCGCGATTCTGGGCGTGCATCTCTTCTTTGACGCGAAGGTCATGACGACGCCGCACCTCGTCTTGCCAGGACGGCCCACGCAATGGCTGTTCGACAAGGGAACGGTGGAAGGGGCCGACAGCGGCGCGCTGCAACCGCTGCAACCGCTCCATCACGTGCACGCGGTGATCAGCGGCGCCGACGCCTGGTGCGATCTGAGCGAACCGGAGATCGTTGAGCGAGTCATGGCGGATGTGCACTGGGCGCTGCCCGCTGCGCGCGGACTCGCGCCGGTCGAAGCGCGAAGTGTGAAGGAGAAGCGCGCCACGTTCGCGGTCGTTCCCGGCATCGACGCGCTGCGCCCGACGGCTGCGCCGGACGCGCGCGGCGGCGTTCGCAATCTCTTTCTTGCCGGCGACTGGACCGACACGGGCTGGCCTTCGACGATGGAAGGCGCGTGCCGATCGGGCTACGCCGCCGCCGCGGCGGCAACGGGTCGCGGGGGACTGGTCGCCGATGTTCCGATCGGTTCCGTTGCCCGGTTCCTTGGTCTCGCATGATGTCGACCGGTGACATCGTCCTGGCGATGGCGCGGGAGCACGGCTTCGAGATCGCCGGCATCGCTGATGCGCGTCCGAGCGACTACGCCGACCACGTGCGGCGCTGGGTCGCCGATGGCAAACACGGATCGATGGACTGGTTCGCTGACGATCTCGAAGTTCGGCTCGATCCAGTGCGGCTGCTGCGCGGCGCGAAGTCTGTGTTGTGCGTCGCCGACCGGTACGCAGTGCCGAAGCGCGATCCGCTCAGCGATGCATGGCCGCCGCGGGGACGTGTGGCGCGCTATGCGCGCGGCGACGACTATCACATCGTGATGCGGAAGCGCCTCCGCAGACTCGCCGCGCGGCTCCGCGCCCTCTTTCCCTCGGAACGCTTTCGCATCGCGAACGATCTCCTGCCGGTGCTGGAACGTGAACTCGCGGCTCGCGCAGGAGTCGGCCGCGTCGGCAAGCACACTCTGGTGCTGCGTCCCGGCGAGGGTTCGTACCTGCTGCTGGGCGAGGTGCTGATGACGCTCGACATCCCGACCACACCGTCATCGATGATCGCTGATCCATGCGGGGCATGCACGCAATGCATCGATGCCTGTCCGACGCGCGCGATCGAAGCCTTCAGCGTGGACGCTTCCAAGTGTCTCGCATACACCACCATTGAACATCGCGGCACCATCAAGGACGAATTGCAGGAGCAGACGGGCGACTGGCTGTTCGGCTGCGACGTGTGTCAGGAAGTCTGCCCACACAACGAGCCGACACGCCGCAACGCGTCGGTCGCCGTGGCATCTTGGTACGCGCCGCGGCAGACGGACTTCGACCTGCTTTCGGTGCTCGGCTGGACAGAATCCGATCGGCAGTCTCTGCTCGTGCGCAGCGCACTGCGACGGGCGCAGCTGTCGATGTGGAAGCGCAACGCGCTCGTCTGTCTCGGCAACGCGCTGACCGTGCGGCGGGATGACGCGATCATCGCCCGCATGCAGGCTGTTGCGGACGATGCACTCGAAGACGACCTTGTGCGCGCGACTGCGCGGCGGGTGCTCGAGCGCCTGTCACAGCGGCTTGTATGAGTACTGATCCTGGATCGCCGGAATCATCACCCCCAATACGACTGCCAGGCCCGCGAGAAGCGAGAGGGTCGAGATGATGATCATGATCCATCGAAGCCGCGGCGTCACGATCAGCCAGATCCCGCACACGAGCGCCGGAAGTGTGACGAGCGTGATGAGCCACGGGTGGTTGACGAACAGCTGGAGGTACGGCGGGAACGTGAGATTCTGCTCCGCCGCGAGACCCGACCATATCGACAAGGTGAACGGACCGGCCAGGCCAAGCACGAGCGACGAGATGGTGGTGGCCAATCCCTTGACGCGGAACATCCACCCATAGGCACGCCGGGCATTCTGCAGGGGATCACGGTGCGACCGGTCGAACTGCGGATACAAC
>JAWXBD010000232.1:0-19762 GCA_034439815.1 Phycisphaerae bacterium
ATCACGGGAAGTCAACGCGGCGCGTGGCAGACGACGGCAACCGACAGGAGTCGTCAGCTTTTCCACACGCGAATTTACAGACGAGACGGTACACAAGCGAAGCGCTCACCCGCGAGGAGACTGTATCACTGTGAACAGCCTCCTCGCCAAAGACCTCCGGCTCTCACTCGATGCAGTCCGTCCATGGATCCTTATCGTCATCGGATTCGGCCTCGTGCCGTTGGTGATTAGCACGATACCGCCGTCGATGGTGCCGATGAATCTTCGATCGAGTTCGATCGCCGAACTGGTTGCCTCGATCGGCGGAGTCGCGGGGCTCACGATCATCGCTGCCGCCGCGTGGATCGCCGCAACCGTCGCGCATGGCGACCGGCGGCACGGAGCGTCATCGCTGGCGCTCGCGCTGCCGGTGGGATCGCGCGGCCGCGGTGTTTCGAAAGTGTGCGCGATTGTCACGGCAAGCGTTGTGATCGCAAGTGTCTCGATCGGCCTGCGCGGCGGGTTCGATCCGGAAGAACTTTTAGCGCGCGATACCAGGTCTTGCGCCCGAATCGGTCTTTGTCGCCGCACTCGCCGGCGCGCACTGGACCGAAGCCGTATCAGACGCACGACACGAGATGACGCTCGTCGGCGCTGCAGCAGGCGTATCGATCGCGGCGCTCACGGCCGCAGGCATCGGCGTGCGGTCGTTCATACGGCCGCTGTCGACGCGCACCGCCGCGCTCTGGCTCGTGGGAGCTGTCATCGTCGCCGCGACAGGAAGCATGATCACGACGATGCTGCAGCTTCCTACTTCCCACTCCACGCTCCCAGCAGGACACTGAGGTCTGCGGCGTCGACGAGACCATTGCCGTCGAAGTCGGCGTCGCCGCCCGCGGATCCCCACTGACCCAGGAACATCGCGAGGTCACTCCCGTCGACAATGAGATCGCCATTCAGATCGCCGATCACACCGCCGGTCTCGATCGGTACGAGCCGGATGAGCTGCGTGATGTTGTCGGGCAGCAGCTTCGCGCTCGCAAGGATATCGCGGTTGTTGTTGATGATCGACATGCCGGTGAGGAACCAGTTGCCTTGACCTGGGGCGATCAGCGCGGGAATGTTTACGACACCTTCGTCGAAGAACACCGCATTGAATCCGCCACTGACGACAAACGTGAGCGTGTCTCCCTGATCATTGATCGAACTCGCGGCAGTCGTCGTCGCGCAGCCGCCGACGAAGTCCCAGCCCGTGTCGGGCATGTAGATGAGCGGAAACGTGCTGCATCCGGAGAAGCCGGCGATCGAGCCGCAGAATCCGCCGACGTTGTTGATGTCGCCCGAGATCATCCCTTGCCAGATGCCGGGCGGCAGCGGGATCGTCGTGGTGTTCATGGTGTCGAGGTCGAGCAGCGTGTTGTTGGCGATGACCACGCGGCTGTTGTTCACGTCGGCAGCGAGCGAGATGCCCGGCAGATCAAGGACCGTTCCGCCCGTGAAGAGCACTGCGTTCGTATAGAGCCCGAGGCCTATGCCGCCCGAGCCTCCCACGATGTCGCCGAGATTGTTGACACCGAGCGCCGTGCTGTAAGTGTGGGTTGGCAGCGCGCCAAGCAGTGCGAATTCGTAGCCCGATCTCGTCGGATACCACACGGCGGCACGCGAGCCGACCGTGGCGATGCCGCTGGTGGTGACGGCACCGACGACGACGCCGCTGTCGTTGATGGCGTAGGCGTCGGAACCGTTCCATTGCGCCGGCGTCGGCAGCAGGTCCACGGTGCCCCCTGCCTTGGCGATGAAGGCGAACCCTTGGTTGCCGCTGACGACCTTGCGCCCGACCACATCGCCGTGCTCGTTCATGCCGAAGCCTTGGAGATGGGGCCCGAGGACCTGGATCGTGTACGAGGGAATCTCGGCCGATGCAGCGGAGATGACGGAGAAGTTCAGTACGACGGCTGCTGCTGTCAGTGTGCGAAGCATGATGAAATCCGTGGGTGGAAAGGTACCGGCAGTGCGGCGACTACCTTCGTCCCCGTGAACCTCACGATATACAAGCGAGTTCTTCAGGCGGCGGTGGCTCAACTCGCTCCAGCGTCATTGGCGATCGGAATGCTTCTCGGCGCCTGTGCCGCAGTGAATGCACATGCCGGACTCGCCGATGTGTTCGAGCTCGTGCTGGAGCAGCCGGTGTCGAACGGCGTGCCGGGGCGCGGCGCGGGCAACATCGAAGTTCCCGGCGCCACGGACACCTACACATTTACATTGACGGACACCACCGTGCTGTACTTCGACGAGCAGGCGGGAAGCTGTTCGATCGACTGGCAGTGTGACGGGCCAAACGGCGCCGTGTTTCCGCTGCGGATCGTCTGTCTGGCTGATCCCGGCACCCTGGTGCTTGAGCCCGGGGCGTACACCATTACCGTCAGCGGCGGCGGCGGTGCTGTCGGTGTGTACGGCTTCACGGTCTGGGAGGTGAACGCTCCGGACGAGTTCACGATTGGATTGAAGCAGCCCGTCTCGAACGGTGTTCCGAAGCGTGGCGCGGGCAATATCGAAGAAGCGGGAAGCATCGACCGCTACACGTTCACGCTTCGGGCAGCGACCGCCGTCTACTTTGACGAGATCAGCGGCGCCTGCAATCAGCGCTGGCAGTGCGACGGTCCAGGCGGCACTGTGTTTCCTGCGGAGGCAATCTGCGTCGGCGATCCTGAGATTGTGGCGCTTCTCCCCGGTGACTACACGATCACCGTCGAAGGTGTCGGATCTGCAACCGGTGCTTACAGCTTCACTCTGTGGGAAGTGAATCCGACGCAGACGTTCGCAATTGAACTTGATCAACCCGTTTCCGTGGGAGTTCAGCGCGGGGCGCCGGCATCATCGAAGAGCCTGGCGCAACCGATGTCTATGTGCTTGAGCTTGATGTACCGACGACAGTCTTTTTCGACGAGACAGCCGGTGCCTGCAATATCGAGTGGAGCTGTGTCGGCCCTGCGGGCGTGGTGTTTGTGTCGCAGACGATCTGCGTGACCGACCCCGGCACCGTGACGCTGCTCGATGTCGGCAGCTACACGATGACCGTTGATGGTCAGGGCAGCGCCACCGGGTCGTACGCCTTCAACCTGGTCCAGGTCTCGGCACCGCAGATCTTCGACATTCAACTGGGCGACACGGTGGCGCTCGACGCGCCGTCCGAAGGTGCGGGCCACATTGAAGAACCCGGCGCCATCGATATCTATCGATTGCCGGTGCAGGGGGGTCAGGAAATCTGCTTTGACGAACTCGACGGACCCTGCAACATATCGTGGAGCGTGTCGGCACCGCGTGGCGCGGCCGGCTTCACGAACGAGGTGATCTGCGTTGGAGACCGCGCCTCCGTCGTGATGCCGACCGACGGGATCTGCACGATCACCGTGTACGGTCAGCAGAGCGCAGTCGGTGATTACGCCTTCACGACGAGCCTCCGGACCGTTGCGGACCTGGACGGCGACTGCAACGTGAACGCCGCCGATCTGGCGATGCTGCTCGGCGCGTGGGGACCATGTCGCGGATGCGCGGCAGATCTTGACAGCAGCGGCAGTGTCGACGCGGCCGACCTGGCGATCCTGCTCGGCAGCTGGGAGTGAGAGGGCGAAGTAAGAAGTAGGAAGTAGGAAGTTAGAAGGAAGAAGTTAGAAGTTAGAAGGAAGAGGGAAGAGCGCCCTGCTGGGCCGTCCTTCTGCCTTCATCCTTTCCCCTTAACTGTTTTCTACGATTTGTTTGCGCGTGGTTTCGAGGATGGCCAGCAGGTCGCGATTCTCTCGATTGCCGATTTCCAGCTTGTCCATCGTTGCCGGTCACAGCGCCTACTTCGTCGGGGGGCGCGCGCCGTTGTACGCCGCAGCTGAGATTCGGGTCACTCACATACGGTGTCGGCGGCGGGCATGGCGCGCAGCGATGCAAGTGAACGGGCACATTCTTCAGCCTGCGGCGCGTGGTGAAGGAACGCCTGCAGCCGCTCAATCGCTTCCTGACGCGCGCCCTGCGCCGCTTCGAAGTCCCCGGCACTGCGCAGTGGCTGATCGGCGGCGTGGACGTGATTGACAAAGTCAAGAATCACTTCCACATTCATCGGATGCCGCTCCAGCGACTCGCGCGCCGAAGCGATCGCTGTGCGGTAATACGCCGCAGCCTCTTCGGTGGCGCCCATGGCGCTGAGACCGCGAGCCCGGGTGCTTGCGAAGTCGGCCGCGAGCGTTGATCCGACAACATCACCGGGATTTCGCCGTTCGTATTCGCCGATGGCCCGGTCCGCCAGCGCAAGAAACTGCTCGGCGGCCTGCAAACCGTAGCGTCGCATGCATTCCGATCCGCAATCAAGAAGGTCACGCACCCGCTGTGCTTGATAGCCGCGATTGTCCGGTGCCATCAGCACCAGCTGCTCGCCGAGCGCGAGCGCCCGTGTCCAGTATTCGGCGGGTCGCGGGTCGCCTGTGAGCCCGACCTCGAGCGACGAGAATTGGTGCAGCGCGCACAACAGCGCATAGGTCGATCCCGGCCGCGTCGGATCGAGCGTGAAAAGCCGTTCGCTCGCTTCGACGGCCCGCCGCGAGTAATCGTGCGCGAGGGCGGGATCTCCGCTGCGTTGCACGCATCGCGACATCCGCAGGTAGCTCCAGACGATCTGGTCCGCCCAGCGCAGATTCGCAGCGTCGGCAACGATCAGTGATTCGTCCAGCTCCAGGGCTTCGAGGTAGTACGGCTCTGCTTCCGCAAAGCCCTCGATCGCTGAACGCATGTCGCCCACCTTGACGAGTGCGATCGATCGCGCGGCACGCCATCGCAGGTTCTGTGGCTGCTGCTCGCTCACCGCGTTGAACGCGGCGAGTGCTTCGCTCCGCAGCTGCAGTGCGTCGGGAAGCCGTCCGCTTTCGTAGGCGAGGTCGCTCTGTTCGATGAGCAGGCGCCCTTTGTGAAACGCAAACGACACGCGATCAGGCTGACTCTCCGCGAGTCGATCGATGAGCGGCGCGACGTATTCAATGGCCCGCTGCCGCGATTCGCGCGTGCCGGAAAGAGGAGAGGCGCGTTCAAGCATCTCGTCGATCAGCACCTCCACGGTCGCCGATGTGGTCTTGAGGTTTCGCTCCGCCTGCGCCCGGGCGAACCCGAGCCACGTGAGGATGCCGATGATGGTCGCCAGCGAGGCAGCCCCGACGATGGACGGGAGGGGGTGGTGGCGCACGAGGCGCCGGCATTCGTAGAGCAGACTCGGAGCGCGGCCGCTCGTGGGCTCGCCGCGCACTACGCGGGTCAGATCGTGGGCAAAGTCGGTGACACTGGCGTAACGCTGCGCCGGATCATCGTGCAGCGCCTTGTGCACGACCCGGTCCAGATCACCCCTGCACTCGGGCACGAGCGATCCGATCCGTTCGACGCCGCGCGACACGTGCAGCAGCTCGTCGATCGAGCGGGGAGTTCGGCCGGCAAGCAATTCATAGAGAATCGCGGCGAGCGAATAAATATCCGAGCGCACATCGCAATCGCCCGTGTGCCGGAGCTGCTCCGGGGCCATGTACACGAGCGTTCCAACGACCTGGCTCAGTCCGGTTGCAAGCGTCGCTCGCTCGCCCGCCGGGTGCAGCATGCGGGCGACGCCGAAGTCGAGCAGTTTGGGCTGTCCAGTCTTCGTGATAAGAATGTTCGCGGGTTTGACATCACGATGCAGCACCGCACGGCCGTGTGCGTGCTGCACTCTGTCGCAGATTTTCGCGACGAGAGCGACGCGCTCGAGGACGCTCAACGTGCGTTCACGGGCGTATGCCGTGACCGATTGTCCATCGACGTATTCCGTGACGAAGTACGGTCGACCGTCCGGCTGCGGCAGGGTGCCCGTCAGGAGAACGCGGGCGATACCGGGATGATCGAGCTGCGCGAGGATTTCCGGTTCGAGCCGGAAGCGCCGGATTGCGACGCGCGATGCTTCGCCGGGTCGCAGGATCTTCACCGCCACCTTGGTGCCCGACGCTTGGGACTCCGCGCGATACACGATCCCGGACGTTCCTTGCCCCAGGACTCCGCGCAGCTGGAAGGGACCGATGCGTGCGGGTGCGCACCACGCAGGCGGAGACGCGGTCGACGTTGCGCGATGATCGTCAGCGATGCCGAAGCCGAGCGCCACTGCAGCGCCGTCATCGAGCGGCGTCGGCGTTGCATCGAGTTCGAGGAGTTCCTCGATCTCGCGCAGGAGGTCGCCATCGTCGGCGCATGCATCGCGCAGAAACGACGCCCGCTCCTTCGCCGGAAGACGCGCGGACTGTCCAAAGAGCAGCTTGGCCCGTTCCCAGTGCAGATCGGCGGCCGGCTCGTTCACTGGTCGCATCCGTTGTTGAGTTCGCGGGCAAGCCACGCACGGGCGACGCGCCATTCGTTCTCGATCGTCCAGTCACTGACGACAAGCGATGCAGCGACTTCGGCGATGCTCAAACCGGCGAAGAACCGCATTTCAACGATCGTGGCGCAGCGGGCGTCGAACACCGCGAGTCGTTCGATCGCCTGATTGAGCGCGAGCACATCAAGCGTTCCGACAGGAGAGGAAGGCGCGGCGAAGCCGTCGATGCAATGAATCCGCACCCGGCCGCCACGGCGCCTGGTCGCGGACGAACGAGCGTGGTCGACGAGCACTTAACGCATGGCGCGAGCAGCCGTGGCGAGAAAGTGGGTGCGGTCTGTCCACTGGTGCGTGCACTGGTGCGTGGGGCGTGGCAGCAGCGGTCGGGCAAGTTTCAGAAATGCTTCGTGCACCAAGGCGGTCGGCTGCAGGACATGATCGGAGGGCTGATCGCGGAAATACCGGGTCGCCATCGCCCGCAGTTCGCTGTACAGCTCCGATGCGTAATCCCACGGGAATGTGAGGGGCGCGACGCCAGCCGTCGAATCGTTGGTCACCGGAAGGATCCCTCAATCGCCACGACGCCCGTGTCCCAGCCGTCCCCAAATGGGCCGTCCCCAAATGGGCCGTCCCCAAATGGGCCGTCCCCAAATGGGGCCATCCCCCAAAATTCGCACTGATTTGTCCTAGGAGGCCAAACCGCGATCTCGTTTTAACCACTGCGAACAAAGTGTAAAGCCTCACGCCGCAATTCCAAGCAGAATTTCGGCCGGCTGCTGGCACGCCAGGTGGTCCCCGCCGCCTGCGGTACGTGTCGGCGTTCTGACGTTGGGCGAACGAGGGCATGCACGCCGGTCCGCTTCGGACGGATGGACCCCCTCCCCTGCGTGCCGTCGTTGGTTCCAGCCTCCCTCATCAGAGGGGTTGCGGTGTGGCGGACGGTGCGCAGAACTGCGCGTCGTCCGCCCATCGTTTTTGGAGCTGAAACTACCGCGACTCGCGGCCAAGCACGTCGTACATCTCGCGCTCGCCTCGGCCACGAAGTGGATAGTCCTTCCGCAACGGGAACGCCGGATAGTCCTTCCACATGAGAATACGGCGCATGTCGGGATGGCCGCGAAAGCGGATCCCGTACATGTCGTATACCTCGCGCTCGGTCCACTCGGCCCCCGGCCACACGTCTGTCAGCGAGTCAACGAGCAGCCCCGGATCTTCGGCGTTACCGCTCGTGTCCATCAGCGGATCGAGATACACCTTGAGCGTGAGCCGCCGCTCGTGTTTGTAGCTGACCAGCAGCCACACAACTGCAAAGCGGCCGGGCTGCTTCACGGGATAGCCGAGGTAATCAATGGCCGTCACGTCGCTCAGAAAGTTGTAGGCGCACTGCGGTTCATCGCGGAGATAGCGGGCGACTTCCTTGACTCTGTCTTTCGGCACGATCGCGGTCGTCTGTCCGCGAAACTCGGTCGCGAGCAGCTTCACGTTGGGAAACGCGGCCTTCAAAACAGGAAGCGTCGGATGGTCAAGTGATGGCTTCGACTCGGTCATAGCTTGGAGTGTATCGAACGGCTAATGCCTGAAGTGCCGCACGCCCGTCACAAAACACGTGACGTTGTGCTGACGGCAGAGATCGAGCGTGTCTTGGTCGCGCTTGGATCCGCCGGGGTGGACGAGGCAGCGCACGCCGGCTTCGATGAGCAGCCGCGGCCCGTCGTTGAACGGGAAGTACGCATCACTCGCAGCAACGACCATCGAAGCGCTGGCACCGATGCGCGAGCCGGCCTTCTCGATCGCGTTGCGGCAGCTCGCGACCCGATCCATCTGGCCCGCGCCGGCGCCGAACAGCTGCAGCCCGGCGCCGATGCACACGGCATTTGACTTGAGATGCTTCGCCACCGTCATCAGGAACGCCGCGTCGAGCTTGACGCTGCGCGGAACGTCGGGTCCGGCGGCATGACTCAGTTCATCGACGAGGGTCGGTTTTACATCGCGTTCCTGGGCGAGCAGTCCGCCGGGCACGCTTCGAAAACTCAGCGCGCGGGTCTTCATCGCCCGCATCGATCCGATTGAGAGAAGCCGCGCGTTCTTCCATCGCTGTTCGATGAGTTTGGCGGCGTCCGGCTCGAAGTATTCGGCGACGATCACCTCGAGAAACCGGTCGCCTTCGACGATGGCCTGCGCCGCGCTCATGTCGACGGTTCCCGACAGCGCGACGATGCCGCCGTACGCCGCGAGCGGGTCACCGGCGTACGCCTTGAGAAACGCTTCACGCGCGGTGTCCGCGACGCCGGCGCCGCACGGATTCGTGTGCTTGACGATGGTCGCGCACAGGGTCGCGCCGAACAGGTCGCGGAGATCCTGCACGAGTTCGAGCGCCGCGCTCGCGTCCAGCAGATTGTTGTACGAAAGCGGTTTGCCGCTGAGCAGCTGCGCCGTCACCACGCTCGGTTCGTTCGAGCCGGGATCGCGGTACACCGCCGCGCGCTGATGCGGATTCTCGCCGTAGCGCAGATCTTGAGCGGCGGCATAACTGAGCTGCAGCAGACTCGGGAAAATATCGCCTCCCACGCCGCCGCTGCCGAGTGAGGTCAATCCCATCCAGGCGGCGATCGTCGCGTCGTACTCAGCGGTGCGCGCGAACACCGCGGACGCCAGTTCACGCCGCAATGCCAGTGACGTGCAGCCTTCATTCGCGGTCATGTCGGCGACAACCCGGTCGTACTGGCTGGCGCTGCTCACGACGGTGACCGACGCGAAGTTCTTCGCGGCGGAACGCAGCATCGATGGTCCGCCGATGTCGATGTTCTCGATCGCCTCGTCTTCGGTGACGCCGACCTTGCGGATCGTGCGCTCGAAGGGATACAGATTCACGCAGACAAGATCGATCGGAAGAATGTGGTGCTGTTCCGCCTGCTCCACGTGCTTTGTGATGTCGCGCCGGAACAGCAGGCCGCCGTGCACCGCTGGGTGCAGCGTCTTCACGCGGCCGTCGAGAATCTCGGGAAAACCGGTCAGCTTCTCGATCGGCACGACGTCAACACCGGCGGCGAGCAGAGCCGCCGCAGTTCCGCCCGTCGAGACGATCTCGACGCCGTTCTGCTGCAGCGCGCGGGCGAACGGAACGAGATCGGTCTTGTCCGACACCGACAGCAGCGCCCGCCGAATGCGGATTGGTCCTTGCATAAAAGGTGCTTTCCCCCCCAACAAGTGAGGGCGACTCAGGGCGCCGAGTTCGCCACAGGCGCGCCGGCAGGCTGCGCCTCCATCTCGTCGAATCCGCTCGGTGTGCGGGGATTCTTCGGCGTCAATCGAACGATGCGCCCGTCGTTGGACAGCGCCACGATGTCACCTGCAAACGGCCCCTCGCTGACGAGCTGAAGCTCGTCGACCTTCGTAAGTATCGTTGCGCTCACGATGGACCCGTGATTCTTGTCAATGAGCGTGAGCACGTGCCGCTGCGCGTCCCACATCGCGATCTGCTCACCGATCACACCGATCGGGATTCCGACCGCGTCCTTGCTGCTCCAACGAACGTCGCCGTCGATCTTGTCGGTCCGCGCATTCAGACAGACGAGTCCTTCGGTCGGCACGTACTGCAGAACACCATCACCGAACGCGAACGGCGGTGTGGTAAGCGGTGACTCGGTGAAGTATTTCCACAACATGGCTCCGTTGCGGAGATCGAACGCCCACAGATATTGATCGGTGCTGGCGACGAACACTTCGTTCGGGCCGATGGCGGGACTGGCGACGATTCCGCCAAACGTCGTTCGTGCCCAGCGGCGCCCGGCGGTTCCGGCGTCGAGGCTCATCACGTCGCCGCGCACGCTGGTCGCCACGATGGCGCCGGCGGATTGCGTGAGGTTCCCGCGGATGGTTCCCGAGAGCGAGTTTGCGCGCCACTCTTCGCCGATGCCGTAGTGATGCCACACAACTTGGCCACCCAGTGTCCCGTAGACGAGGAACCGTCCGGCAACGAGCGGAGGGGTCGTTGGCAGCTTGCGAAAAATTTGGCGTCCTAGCAGCGCGCCTGCATCGCCTGACAGCACGAAGCACTCCGTGTCGGTGGAGATGAACACCCTGGCTTCCATCGCGGTGGTCATCGAGCGTCCGACACCGGTCGTGACGGGCAGTTCAATCCAGTGCACGCCGCGAAAGATGTCGACCGGATTCGCAACGGCAACGCGCCAGATCTGCTGACCATCCGACGGACGGAGCCGCGCGATGGAGTTCGTGCTGTCAATGGCAAACATCGCATCGTCGGAGATCGCGAGATGCTCGAGCTGTGCGCCTTCTCCTGCGGGGATCCGCGCCTGCCACATGATGCGGAAGCCCAGCTCGCCCGCGGCCTTGGGGCCGATGACGTACTGCTGCTCCACTTCGGTAGCGAGCGCTGCCAGCCGTGCGCGGTTCTCTGGCGAACTCGGGTTGACGGGGGCAGCCTGGCCAGGCGCCCGGGAACTCGCGGCCGTCACCTCTGCCGTCGTGAGCGAAACGGAAACCACACCCGCCAGCCCCACCAGCCCCGCAGCGATCGATCGCCCGAGCCGAATGCCCACCGAACTGCGTGTCGCCCGCACGGCGGATGCAGCCCGGACAATGATCGACGAGCTGGCAACAGTCAACGAACGGCAACGATACGTCATCGGAACGCGGCTCCAAACGAAGGGGAAGATCGGAGAGTATCCGGCCCCGCCGCATGAAGCGTCAAGCGAGAAAGACGAAGGAGCGCCAGAATTGGAGGTTGGGAGGCGAGCGTCCGCGAGCACCGAGAGCTCCCCCGGGGGCCGCGAAAACGGCTCAACACTGCGGCAATCAGACGGCTGGTACGGTGCCGTCATGTTCACCGGTCTCGTTCAGCACGTCGGGACGGTGATGGGAATCGAGCCGTCTGCAGCGGGGCGCGTGCTGACCATCGATGCCGGGACCTGGCCCGATCGTGCGCCATCCGATGGGGCGAGCACCGTCCCCGCGCTGGCGCTGGGGGAGTCGATCGCCGTCAGCGGGTGCTGCCTCACGCTGGTTTCCGTCGCGAACCCCAGTATGGGACCCAGTCTGGGACCCAGTCTGGGTTCCACCCTCCTGAGCTTCGACGTCATCCATCAGACGCTCCGTGTGACCGCGCTTGGACGCTGCGAAGTCGGCACGCGCGTCAATCTCGAGCGATCCGCGACGCCGCTCACGCTGCTCGGCGGTCACATCGTGCAAGGGCATGTCGACGGTCTTGGCCGCGTCGCAGCGACAGGAAATCGCGAGGGCGAGTGGCGCCTGCGGATCGAACTGCCGCCCGAGCTGATGCGCTACGCGCATCCCAAAGGCTCGATCTCTATCGACGGCGTCTCGCTGACGGTTGCGGATCTGGAGGATGGCGGCAACACGGTCGATGTCTGCCTGATTCCTGAGACGCTCGCGCGGACGACGCTCGGAGAGCGCATCGTGGGCGACTCTGTACAGCTCGAGATGGATTGTCTGGCGAAGATGCTGGCGCGCCTGGTCGAGCGCCGCTGAATCAGCCGTGTGCCGCGCAGATTCGTGTCCGTGCTTGCATCTGCAGGCGCGGACCGATGCTCTACTCACGAGATCTTCCCGCTGCGACGAAGCACTGGGACGAAGCACTGGGACGAAGCACTGGGACGAAGCACTGCGCGGAAGAGCTTCGAGGAAACACTATGGTTGATCAACAACGTGTCGGGCGCGTGCTGCCACGCGCGTGTTTCGCTTTTCTCGCCTGTCTCACTGGTTCGGAGAGTCTCGTCGGGACCGCCGCCTCCGCCGGCCAGAACGCCGACATCACCATCATCAAACCGAGCAACACAGGCGTCCCAGGCGAAGAGGCGCGGGTGATGACGTTTGACCCGCGAGGCAACCTGTGGGTGTTTGGTCGCTGGCCGTTTTGGGGCGAGGGCGGTCTTGCCATGCTGCCGATTGACGAGCTGTCGTACGTGCAGCTTCCTGGTGGCGGGTTCGACAGCGGTGCGTGGCGTGTGTGGTCGAACGTCGACTATCCGATTCCATCGGTGTATGTCGCCGACGTCGAGTTCGACGCTGGTGGCGTGGCATGGATCGCGAGTCAGGCAGGCCTCAGCCGTTTTGATCGATTTGCCCCCGCGAGCGAACAGTTCTTCACGTACACGATGGCGAACGCGCCCTTCGTCGTCAACGGCATCAGATCGATGGACTTTGATGCCCAAGGCAATCTGTGGCTCGTGAACGCCAACGTGCAGAGCTCCAACGGGGCGCTCTTGCAGTTCAATCCTGTCACCGAAGCCTGGACCAAGTACACGGTCGGTGCCGAACTGCCGTGGGCGCCGCCGTGGAACGCGCCCGGCAGCGTGCATGTCGGCGCGAGCGGCACGGTCTATGTCAACAACGAGGTGCTCTCGGGCTTCGCCGAGTTTGACGGTCGCACGTGGACGTTTCACGACGGCAACGGCACGCTCGGCACAGTTCGTCACTACACCGACGACGGCACGCTGCTCGAGCGGATGAACACATACAACAGCGGACTGCCCGACTACTTCGTTGACAACATTCAGCGCGACGCGTCCGGCAACATGTGGTTCGCGACCGGTGAAGGTGGCCTCTCGCGCATGGAGGGATGGGATGTCGCGAAGGACAACCCGACCCGCTGGCGAAACTGGGGCAATCACAACGATCTCTCGGAACCAAATCCGTGGGCTGGCAACGAGCCCATGTACTCGATGTACGAAGACGCGGGCGGCTTCATCTGGATGGGCGCGACATCAACGGTGCATGGACGATGGGCGGATACTTCACCGTACGCCTCGACGTACGTCTCGATGATGCCGCACCCGGCGTCACCTTGCAGAGTCCGCTGGGCGGCAGCTTTGCGGGCTGCACCGGAGCCGGATATCAACGGCGACGGCGAGGTCGACGGCGCCGATCTCGCGATCTTGCTCGGCGCGTGGGGGAACGAGTGAAGTTTGAAGTATGAAGGCAGAAGGATGAATTACGAAGTGGCGAAAGGCGTGCGGCGCTGCGCTGACGCTTCCTTCATCCTTCTTCCTTCATACTTCTCCCTCACCAGCTGCTGAACGCGCGCTTCTTCCGTATGAACTGCGGGAATCCCCACAGCTCGGTTGCTGCTTCCTGCGACATCGGCAGCGGGATGATGTCGCCGTCTTTGGTGCGAAACGCCGCGGCGCGCGGTCCTGAAGTCGCGTGCGGTGCCGGCGGAATGCCCTGCGTGTACATCGAGACGAGCGCGCCTTCTTCGACGCGAAAAAGATAGAAGCGATTCGACGGCGAGCGCGGGAACCGGATCCAGTCCTCGTCGCTCGTATCGACGTTCATGTGCCCCGACTCGAAGTCGGCAATCTCGTCGGCGACCTCGCCGTCGGCGAGATCCGCCGATGTGAGCGAGCCGAGCCGCAGGGCCGAGCCGTCATCGAGCACGATCTCCGTGTCGCGCCATGCGCCGTCCCGCTGCGTGAAGTCGACGGCGACCCAGTCGAAGACGAGCGGATCACTCGACGTCCGGCCACCGCCGACGGAGAGTCCGTGGTATTCGAGGACGCGCCGCTCAGGGCGGAAACATCCCCCGCAGGCCAGTATGAAGGCGGCGCAGCAGACGGCTGCGGAAAACGGTCGCGGTCGGAGCTTCGTCCGGATCATGCGCGCAGCGTACGCGCTTCATGCACCCGGCGTCGTGAGGTCGCGATTGGACGGCCCGTTGATGACGCGGCCGAGCTTGTCGAAGCGGGATCCGTGGCAGGGGCAGTCCCAGGTCTTTTCGCTCGCGTTCCAGCCGACAATGCACCCTAGGTGGGGACACACGGCCGACCGCTCATGCAGCGTGCCGTGCTCGTCGCGATAGACCGCGAGTTTCACGAGGCCGCGCCGAACGATGGCGCCGGAGTTGTTGCGTATCTCCTCCGTCGATGCGACGTCGCCACCCGTGACCCAGTCGACGTACTGCGCGGCCATGTTTGCCGCTTCTTTCATATACGTGCCGCCCGCGCGCAGCGATTTACGGCTTGGGTCGTAGAGCGTCGTCCACGGATTCTCGCGGCCCAGGAGGAGATCCATGAGCAGAATCCCCGCGATCGTTCCGTGGGTCATGCCCATGCCGGAATCGCCGGTGACGATGTAGATGTTCTCCTTGTCGAGCGGATTCCTTCCGATGAACGCGAGTCCGTCAATCGTCTCCATGACCTGACCGGCCCAGCGGCATTCGATGGCGTGCCCGCCGTCGACGATCGGAAAGCGGGCGCGTGCCCACGCTTCAAGTCGCGCGTGCCGCTCCTGCGTGTCGTCCGCCTGACCTGATTTGTGATCCTCGCCTCCGACGATGAGCAGATCGTGCTGCGCGCTCTCGGGACCCGGCTGCACACGGACGTAGTGATATGGATCATGCGTGTCCCAGTACAGCGATCGTGCGACGGATCCGCGCGGCACGCGGGCGCCGATCACGTAGCTCATGTACGGGGCCTGCTTCGTGTGCACGGCGACGAGATCGTTGATCGGCGAGTTCGTCGCGACGACCACGGCATGGGAAACGACGGTGAACGAGCCGGCTTTGATGCGTGCAGGCGGACCGGCATCGATGCTGTCGGCATGCGTGTGGGTGAAGATCCGCCCGCTCGCGCGCTCAATGGCGGCTGCAAGCGCGGCGCAATACTTCAGCGGATGAAACTGTGCCTGCCGCGGAAAGCGCAGGCAGGGGCCCAATGCGGCGCCGGTCGCGCCGACCGGCACGCGCGGCAGCTTCTCGACGCCGACGAGCCCGGCGCGATGCGCGGCGGCCAGCTCGCGATCGAGCAGCTCTTCCCCGTTGTGCGAGTCGTCGGGACCAAGAAAGAGAAAACCATCGACGCGCTCGAAGTCGCAGTGAATGTGCTCGGCTTTGACGATCGCGTCGATGCGATCGATCGCCGCGGTGTGACTCGCCGCAGCGAGCCGCGCGCCGTCCACGCCGTGCACGCGTTCGATCTCGACGTAGCGATCATCGAGGGCATTCGAAAGATGCGCGGTCGTCACACCGGTCATCCCGCCCGCGAGCGGTCCGTCGTCGAGCAGGACCACCGATTTCCCGGCCTGCGTGAGAAGGTAGGCGGTGGTCAGGCCGGCGATGCCGCCGCCGATGACACAGACATCCGCCTCGACGTCACCGGCGAGCGGTGCGAAGTGCGGCATCGAAACGGTGGCGGTCCAGAGCGACTCGTGCTCGTGCACGGGATGTGTGGCGTGTCCGTCCTGATGCCGGGGGATGGTCATGCGTTGCTCGCTTCCTGGAAAAGTGCAGGAGACGGCAGAGCGCCGACGTTGGACATCCTGCGATTCACCTAAAAGCACGCAGCGGGTACTCTTGTTTGCGTGGCAGCTCCTTGGCGTTTCCTGCTGGTGGCGTGCATCGCGGTTGCTGCGACGCCATCGCGCGCGGTCCTCGCGGACCGCCCGCGGTTCGCAGTCATCGCGCACACTGCCGATCTTCTCGAACCGGCCAAGGCCTGGCGGGACTACCGCCGCAGTCAGGGTTGGGAGATCGCGCTCGTTGCTGCACCGCGTGACGCGACGGCCGAGTCGCTCCACACGGCGATTCACGCGCTCGTCGCGGCTCGGCCCGTCGACGAGAACGAGCTCACGGCAGTGCTGCTCCTCGGCGATGTCGGCACGGATGCGATTCCGACGTTCTACTTCGATCAGCCGGATCCTGTGCTGCTGCCAGGCGGCGAAGCACAGTTCGCGAGCGATCATCCGTATGCGCTCCCTGATCCGAAAGACGAACGGCGCATGATTGCCGTCGGCCGGGTTGCCGTCGCGACACCGGACGAAGCGATGCGGGTGCTCGCGAAGATCCGGCGCTACGAGCAGGAGGCGCCGGCCGGGCCTTGGCGGCGGCGCATCAACTACGTCGCCGGCGAAGGCCGCTTCGGTGATTTCGACGCACTGCTCGAGTCGCTGTTCCGCGCGTTTCTCGACACGTTTGTGCCGGACACGTTCGACATCACGTTGACGTACGCGAAGGCCGACTCGCCCTGGTGCCCACCGCCGTCGCAGCTGGAGGAGACGGCGCTGGCGCGGCTCAGCGAAGCGGCGCTCCTCTTTAATTACGTCGGTCACGGCCACGCGCAGGGCGTCGACACGTTGCGATGGAGCATCGACGGCGCAGCGCGAAAGACCGCGATCCTGCGCGGCGCTGCGCTGGAGCGCCTTCCGGCGTGCGACGGGCGGATCCCACTGGCGCTGATGAGCTGCTGTTCGACCGGCTGGTTTGATCTTGCGGATCACCAAGGCCGACGGCGCGACTGCATCGCCGAGACGATGCTGAAGCACAGCGACGGTCCGATCGCGGTGATTGCCGGCACACGTCCGACGCATCCGTACGGCAACGCGCTCATGCAGAAGGAGTTCACCCGCGAACTCATCGCCCATCCGGAACTGCCGCTCGGCGAGATCGACCGGCGGGCGCGGCGCGCGATGCTTCGCACCGATCGCTCGGACCGGCGGCTCGACAGCATTGCGCGTCCCATCGCTGCTCTCACGCGCTGGCACTCCTCGCTCGAGGAGCTGCAGCTGATGCACGTCCGGATGTACGTGCTGCTCGGCGATCCCATGCTGCGCGTTGCGGCGCCTGGCGCCGCGATGTCATCGCTGCGCGTCGACGGCGGTGCGCTCGAAGGACACGTCGATCACATGCAGAGCGGCACTGTCACGGTGACCATCGAAACGGCGCGCGGCGACTCGGCCCGCGCCGCCGAACTGCAGGCTGCTGTCGCGGGCGACGACCTCGAAGCGCGAGCCGCACACAACTACCCCATCGCCAACGCGCGAGTGCTGTGGCACGGCACGGGCGACGTGCGCGATGGAGCGTTTCGTGTCAGGCTGCCGACAAGCTTCGCAGACAACGCCCGAATCCTGCGGGTCCACGCGACCGGAACCGACGCGACGCAGCGGTCGATGGACGCAACGGCAGTGTTGCGCCGAGTTCAAGGCAACTGGAAGTAAAGGACTTCCGACTCCTTCCTTCTTCCTTCTTCCTTCTCACTTCAAAACAGTCCCTCGATCACCTTGAACACCGCGTCGCCTGCGCCGACGAGACTGTCGCCGACGACGATTCCGGCGCAGATTGTCACCAGGAAGCGTCCCGTCCATGATGGAATGAACTTGGCAAGGAACCACGCGATCGTCGCACCGGCGAACAGCGCCATCGCGAATTTCGCATTGATCACGAAGGCCAGACCGAGGCTCGACGCGCTCGGCAGATACTGCTTCATCCTGCGCGGCAGGACCTGTTCGAGAATCGGCAGCGCGATGCCGACGATCGCTGCGATCAACATCGCGACCGGTGCGTGCTTGGGAAGTCCATCGAGACCGACGAGGAACACTTCGGCGACAGCTTTCCATGCGGCGACGGCGGGGGCGGCCCATTCTTCGGTCAGCAGTTGCCGCGCTGGATCGGGAATGAGGATCATGTAGAAGAGCGATCCGGCCATCGCGCCGGCCAAAGCCCCGCCGACCTGCGCCACGAACTGCTTGCGCGGACTGGCGCCGAGCATGTGGCCGCACTTGAAATCGTGCATCAGATCGGCGCACTGACTCGACGCGCCGCCCGTCACATTCGCAGTCATCAGATTGGCGACTGCGCTGTTCGGCGAGAGCACACCGAAGATGAGCTGCGTGACCTTCCCCATCGGACCGATTGGTGTGATGTTGGTCTCGCCGGAGACGCGCGACGCAACCACCGCGAGCACGAAGGACAGGAGGACGGCAAGCGTGGCCGCCCACCACGAGATGCCGAAGATCAGGGTCTGACACGTCACCGCAGCGACCAGCGCCACTGCGCATCCGCCGATGAACCATCGTCTCGGCAGATCGCCCTCATCGGTTGCCTCGCCTAGGCCGCCGCTTGCTGAGCCGCGAAATGCCCGCAGCATCGATCGCCACGAGAAGGAAAATGAGACGAGGCTCGAGACCACCATCAGCGTCACACCGGGCCAGATCATCCAGTTGAGGAGATCGCTGAAGTTCGGTGCCGTCGATCGGATCTTCGATGCCGTGCTTATCCGGCTCGCCGCAGCATCAAGAGCCTCGTTGTCGCCGGCAAGCCAACGGTTCGCACCGACGAGCGTGGTCGACTGCTCCTCTGTCAGTGCGCCGATGACGACGAGTGCATCTTCATCGGCCCGCACGATGGCTGCGAGATCAGCAGGTACAACGGGCGTGACGTCGGGCAGAACTTCCGCAGGCGGCGCCGCCGCGGGCTGGCGCACCACGGTCGACCACGTGCTGCCGGCCATCGCCCCGTCGCGATCGGACGCCAGCGCCAAGCGCGAGATTGCCGCAGTCCATGCTGCGTCGTCCGAGAGGTTCAGCAGCCGGTCGCGCTCGGCGGCGGTCATGATGCCGCGGTAGTCCAGGCGCTGCAGACCGGCGCGGAACTGCAGCCTGCCGTCTGCTGGAAGAGTGACTCCCTCCGGCAGCGCGGTGAAGCGCTCGCGCGCGGTAAGTTCGGCCCAGTTCCGTTCGAGCGCGATCGGCGCGAGCAGCAGCCATCCGAGAATCGCGCCGAGCAGCATCGAGGCGCCGGCGCGGAAGCCGATGAGTCCGCCCACGCCGACCATGAGAAAGCTCGGCTCGACTTCAAACGAGAGTGACTTTGCGTCGGCGCCGCGGATGGTGAATGGCAGCGGCCAGGCGGTCAGCACTTTCGTGATGTCGAGAAGCTTCATGCCGCCGGCGGCAACGGCGGCGAGGAGCATCATGGCGACGCGCTGCAGTGCTTCGCGTCCATGGCTATAAATTTCCGTGAGCGTCTTGGCGCACGCGATGCCGCTGGGGAAGGGCAGCTTGTCGACGATGATCATCTGCCGGCGAAGCCCGGTGGCGACCGTGATGCCGACGAGACAGACGGCGAAGACCCAGACGGCAAGCAGGTGCCAGGGGAGCCGCTCGCCCGTCATGATGGTCCACGCGGGAATCGGAGCGACGAGACCGGCGCTCGACACCGCTGCCGCAGCCGAGCACGCCGACTGATTGATGTTGTTCTCAAGAAGCGTGAAGCGCCCGCGCATCGGCCCGAGCACGACGGAGATGACGTACCAGAAGGCGAAGGCCAGCAGAATGCCCGTCACCGACATGTTGGTGCCCCAGCCGATCTTGAGGCCGAGGTAGACGTTGCATATCGAGAGCGTCGCGCCCAGCGTCATGCCTGTCGCGAGCGCGCGAATTGTCAATTGGGCCGACGTGCGGTCGAGCGGCGGCGGTGTGTACGTAAACGGTGCCGGTGTCTGGTCGGGGTCGGCCATGGTGGGCGAAAGGTACACGCAGATCGCTCCTGCGCAGAGCTCCGTGTACGCTCCGCGTTCCTCATCGCCGATTTGCACGCCCTCACGCCTCGAAGGAATCGCCCCGATGGTTACGCTCGCAGACGCCCGTCGCATCATTGCCGCCGCC
>JAWXBD010000233.1:0-22297 GCA_034439815.1 Phycisphaerae bacterium
CGCAATCGACCATCCGACAGGAACTGCCGCACCGACTGCACAAGGTCATCGACATCGACGATCAGCAGCGGCTCACCGGTGGCTAGCAGCGACGCTGCTGCAATGTGCGGAACCTTGCCCAGCCGGGCATCGAGCGCACGCACCACGAGATCGCTCTCGCCGGCGAAGCGGTCAACGAGCAGTCCGTACCACTCCTCGTCGGCGCCGCGTCCGTGTGCCACGACCATCACGCTGGCGACATCTTCGCTTCGTTCACCGGGCTTCACATCGAGCACGCGCGCCGCATCGACGAGTCCGACCGACTTTCCGTCGAGCAAAAACTGCTGACGCCCCTCGATCGTGCTGAGAGCGTCGTGCGGCATCCTCACGACGCGTTCGAGTCGTGCGAGCGGAAACGCATAGGGCTCGCCGCCGATATCGACGACGGCGGCGCGCATGACGCTGAGGGAGACCGGGACTTCCAGCCGAAACGTAGTGCCGCGACCGAGCGTCGACTCGATCGAGGCAGTTCCTCCCACATCGCGAGCGGTCGACTGGACGACATCGAGCCCGACGCCGCGGCCGGAGATCTCCGTCACGACTGAGGCTGTCGAGAAGCCGGGAAGGAATAGAAACTCAAGGAGCTCCGCGCTCGTGAGGCGTCCTGCAACTTCAGATGTGCTTAGGCCGCGCGCGATCACCTTCTGACGGATGCGCTCCGGATCAATCCCGGCACCGTCATCCCACACCTTCACGACCAGTTGACCGGCATGATGCATCGCTTCCAGACGTATTCGCGCAGTCGGATCCTTTCCTGCCGCCACGCGGACTGCAGGCGCTTCGACCGCATGGTCGACCGCATTGCGGAGCATGTGATTGATCGGCGCTTCGAGCTTCGCCAGGATGTCACGATCGACCGGCACGCTGGCGCCGATCAATTCGAAACGCGCCGTTTTTTCGAGCTCTTTTGCAAGATCGCGCACGAGCCGTGGGAATCCCGCAGCCACCTCGCCGAACGGGCGCATGCGACTTCCAAGCGTCGCGTGATACAGCGCGGTTGATACCTCTTCGAGCCGACGCGCAAGCTCTTCGGAAGTCTCGAGCTGTTGCACCACGCTCGACACGATCCGGTGTGTCCGATCGCGGGCGACAGCGAGACGGGGACGCGCACCGATCTCTTCTTCGAGCCGCTCCAGCACCTCGGCAAGGTCGAGCAGCTGCGCCTTGATCGACTGCATCGGATCACGTGCCCACTCGACGCGCCGGCTTTCAATGGTCATCTCGCCCGCGAGCCGCATCATGCGATCAATCGCTTCAGCGCTGAGGCGGACGGATTTGGAATCGACGCCCGTGCCCGGAGCTGCTGGTGAAGGCGCAGGCGTGGCAGGCTGCGGCTCAATCCCAGGCTGCGGTACAGCCGTCGTGGGCTTCGCCGGTTCTTTCGGCGCTGGCGGAGCTGCGCTCAGTGCCTTTACCAGCGCATCGATCGCTTCCTCGTGATCGGTCGTCCAAAGAGGCAGCTGCGCTTCCGTGACGCCAGCGAGTTTCGCGAGAACGTCGGTGGCAGCGAGGAGCTGATCGATGCGGGGCGTGGCAAGGCGCTCCCGCCCCTTCTGCCCGGCGACGAAGACGTCCTCCATCGCATGCGCCAGGCGGACTGCCGCATCCACTCCGATGATGCGCGCCGCGCCTTTGATGGAGTGCGCAGCGCGCATCAGTGGCTCGAGCGCGGCAAGATCATCGGGACGGGTTTCGAGCGCGAGAAGTCCCTCGCTCATCGTCCTGCTGTGCGTTTCCGCTTCAGAGCGGAACAGCTCGAACATGGAAAAACCGCCGCCGAACGGCTCGATCCTGTCGTCGCCGCTTGCGTCTGAAGTGGTCATACGAGAGCCCGCTCCAGCGCCGATGCGAGTCGGGTGACGTTGAGTCGCGCTGCGAGAGCACCGTCGTCCAGGGGCACGAGTTCGCGCGTGATCCCGTCAAGCGCCCGCGCGACGGTCGACGGGGGCGCGAGAAATGTGGTTGCATCGAATCGATGAATGCCATGAACGCGGTCGACAGTCACGGCCCAGTGCGCGTCCGCACCGCCAATCACGACAAGCCGGCGCTCTCCAGCGGCCACACCCACGGACGACGCGACGGGGATCCCAAGCAGTCGATCGAGCCGGGCAACCGGGAGCAGCTCGCCGTTCACGTTGCAGATGCCGGCAAAGACGTCGTTCGACCGGTGCGGTATGGAATGCACCGGCCTCGTGGTCACGACGCGTCCGGCGAACGCGACATCCACTGCGAGCCGCTCGTCCCCGATCGCAAAGAGCAGGAGACTCGTTGAAAAGCGATCGTTATCCTGCGGCACCGCAGCGACCATGCGCGTGTTCTCGGCAAGGTCTTCGTTTGAAATCGGGCGCTGAAGCAGCGTGCGCAAGCGCTCCACCACATCGCGCTCATCGGCGTCGGTCAGTAGACCGACGTGATCGTCTTGACGGATGCGCTTGTGCAAACGGCGGCTTCCCATGGGAATGGGGTCGGTCATCCTCGCACCCGTCCCGCAAAGGTCGGTCGCGGACAGCCGGGAATCAGCATCTTGGCATACGGCACGGGGTACGGCACAGGCAATGATGTTAACCGTTCCCCTCTGAACGCAGATGCGCCTCCATGGCCCGCGCGCGATACCGCGCGGCGAGATCACGCCGTCCCCCGCGGTCTGCGATGTGCGCGAGTCGCATCAGCGCGTCCTCGCACTGGGGATCGAGATAGAGTGCGCGGCGCAGGGCCTCTTCTGCTGGAAGCTTCGCGTCACGCCGAAGCAGAAGTTCTCCGTGCAAGCAGTGACCTTCGACGAGATCGGGCTGTCGAGCGAGCAGAGCGACGAGCGCTCGCTCCGCCTCCGGAACCCGCCCGTGTGCTGCGAGCTCACGACACTCGCGCAGCGTGACTACCGACGCTGCAGGGAGCGCAGCGGGAGGCGACGCGCGAGCAATCGTTCGATCGAGCGGACGGGCCGCAGTGCGTGCAACGGGTGGCGCGTCGCGCACGGCAGGCGCTGCCCGCTCGAGCGGAGGACCAGGCGCGTACGCGAAGGCATCGGAGGGACCCGTCGAATGAAATGCGTCGCTGACTTCAAATCCGGCATCGGCGTGTCCAAGGATCAGCAGCCCGTCCGGTGCAAGCCACTTCGCGAATTTCGTGAGAAGCTCGATCCTCCCCTCGCGCGCGAGATAAATGAACACATTGCGACAGAACAGAATGTCGTACTCAACTTTGGGGATCCAGGTGAACAGATCGGCGCGCTCGGGACGCACAACCTCCCGCGCCTCGGCATGCACGATCGTGTCTCCGTCCCGCCTGCTGAACCACTGTTCAGCCCACAGTGGAATGGACTCGCGCGCAGCCATTCCTGAAAAGCGGCCGTGGGCCAACGCGCCCGACAGCACCGGCTCGATGTCGACCGCATCCACCGTGCACGCTTCGGGGACAAATCCGGTGGCGAGCGCCGTCACCGCCATGGAGATCGGCTCCGCGCCCTGAGCGCATCCCGCACTCAGCATGCGAATGTCCGTGCGCCCTTGTACGCGAAGTGTCATCAGCCGCGCGCGCAGCAGCTCGAACGAAGCCCGCCCTCGAAACAGCCAGCTCTCCGGCACCGAAACGAGCGTCCGCACCTTCGCAGCCTCAGCTGGATCCCGCTCAATGCGGATTGCGTAGGCCGCGTCGCCTTCATCGGCACCGTCGAGCGCGAGCTCACGGCAGCGTGTGGAGACAGCGTCTTCAAAGGATCGCGCAGTGAGCAGCGCAGGCTCGATTCGCGCCCGCGTGCGCAGCCAGTTGCGAGTCAAAGGAAAGCGCGTCATTCGGCAAGCGCCGCCGAACGTCCCGACTCCGGAAACAGCAACGCACGCTCGTCACCGTTGAGCAGTCGTTCCGTGTGCAATAGCTGCACTGTGGTTCCGTCGTGCGACACCAAGGGGCCAAATGGTGAATCGAGGGCACATGCGAATCCCGCGTGCGCGCCGTCTGTCGTCCAGTCAATCGTTTCCAGTCCCAGCATCGACTCGACCAGCAGTCCGCCCAGTCCGGCCAGTCGGCCCACGGGACTGCCGGCGTCGGCGCGCTCCGGCGCGAGGTACACGAGCAAGATACGCGAACCCAATCGCAGAGCGGCCGGTGGACCTCCGAGTCGAACCGACAGATCGATCAGCGGCATCAGCAGACGCTTTCGTTCGAACAACCCCAAGGTCCATGGAGGCGATCCCGAGACCGGTCGCCACGACACCACGGGCAGCAGCTCGACAATGGCGCTGCAGCCGATCGCCCATCGGCGCGGGCCGTCCGGAAGCTGGGTGTCAAACACGAGAGCCCGCATGCTTGCATCGATGCTCGAACAGGAACAGCCAGCCAGTCAGTCACGAAGCTTGATGATAGAGACCGTGGTCTTGAGCACAGCGATGGCTTGCTGAAGATCGCTGGCTGCACGGCCAAATTCCGAAGCGGACTGGAGCGTCTGCCTCGCTCCGGCGTTCAGCGTCCGCATGGCCTCGTCGATCTGTTTCGCTCCCGCTGCCTGATTGCGCATTCCCTCAGTGACCTGCACGACGCGGAGGGTGTCGTCCTCGACATGACTGACGATCCCCTGCAGATGTCCGCTGACTCGGTCGACATCCGCCTGCACGGCGTGCAACGATTCGCCGAACTTGTCCATCTCCATCACGCCGGATCCGACGGCGGATTGCGTCTGTCGAATCATGCGTTCGATGTCGAGCGTCGCCGACGCAGTCTGATCAGCAAGCCGTCGGATCTCGCGCGCAACGACAAGGAAACCCAGGCCAAACTCCCCGGCCTTCTCAGCTTCGATGGCCGCGTTCACTGAGAGCAGATTGGTCTGATCGGCGACTTTCGTAATCGCCGCAACGATGGCGTTGATTCCCTGTGCCTTCTCGTTGATCGCACCGAGCCGCGACGCGACATTGTGAGCCGCATGTTCGAGCCGATTCATCGAGGTCCGCATCGATTCAATCCCTTCACGACTGTCTTGTGCCTTCTGGCCAGCACCCAGTGCGCTCTCAGAGATCACCTGCATAGTCCGGAGCAGTTCCTCGCCGGTTGCCGAGATCTCGCGCGTCGCGGCACCAATCTGCGTGGTTGAGGCACCGAAGCTGGCGATGGTTGCCTCCTGCTCCCGGCTGGCGGCGGCAAGTTCGGTCGACGTCGAATTGATCTGGATGCTCGCATGGCGCACCTGACCGACGATGCGGTTGAGGTTCTCTGCCATCTTGCGGAAGCTGTCGAGGAGCACGCCTGACTCATCGCGCGCGCTCGCGATCGGCACCGGATGCGCGAGATCTCCATCTGCCACACGCGATGCCGCAAGCACTGCGACATCCAGACGCCGACCGACGCCGCGGGCAATGGCTATCAGAATCACTGCGATGATCGTCACGCCAATCAGTCCGCTCAGGACATTGAGGCCGAGCAGCTTCCAGAGCTCCGCAACAAACTGCGCCGTCGGTTTTCGGAGCAGCAGCGTCCATCCACCGTGCTCAAGTTCTGCGACGCCGTAGAAGTACTCCGTGCCGAGTACAGGATCGATTCCGCGAACGACCCGCACATCGCCCGGGCCGGTGGTGTGCGTCAGCATCAGCCGCCGAAACGGACTGTCGACAACGGATGTGGTCTTGAGCTGCTCGTTCTCCTTGCGGCCAATATCCGTTGTGGATGCGATGAACAGTCCGCGCGTGGCGAGCAGGATGTCGCCGCCGAGTCGATCCGCAATCGGCGCGAGCGTTCCGTCGATCGTTTCAAGCGAACGGTCCACCCCGGCCACACCGACGAACCTGCCATCGACGACGATCGGGAACACCTGCTCGATCATTGCTGCGGATTCGTAGAAATACGGCTTCGTGAACACGACCTCCTGCTTGGCCTCTCGCTCCGCAAGCCGCTTCGGCTCGAGGTAATAGAGGTAGTCAGGATCGTCCATGCTGACACGTGGTTCGAGCCGAACACCCTCGGGGCGGCTCGGATCCTTGCGCCAATACGGAACGAAACGTCCACGCAGATCCATCGACTCGGGGGGCAGCGAAAGGAGCGATGCGGCGTCGGCGCCGTCGGCGTTTGGCTGGTAGACAATATATGCCCCCTGTACGTCGGCCTCGGACTCGGTGAGCTGCTTTAAAAGCAGCAACGTCTCTGCTCGACGACCGAACATGCCGCCGCTGCTCTGCGCGCGACCGAGTGTCGCTGCGAGTACCGCCATCTTTTGGCTCTGGGCATCGATCTCCGCCGCCGCCTCACGGGTCGCCTGCATGATGTCCCACTCCGCGCGCACCTCGAACGCGCGGTACGCGCGAAGCAAGTTGCCGCCGATGATCAGGCCGACCACGAGAACCGTCGGAAGCACGCCCAAGAGCAACATCCTGCCGACGAGTCGATCGCGAAAGGGCAGGCGGGTTTCGTTCATTGCTGCGGTGGGAGCGGAAGCGGTGGACGGGAAACGCACTGTGGCATATCGGACGGATCTCGCTCTGCGGTACAGTCCGGTAGGACAATGCCGCCCTCGGCGACCGCTTCCTCGATTCCCCCGGCGAAACAGATCTGCGTTGTTATGGAGGCGTTCGCCAGAACCGCGTATGCTGGGCACACGGCTCGCGTGCCCACTGCGCACATCAAGCCGCGTTGCACCCACGTCCTCTCTGAGTCGGGAGGTTGCCAGGCTTCGGTCTCGGCGGCCTCCCGATTTTCATCACACGCTGCCACACCGGATTCCGCGCAACGCAATGGACCAGTCAACGGTCCGCGCGAGCGGATGCGGCGGCGATGCGGCAAAGCGGGCGCGAATCGCACGCGCATCGCGCGGTGAGCGCGCGACGAAAAAGAAGAAGCCTCCGCCTCCCGCACCCGGGAGCGCCCATGCCCGCAACTGCCGTCCCAGTGGTGCCACCATCGCTTCGATTGCAGGTGTCGTCGCCAGAGGATCAATCCTCGTCTTCAGCGTTCGACACACGTGAAGTTCCCTAGCAAACGCATCGAGATCTCCAGCTTGCAGCGCCATGCGCATCGATTCTGCGTTCTGCTTGAGACCGGCGATGGTCCCGAGCATGTCGGCATCCCGCACGAGATACCGCTCGACAACACGCTGGAGAATGTCACGCGCCATCCGACGGACGCCGGTGAAGCACAGCACGGCGTGATCGCTCAATTCACGTTGGAATGCAGGGGTGAGATCGATGTGTTCGATCCGCAGCCGCTGCGGAGTACCGGGCTCAGAGCGCGCAATCTTGCATCCCGGTTCGATACCGCCGATCTGGTCCTGCCACCCGCCGCGCGTCGCAATCATCTGTTCCAGCGCGCTCGTGCGTTCAATCAGTCGGTCGCTCGTGACGTTGCGTCCCGTGACACGGTCGAGACACGCCAGCACGGTAGCACCGAGAATTGACGAGGTCCCGAGCCCGGAGCCTTTCGGAACGGCCGCAAGCATCGCAAGCGACAGTCCGCCACCGAAGCTCGAGAGCCAGCGATCGAGTCTCATCGAAGGGCGCGGAGGAGCAATGCCCGCCAGCCGAAGCGCGGCCTTCGCGAGCGCTGACCAATCATGCGGATCGCGGTGATCGAACAGCTGCGCGCTCGTGCGAAAGACCCGCGTCAGTCCGAGATCGACTGAATGCAGCCTGATGACAGGATCAGCTGTGAGCTTCGCAATGGCATGCACCGGCGGGCGACCGTCGAGGTCGATGGCGAGGTTCACCACGGCACCGCCACGTTCGTGACAGATGGGCGGCGTGTCGGACCAGCCACCGGCGAGATCGATGCGCGCCGGCGCACTCGTCCACACCGTTTCGTCGGGCCGAATCGCGGCAACCGGCGGCTGTCGCGACAGCTCAATCTCGTCCGCGACGGCTGCGCCGACAGACGTCAGCGCATCATTCAGAAGCCTCGCCGCCGCGCGCGGATGCATGTCGCGCGTGAGCCGGGCCGCGACCGCGAGCAGCCGTGCGCGGATGAACGGCGAGGCGCCGTGTGCCGCGTGTGCCGCGCGTGATAGAACGGCTGCAGTGCTCGACAGCTCCTTTGCCGTAGCGTGCGCACGCAGCGCAGCAACGCCGAGCGACCCATTGTCGCGAAACGCCGCGACTGGATCGTCGGTCACTGAGCGCCTTGCGATCGCCGCGTCGTGCGCGACCAGCCGCTCTGGGTCGACCGCATCCAGCAGCTGCGCCACGGAATACCTGCGGGCGCGGCGCCATGTCGCTGGCGCCGCGGACGGCCGCGTCATCCACGTTGGCGGAGTCGGCACTGCTTCGACCGTCCACAGCGGTGCCTCCCAGATCGTCATCCCACTCGAACCGAACGTGCGCTGGTTGATCGAATGATCGTCACACCATCGCGCAAAGCGTGCACCGCCGAAGGTGCCGCCCGCGGCCAACGGCGTCTTGCCGTCGTCATCGACGTGGAACAGCACGGTCGTCCACCGGCGGGGCCCGATCGGAAGCGCCACGCATCCCCAGCCGCGCGGAAGTTCGACGTGCGGCACCTCGTTCATCCCGACAATCAAGTTCTCACCAGTCACGCGGATCCGCGTGCCGACGCAGTTGACGATCGCGGCGGTCGCGTGCCTCCCAGCGGTGACGGCGCATCCCGCTGAAGCCAGCTGCCGGACGCCCGTCGTCGGAGGATCAAGTTGAAAGGCTCGCGATGTCGCTTTGTCGCGCAGATACAGATCGAGACATTCGCGCGTCGATCCGATGTGGAGGAAGCGCTCGCCCGTTGACCGACGGATCGTGAACGGTGTCCGTGCGCATGCTGAACGAAGCGTCTGGAGCGGACCACGCAACTCGCCATACCGCGCCGCATAGTCGCGCGGCGATCGCCCCGGCACGAACGCTCCCAGCACGTGGTCGTACAGATCAATCGGACCCGCCCGTCCCACGGTCGCGAGTGCGAGCAGTCCGCGAGGACGCACGCGCAGCGTCTTCGTCTCCACTCCGAACCCGCGCAGCAGTGACTCCGCCGCCTGCGGATCAAAACGGACGATGCCGGTATCGATCATCACAGTCCGGTCACGACGGATCGCGCCAGCGGCGCGAGCCGCGGCCTCCGACGGCTTTTGTAGAAAATCACGGACGTGTCCGCGCGCATCGACCACGTAGACGCCGTGCTTCGATCCGCGTAGCACTGCAGCGCGCTGCGCGATTCCTACGACGCCCGCACCGTGCAGGGCAATGCCCTCGCGCCCTGCACCCACTACGGCGTCACCGCTTGCGACAATCACGTCCCCCGCTTCGCTCGCCGGCAGTGTCAGAAGATCGTCGAGCACATGATCGAATATCGACGCGGTACGCCCTGAAGCGCGGAGTGACGCTACTGGAGCGAACGCCTTTCCGATCGCGGCAAATGCCGGAAGCCGGCGACTGTCGCCTCCCGAGTGAATGATGAAGACCCGCTGCGACCGCAGCCGTCGAGTTACGGTGGCGCCTGTCATCGCATCACCGCGAAGCACGTGCAGGAGCGCGAGCGCTGTCGCGGTTCCGCTTCCGATGCGACGTCCCTGAGGATCCGCCAGCACACTCCACCGAATGCCGCGCAGATCGCCTGCTCGCTCGCGCTCATGAAGCAGTGTTTCAAACACACGCGCCTGAGCGGCGCGAGCTGCTGTCACCACCAGATACGGAAGCACACCGGTCACAAACTCGATCATACGGAATGATGCCGTTGGCCCGATGGCTGTGCGGCAAACCGCTATCCTGAATGCTTCTGTACCGTCCCGTCCAGCGAGGTCGCTTCCGTGAAGAGCTTTGCGCAGACACTCGATCTGAAAAGCGACCTCGAGATCATCAACGAGTACCGCCGGCATCATCAGGCCGTGTGGCCGGAAGTAGTCAGTGCACTTCGGGCCATCGGAATTCATCGCATGCAGATCTGGCAGCTCGGTACACGATTGTTCATGTGGTTCGAAGCCCCCGACGACTTTGACCCGAGCCGTGATTTCCAGACGTATGCGAACGACCCGCGCTGTCGTCAATGGGATGCATGGATGCGTACCTTTCAGACGAGGGTCGCGGAAGCCGGCCAGCATGACTGGTGGACTCCGATGAACGAGGTGTTCGACCTCGAGCAGTGTCCAGAATGATGCGCGTCTCGATTTCTTCCTGTACCAGTTGATTTACAGAGTGGAGTTCAGTTCAGCACGTGGCCAAACTTCCCGTCATCACGTTGTATGGAGCTGCCGGCGAAGTCACCGGCTCGTGCACGCTCATCGAGACTGAGCACAGCCGCGTCGTCGTCGACTTCGGCATGATGCAGGGAACCGACGAAGAGGAGCTGCGCAACCGGACTCCGCCACCGCTCGACTGGCCGCGCGTCGATGCAGTCGTGCTCACGCACGGCCACATTGATCACTGCGGCCGCGTTCCGATGCTGGCGACGCTCGGCTTTACCGGGAACATCTGGACAACCGAGGCGACCGCGAAACTTCTTCCGCGGATTCTTCGAGGCTCTGCCAGCCTCCAGCAGGTGCGCCGCCACGAGTGGAAGACCGGATCATCGCCGTTCGCGCGACCGATCTTCGAAGGCGATCCCCTCCACCTCCCGAAGATTGCGACGCCCGAGCCGCCCGTCATGTTTGTCAACAGTCATGTGACATCGACCATGTCCATGGTTCGCGCACTCCGTTGGGCAACACCGCAGCAGATCGCGCCTGATGTGTCGCTGCGGCTGTTGAACGCCGGTCACGTGCTCGGTGCCGCGAGCGTTGAATTGACGTGCGGGCGCGGCATCGACGAATGTGTCGTCGTCTGCTCCGGCGACCTTGGTCCGCAGTACAACGAATTGCACGAACCGCCTCTGTCGCCGCGCCGCGCCGACATCGTGGTCATCGAGTCCACCAACGGATTCGCGCCGAAACATCAGCGCCCCGACGCCGAGCAGCAGTTCGAAACTATCCTCGCGGAAGCGGGCGCGAGAAGTGAACGCGTGCTGATTCCGACATTTGCGGTCGGCCGCGCCCAGCAGATCGTCCTTCGTCTTGTGCGGCTTGCAAAGCGCCAGGCGCTGGGCGGATTGAATATCTATCTTGACTCCGCGATGGCAGTGCGCGTCACCGACGCGTTCCACGAGCATCGCGAACATCTCGCGCCGGCAGTGCGCGAAATCTACGATTCCGGCGGCTCGCCGCTTGAGTGCCGCGAACTGCACCGCCTCACCTCGCGCAATCAGTCACTTGCACTGCGCGACCTGCACCGCGGTGGAATCGTTCTGAGCGGCGCCGGCTTCTGCGATGCAGGTCCCATTCTGCACCATTTTGCGGCGGGACTGAACCGGCCCGATTGCCGCGTCATCCTGGCCGGCTATCACCCGGCAGGTTCACTCGGCGACGGACTGCGGCGGGGCGTCAAGCTGGTCGAGATCAACGGCGCGATCATCGAGGTGAACGCGAAGGTCAATGACGTCGAAGGATTGAGCGGTCATGGAGGCCAGCCTGATCTGATCGCATGGCTCGGAGGCATTGAGCCGCGCCCGCAGAAGGTCATTCTGAACCACGGCACCGAAGCGTCACGTATCGCGCTCGCGGCAGCGCTCCACCAGCATCTGGGCGTAACCTGCGTCCGGCCGTTGTCCGGCGAACCGGTCGCTTCCTGAACAGCAGCGACTGCGCTACCCTCCATTCGCGAAGCCACAGCGTTCAGCATTCCGCTGACTGCAATCAATGCCCTCATAGGGAGGAATTCCGTGTTCAAGCCCACGATCGATCGACGTTCGTTCCTCGCAACCGCGGCGGCCCTCGCGGCCGCGCCCGCAGCATCGGGCCTCGCCCAGTCGACTCCGCCGGCGAAGCCGGCTGAGCGTGGCGAAGCGGAGAACGACGGCCCGTTTACGCTCGCGCCATTGCCGTATCCAGCGGATGCCCTTGAGCCGGCGATTGACGCGGCGACGATGCGCCTGCATCACGGCAAACATCACGCGGCGTACGTGAAGAACCTCAACGCGGCGTTGAAGGGGGTAACGCTTTCGCCGGGCGCCTCGTCGATCGAATCCCTCATTGCCAAGATCGACTCGCTGCCGGCCGACAAGCACAATGCGGTCCGCAACAATGGCGGAGGTCACGCGAACCACACACTGTTCTGGTCGGTGCTCGGCCCGGCGGGCACTGGCGGTCAGCCGTCGGATGAACTCCGTCGGGCAATTGAGCGGGATTTTCCGGCAGCTTCAGGCGGCGCTGCGGGGATGGAGCGATTGAAGGCAGACATGACTGCCGCCGCGATGGCGAGGTTCGGTTCGGGCTGGGCGTGGCTCGTCGTGACCGATGAACAGAGGCTCGGCGTGACCAGCACACCCAATCAGGACAGTCCGTTGATGGGATCGGACCACGATGCCGCGGCCGGTACGCCGATCTTCGGCATCGACGTCTGGGAGCACGCGTACTACCTCAAGTATCAGAACCTGCGGGCCGACTACCTGAAGGCGATCTGGACCATCGTGAACTGGAGTGAAGTCTCGGCCCGCTTCAAGGCGGCCTTGGCTGACGCGAGCCCAAACGGCTGATCAGCTGCGCGGGCCCCTCCTTTCATCGGGGCGATAACCGGGTGTCGGGATCCGCAGTTTTAAAGGGAAATCTTCACCGGAGCGCGGCCGGAACCGAACATTCGCCAACACTTTCCGTATTCTCTCAGTAGGTCCGCCCCGACCACGGGCCCAAAGTGCTCCCTCCCCCACCCAAGCACGGTCTCTCGACAGCCTCTCTTCTCGAAGTGAAACTCTCTTCCGCTGGTCGGACAGGTCGCCCGAGCTTCAAACCTCGGGCGATGTTGTTTTTGGAGATACGCACGCGCGCCGCTCAGACTGGCCGGCGGCTTAGCTAGATGCCATAACGAATGCGCACCAGCGTGACGAGCAACGCAGGCTGCCCGACGATGGTATCATCGCTCGCGCGCTTAATGAATCGCACGCCTCCGTCCGGCGTTTCGCGCTCATTCGCCGGCGCATCCCACGCTGGGATTCTTGAACCCGCCACGCTGTACACCTCCGTGCCGCCGTCGAACCGAACGGTGAGATCGATCCGCTCCCAGGCCGGCATGAGCAGGACGCCTTCGCCGCGCCCGTCGGTCGCGGTTCGCACGTCAGACGTTGGGCTGGTCGAAACCCCGCGGCTCGCTGCCACTTCCACGATGGCACCTTCGACCGGCTGACCGCTCACGCGATCCTTCACGGTGACGAGGAACGAGCCACTCCGGGCGCCACCGCAGCCCCCGAGGCCCACCATCACCAAACAGAGCACGGCACACGAGAAACATCTTCGAAGCAATTGGAACATGCGGCGCACGATAGCGACTGCTTCGCCTCGCTCCGGCAACGGGATCATGGAAGCGCTACTCCTCGATGTAATCGAGTGAAGTGCCGAACGTCTCACGGAGCGACAGACATGCGACGACGGCCAGCACCATCACGACGACACCCACGATCGCCGCCGCTTGCCATGTGGGCATGTAGTTCTCAAGAAACTGCCAGGCCAGCGCGCTTCCTGCCGCGCCGATCCAACGCACAAAATTTGGGGCGGTGGTGGCGGCTGTAGCCCGGAGATTGGTGCCGAACTGCTCAGCAGCAATGGTGACGAAAACCGCCCAGTAGCCGATCGAAACGCCGAGGCCGAGGAGAATGAGCGTTGACATCACCAGCGTGCGCGGCGCGGCAAGAAAGTACAGCGCAATCGCGATCGTCACGAATCCGTGAAACAGCAGCACCGCAGCGCGACGTGAGCGAAGCCATTGACTCGTGAGTCCGCTCGCAAGATCGCCGAACGCGAGCCCGAGGTAGCACCAGAGGATCGCGCGATTCGGGGCCGGAATCGCTTCGGGCGGGCAACCGAGCGACGCCCCGATCTCCGGCGCATACTTCACGAGCACGCCGACCGCGTACCAGATAGGAAGCGCGATGGCGATGATGGCGAGGTAGCGACGGAAGCGGCTCCACGGCCAGAAGAGCTTCCAGACAGCGCCGCGCCCCGGTGCAACGTGCGCTCGCGCCGATTCAAACATGCCGCTCTCGACGACGCCGACCCGCAGAAAGAGCAGCGCCAGTCCCAGCGATCCACCGATGAGATACGCAGTCCGCCAGCTGAAGTACTCGGCCACGATCGCGGCGAATACCGCTCCGAGCACACCGACCGATGCGACGATGGTGGTGCCAATCCCGCGCCGCTCCTTGCCCATCAGTTCCGCAACCAGCGTGACCCCGGCGCCGAGCTCGCCCGCGAGTCCGAAGCCCGCGAGGAACCGCAGCACCTCGTACTGCGCGAGCGCCGTGCCCAAACCCACATGCCGCAGAAAGGCCAGCGGCGAGTCCACCGGCACGTCGGCAATGAATGCGTTCAGCAGATTCGCGGTGGAGTAGCAGAGAATCGACCCGAACAGCACCGAGAGACGACCGCGACGATCCGCGAGGACGCCCCAGAAAATGCCGCCAATCATCAGGCCCGTCGTCTGAATGTAATTGTCGAGTCGGATTCCGACCGTCTTGATCTCACTCGGAACGACGCCGATGCTCTGCAGGCTTGGAATACGCACGATCGCGAACAGCAGCAGATCGAAAATGTCGACGAAATAACCGAGTGCCGCGACGATCACCGCGAATGTCACGCGCCTGTCGTGGTGCGGCGACTGGGGGGAAGACCCCGATGCCCCCGCGTCCTGCATGGTCATGGCCGCAGTGTCCGGGAAGCCCACTTGGGTCGCAAGTTGGGTCGCCAGTTGGGTAGCCAGTGGTTCATCGGCCCAACCGCTGAAACTCGTAGATCGATCCGAGGCCAAGGATCACCGTGAGTTCGTCGAGCGCGCGACGGCTTTCGTCCAGCAGCTTCGGATCGGCGAGATCGGCGGAGCTGAGCTGCTCGCGATAGTTTCGATCGGCCCACGCAAGGAGTTCCGCGTGGCGCTGCGGCGTGTACAGAGCCTTCGGATTCATCGCGGCGAGTTCATCCGCCGTCAGCGGCACGCGCAGGCGCAGACATGCGGGGCCGCCGCCATTCCGCATGCTCTCGCGCAGCTGCATGTAGTGGACGGCTCGAATCGGATTGGCTGAGTCGGCAATGATTCCTTCGAGTGTCGCACGCACGAGCGGGTCCTCCCGCGATTCCATCGGCGCGAGGATCGCCATCGTTCCATCGCCCGGCGAGATCAGCTGCGAGTTGAACAGATAGCTCTTGACGGCCTGTTCGACACTCAGATTACTTGCGCGCACGGTGATCAGGACGAGCCCGCTGACGCGCTCGCGCAGCGTGTTCATCACCGTGGCCTGATCAACAAATGCGTGCTCATGCGTGAACAGCACGCGCTCGCTTCCCATACTGATCACGTCATTGTGAAACACGCCAAGGTCAATCGAATCGGGACGCTGGCGCACAAACACACAGCGATCGCCGTCGAGCTGATGAAGCCGTGCAACTGCCTGGGATGCGCTGAGCGACTGGCGGGCCGGGAAACGCTTCGGGGCATCCGTTTCCCGCTCGCTCTTTCCGTAGACGAAGAGGTGCAGGCCGCGCTGATCTTGGCCCGCAAGCCGCGTGTGATTCGCGGCGCCTTCGTCACCAAACAAGTCCGTTGCCGGCACAGGTGCGTGATGCACAAACTTCGAGGAGTCGCCGAAAATCGCCCGCAACGCCAGTGCCGTTGTCGGTGGCTCGATCGAGCGATGAAACATCGAGCGCAGGTTGGCCGGCGTGAAATGCACCTTGCGATCGCCGCTGTCGCACGACGGTGCAACCGTCGCGGCATTTGCTGTCCACATCGCCGACGCGCTGCAGGTGCGCGCGAACAGCAGAAAGTCTTCCTTCGCAGCGCGAGCGATGACGTCAGCATCGGACCCGGTGAAACCGAGGGCGCGCAGCGAAGGCACATGCGGACGCTCATGCGGCGGCAGGTATCCCTGGGGCAGTCCAAGCGATGCGACGAACGCCGCTTTCGCCAGTCCCTGCTTCACCGCCTCGCGCGGTGCCGAGATGTTCCCCTCGTTGGAGATGCTCGCCAGGTTGCCCAACGACAAGCCGGTGTAATTGTGTGTCGGACCGACGATGCCGTCGAGATTCGCTTCCAGGAGCCGAGTCTGCATGAGACGCGGCATAGTACGGAAGAGTGGCGCAATGAGATGCCATTGGAGTTCTGGCGGAGATCTCCGACAGCGACGATACTCGTTTCCATGCTGCTCTTCGCTCTGGCGATGGTTGCGCTTGGAAGCGGTCCACCGGCTGCCGATCCCCTTTCGGAAAGCGACGTGGTATGGACGACGCCGAGTCGAGACGACCAGGGTTCGATGCCCATCGGAAATGGTGATCTCGCCGCCAACGTGTGGATCACCGCCGACGGCGTGCTCTCGATGTATCTTGCAAAGTCGGATGCTTGGGACGAGAACGCGCGGCTGCTGAAGCTCGGACTCGTTCGAGTGCAGCTTGATCCACCGCTCGCGCCGGACGCATCCTTTCGCCAGCGGCTGGATCTGCGCGAAGGCGAGATCGAGATCGAACTCGACGGTTCGTCGCACACATCAATTCGCGTGCGCGTCGATGCGAACCACCCACAGTTCATTGTCGACATCACCACCGGCAGTCCCACCACACTGCTTGCGACGCTTGATCACTGGCGCCTCGCGCCGCGCACGGTGCAGGAGCTCGCATGGAGCGATGTCTTCTGCCTCGATCTGAACCGCCCGCCGACGCTGCCCCTCGTCACGGAACCCGACACGTTCCTGCCTCCCGTCCCAGGTCGAAGCGGCGCTGAACTGGTGTGGTATCACCGCAACGACCGCACCCCGATTCCGATCACGTTCTGGCTGCAGGGACTGACGTCGCTGCTTCCGACGTTTGATGACCCGATTCTGTTTCGCACGTTCGGATCACTGATGACCGGCGATGGGCTCGTCGCGAGCGGCGATCGATCGCTGCGCTCGATCTCGCCTGCCACGCAGCATGCGCTGCGTATCACAGCGCTCACGATGATGGCGCCGGAGGAACGCGCGTTTGCAGCTGCGCTCCGTGATCGTGCCGCGGCGAGCGACGCTGTTCCGTCGGAGGGCAAGCTGCGTGCGCACCGCCGATGGTGGGATGCATTCTGGGAACGCTCGTTCATCCGTGTACACGAGAACAGTCGCGCGGCGCCGTACCGGTTGCCCGTGAACGATCTGCCCGTCTCGATCGGCAGCGACGCGAACGGTGCGAACGCATTTCAAGGCACAATCGAAACAGTGCTTGTGTACGACCGCGCGCTGCAGGCGGATGAGATGGCCGCGCTCGCAACCGGCCGGGCACCGGCAGCTCCAGCGCTCGCATGGCAGGACGGCGACGCTCGCACTGTGCCGAATGGCGTCAGTCTGCTGGGCGGCGAAGGACTCAGCGTTGCAGCGTGGATCATTCCCGATCACCAGGCGCCGGGCGGCGGCCGGATCGTCGACAAGGCGCCGGTCGGCACCGCACAAGGATGGGTGCTCGACACGTATCCGAGCAACTCGCTGCGATTCATCGCCGGTGAAGTGCAGGCGACACTCGACGCGCGCCTTGAACCGGGCGTGCGCACACTGGTCTCGGCAACCTACGACCCGAAACTGGGATCATCGCGGCTCTTCATCAACGGTCAGCAGGTTGCTGAAACTCCATCGCTTCCATCCGCTGCTGCGACGGTCACGCGCGGGTACGAGCTGCAGCGGTATCTGCTCGCGTGCGCCGGCCGGGGAGGCGCGCCCATCAAGTTCAACGGCTCGCTCTTCACGATGCCGCGCGCGGGCCACGACGATGGCGATCCCGACTACCGAAGATGGGGACCGGGCTACTGGTTTCAAAACACACGCCTCCTGTACTGGCCCATGTTCGCGGCGGGCGACTTCGACTGCACGGAGGCGTTCTTTCGCATGTATCGCGACGCGATCCCGCTGATTGTGGCAAGGTCGCGCGCGGTCGAGAGTGAGCGCGTAGCCCCCGGCGGCGGCGCATTTCACGAAACGATCTACTTCTGGGGGACGCCCGACAACGCGACGTTTGGATGGCGCCGCGAGAACGCCGAGCCGGGCCAGGTGACGAATCCGTACATCCGCCACTATCGGAGCGGATCGATCGAGCTCTTGGCGATGGCGATCGAGCGCTATTCGTACGAGCGCGATACAGCATTCCTGCGCGCGACGCTCCTCCCTCTGTGCGACGCCATTCTCACGTTCTATGCGAGCTTCTATCCGCGCGAACCGAATGGCACGATCCGCTTTGAACCGGCTGCGTCGCTCGAAACCTGGCACGATGCGACCGATCCGTTGCCCGAGATCGCGGGACTGCGGTTCCTGCTGCCGCAATTGCTGGCGCTCGACTCGGCGCATGTGGGTGAGGCGCGCCGCGCGGCGTGGAAGGCGCTCCTCGATGCGCTTCCCGCAATTCCGATGACGTTCGACGAGGGCGGTTCGCGGCTGGCGCCCGCAGCGCGCTTTGCCGAGCTCGCCAACGTCGAGAATCCGGAGCTGTACGCCGTGTTTCCCTATCGGCTGTTCGGCGCAGGAAAGCCGGATCTTGACATCGCTCTGCGCACGTTTGATGCGCGCACCAACCGCGCCAACGTCGGCTGGTGCCAGGACTCGATTCAGGCGGCCATGCTCGGACGCGGTGACGACGCAGCATCGATGATCGCGCGCCGCGCGGCGGTCAAGGATCAGCGCAGTCGATTCCCTGCGTTCTGGGGACCGAACTACGACTGGGTTCCCGATCAGGATCACGGCGCAAACATCCTGACCACGCTGCAGTTGATGATCCTGCAGTCGGACGGTGATCGCATTCTGCTGCTGCCTGCGTGGCCGCTGGGGTGGGACGCCGACTTTCGCCTGCATGCACCAAAGAACACGACGCTCACCGGCATGATCCGCGACGGTCGTCTCGCATCATTGATCGTGTCGCCGCCCGAGCGGCTGGCGGATGTGGAATTTCTGCACCGTCAGTGAGGGACGCTCGTGATGCATCCTGCGTCCCGACATTGCGGCATCCCGACATTGCGGTCAGGGTTGTCGAGGCGACGCCTTGCTCGGCGACCCCCCCCCCCCAAGAGATGATGCCTGGAGATGATGCCTGGAGATGATGCCTGGAGATGATGCCTGGAGATGATGCCTGGAGATGATGCCTGCAAATGATGCCTGCAAATGATGCCTGCAGCGATTTCAGCGAAATGGACCTGATCGGGCTCGAACCGACGACCTCTTCCATGCCATGGAAGCGCTCTCCCAATTGAGCTACAGGCCCGTCATATGCAATTGCCAGCCGCGGTTACCCGCCGGTGGGAGCGACAAAGGTAGCCGAGCCTTTGCGTTGCAGCAAGCCCACGTTTGGTTGATCCGTCTTTGGCGCCGTCGCGATGTGCATACGGCGCGGTCGAAAAGTGCGATCGGCGGCCATTATCAGGCCGCCGATCGCATGGACTCATCTAATGCCGGGCGCCATCGGCGACACCCGTCCCGCTCGCCAAAGCGTCGATCGCCTTGACGAACTCGTCCTTCTTCACATTGCCGACCCACTTCTTCGCGACTTGGCCATTCTGGAGCAGGATGACCGTCGGAATCGCGGTGATTTGGTAGCTCAACGCCGTCTTCTGATGCTTGTCGGTGTCGAGCTTGCCGACTTTCACCTTGCCGGCGTAGGTCTTGGCGAGATCCTCAATCGTGGGGGCAAGCATGCGGCATGGCATGCACCATTCAGCCCAGAAATCGACGATGACGGGCACGTTGGACTTTAAGGCCTCGGCCTCGAAATTTGCGTCGGTGAACTCAATCGTGGCAACGCCAGCCATGCGGGGCCTCCCAAGGGGTCGAAGTGTGCGTAGTCGAAGTTTCAATCGTAGCAATCGGCAGCGCGTAAGGTCGAGTCGATAGTGCGTTCGTTGACCAAAGTGCAAGAGTCACGGGGATCTTCCCGCCAGGAGCATCGCGCCAACGGCTGAGCGGTTCCCGTACGATCAACCTCCCCTTTCGTCTCATGACGGTTCGAATGGACCCCCCTTTTACTTATGGAAGGGATTCGGGACCACGGCGGACGTCACACCCATTGAGCAGGCAGGCAACGCAGGTATGAACGAAATCGCGATCATCGGCGCAGGGAAAATCGGACGGATGGCCACCCACATGCTGGCCACCTGCGGCGACTACACCGTCCGCGTCGGCGACTCCGTGGCCGCGAGTCTCGCGCACCTCCAGACGCTGTATCCGAGGATGGAAGGGCACACGTTTGATTTCCACGACGTGAGCGCCTTGGATCGAATTCTGAAGGGCACCAAAGCGGTCATCAGCTGCGCCCCGTTTCACTGCAATCCGCTGATCGCCGAACGAGCCCGAGCGGCGCGTGTGCATTATCTCGATCTCACGGAGGACGTCGCGGTCACGAAGCGCGTGCTCGAACTTTCGCACGGCGCCGAGACCGCGTTCGTTCCGCAGTGCGGACTCGCGCCAGGCTTCATCACGATCGTCGCGAAACACCTGATCGCCCGCATGACCGATGTGACCGATCTGCGGCTGCGAGTTGGTGCACTGCCGCGATTCCCCGACAATCAACTTCGCTACAACCTGACGTGGTCCACCGAAGGACTGATCAACGAGTACTCCAATCCGTGTGAGTCGCTCTCCGATGGGCGACTTGTGAGCGTGCCGCCGATGGAGCATCTCGAGTCGCTCATGATCGACGGCGTCGAGTACGAAGCGTTCAACACCTCCGGTGGACTGGGCACCCTCGCGGACACGCTTCGTGGTCGAGTGCGCAACGTCAACTACAAGACCATTCGCTTCCCCGGTCACAACAAGCTGATTCGCTTCCTGCTCGATGATCTCAAGATGCGCGATCATCGCGAGGAGCTCGGCCGCATCTTCGAACGCGCGCTGCCGACGACGTATCAGGACCAGATCGTGATTTTTGTTTCGGCAACGGGCCAGTACCACGGTCGCCTGACTGAGCGCACGTATGCGAAGACAGTGTTTCACAAGGTGATCGACAACGAGAACTGGTCCGCCATCCAGATCACGACAGCGGCCGGCGTCTGCGCGGTCCTTGACATGCTGATGGACGGCAGGATCCCGCAGCGAGGATTCGTCAAGATGGAGCAGATCAGCTACGACGACTTCATCGCGAATCGGTTCGGCAAGCACTATGCATAACTGACTTCACGCCAGCGACTGATGCGCCATGACGGCTTTCAACACGCGCAGTCCGTCACGCGTCGCCGTGACGTCATGCGTGCGGATGATGGCAGGCAGCGCGGCGCTCACCGCGCACGCAGCGACGACGCTCCCTGTGACGCGCTCGAGCGGATGCGTCCGTCCTGTCGCGGTGCCGATGAAACTCTTGCGACTCGCGCCGAACACCACGGGGAACCCGAGATCCGCAATCTCGGCGGCCCGCGCGATGAGTTCAAAGTTCTGATCCACGGTCTTGCCGAAGCCGAGCCCGGGATCGATCGCGATGCTGTCGCGTTCGATGCCGCTCCCCAGCGCCATGTCCACGCGGGCGAGCAGCCAGTTGCTCACCGCGCGGACCACGTCACCGGTGATGCGCGGTGCGGCGTACTCGGAACTGTACTGATCCACATCAGGGGGAACGACGCGGTGCATCAGCACGATTCCGCACCGACGGCGCGCGACGAGCGCGAACATCCCAGGGTCATCGACACCAGCTGACACGTCGTTCACCGCGTCAGCGCCGGCCTCGAGCGCAGCTTCAGCGACGCCCGCGAGCGTCGTATCAATCGAGATCGCCACATCGCTCGTGAGCCGCACTCGACGGATGAGCTCGCAGGTCCTCTTGATCTGATCCACTGCGATGACACGGTCAGCACCAGGGCGCGTCGATTCACCGCCGATGTCCACGATCGTGGCACCTTCCTCGACGAGATGCAGCGCCCGCGCGGCACCGAGCGACGGTTCGGCAAACTGCCCGCCGTCAGAGAACGAGTCGGGCGTGGCATTGATGATCGCCATCAATACGAAGGGATCCAGCGAAAGCACCTTGCCGTTCCCGAGTCGCCATTCCGTTGCGTGTGCCACGGTCACTCTGCCTTCTTGACTGGCGCCGCAGGCGCGCCCGCCTGCTGTTTCGCCGCATCAAAGAACACTCCGAGCACACCGCTTGGAATGACCAGCGCGGACTCGACGGTGCCCTTGTCGATCTCCAGCGCAAACGCGATCGGTTCCACCGATGCGGGAATCTGCGGCAGCGACGGCTGATCTCCCCCGACCCCCCCGACCCCCCCCACCCTCGCCGCCATCTCCCGGAGGGGCCTGCCCGACCGGCCCCCGCCGCTGAACCCCCCGACGGCCGCACGTTCGATCAGCCACG
>JAWXBD010000234.1:0-8920 GCA_034439815.1 Phycisphaerae bacterium
ATCGTGCGCCGTCACTGATTCGTGAACGAACTCGGCGCGCGGATCGAGATTCGTGCGGTGTCCGCTCGACAAGTCGTCGAGCACCCGCACGATCGCGCCTGCATCGAGCAGCGCCGTCGTGAGATGCGAACCGATGAAGCCCGCGCCACCGGTCACGAGGACTCTCGCGCCAGCGAAACGCAGCGCTGGAGCCGACGCTGTTGCTGTTGTCGATGCTCGCGTTGTCACGAGCTGAGGATATCCGACGATCGCGAGCTCTCTGGTCGGTACGGTCTTCTCGCTCTTGCCCGGGGCAATCGCGGTATCGTGACGACGACGGGCAGGAGGACACCGAATGCCAGCTCCCGACGACTCTTCTTCAGACAACGGGCGAGCGAACGCGCCCAAAGCAAATCTATCTCGACGCCTCTTCATCAAGACTGTGGGTTCCACCGCAGCGGCGACGACTATTACTGCTGCGGGACAGGCCGCTGCGCAGGTCATCGCCCAACGCGACGACGATCCGGTGCGCGGACCAGGGCCGATCGACATCACGCTCACCATCAACGGCGAGGCTAAGCGAGTCAAGATCGAGCCAGCGACGACACTGCTCGACACGCTGCGCGTCTATCTCAACATGACGGGGTCGAAAGAGATCTGCGACCGAGGATCGTGTGGCGGCTGTTCGGTACTCGTGGACGGCAAACTAACAGTGTCATGCATGATGCTCGCCGTTGACGCCGAAGGCGTAGAGGTCACGACGATTGAGGGGCTTTCAAAGGGCAGCGCGCTCGACCCGATCCAAGAATCGTTCGTGCGTCACGACGCCCTCCAGTGCGGGTACTGCACGCCCGGGCTTGTGGTCGCGTGTCGCGCACTCCTGAACAAGTATCCGAAGCCGGACCTGAACCAGATCAAGCACGAACTGAGTGGCAACATCTGTCGCTGCGGTACTTACACGAACGTCTTCAATGCAGTGCTCGAAGCGTCGAACCAAAAGCCGATCGTGGATCAGGAAGCCCGCTAGTCGCCTTGGGAAAGATCCATCATGAACATCCGATTCGATGATCTGCCGACTTCGATGCCGACGACGAACCGCCCGCAGAACCTCGGTTCGTCGATGAACGACGACGCGTCGCGCCTCGATGGATTCACAAAGGTCACCGGTCAAGCCAAGTACGGTCGCGACCAGTATCTCCCGAACAGCCTGTTCGTGGGGTTTGTCCGCTGTCCGGTGGGCGCGGCCGAACTAGAGGCGCATGATGACGCCCCGGCGAAGGCGGTTCCCGGGGTCGTAGAGGTCGAGATCTCCGGCAAAGACGGTCAGTACCAAGGTCACAGCGTCGGCTACGTCGTCGCGGAGTCGCCCGCGGCGCTCGCTCGCGGGTTGCGGGCGCTCACCGTGAAGTGGAAGCGCGGCAGCGTCAAGACTCGCATCATGGACGAGAAGTTAGAGACGCCGGACCCAAACGATGCGACGAAGGATTTGCTCGCGGCTGCGGACCACGTGCTCGAAGCGGAGTACTCAACCGAAGTGCAAACGCACGCTTCGCTCGAGACGCACGGTGCGGTCATCGACCACAAAGGCGACAGCGCCACGTGTTACGTCTCGACGCAGGGCACCTTTGCCGCGACCGACGGGCTCGGCGAGGCAATCGGACTGCCGCGATCGAAGTACGAGGTCATCTGCGAGTACGTCGGCGGCGGCTTCGGAAGCAAGCTGAATGGCGCAGGCAAGGAGGGCGTGACCGCTGCGAAGGTTGCGGCCAAGTACAAGCGACCGGTGTACTGCTTCGTGAGCCGCGAGGAGGACCAGGTCGATACCGGCAATCGTCCGTCGTCGCTGGTGCGCGTCAAGATCGGCTTCAAGAACGACGGCACCGTGTTAGGCGGACAGATCAGAAGCTGGGGCGGCGTCGGTGTGGGCCGCGGCGGCGGAGGTATCGCGCTGCCGACCGGGCGCTACACGTTGGGCAAGTTGCAGAAGGATCACACCGATGTACGGCTCAACGCAGGCGCGCCGCGTCCGTTCCGTGCTCCGGGACATCCGCAGGCTGCGTTTGTCGAAGAGTTGATGCTGGACGAGATGGCGACGATCGCAGGGATTGACCCGCTTGAACTCCGACTGAAACTTGAAACGAGCCAAGATCGTCGCGAGATGATGCAGCTCGGCGCGAACCTCATCGGATGGACCGATCGGCAGAAGACTGGTTCGCAAACGTCGGTGCTGCGCCGGGGCTTCGGCATGGGAACGACAGCGTGGGGCGGTGGCGGTTCGCAGGCCGAGTGCGAAGTCGTCATCAACCGTGATGGATCAATAGAGGCCCGCACGGGGACGCAGGACATCGGGCAGGGACAGCGCTCGACGATGGGAATTATTCCCGCGAGCGTGTTGGGCGTGCCGCTCAAATTCGTCACGGTGCGGATCGGCCACTCGACGTTGCCGGTTGGCCCCGGATCCGGCGGGTCGACGACGACACCGAGTACGGCGCCGGTGATGCAACTCGCCGCCGAGAGTGCGCGCAAGCAATTGTTAGTTGCGATCGCCAACTTGAATGGGGGCGACGCGAGCGAGCTCGACATCAAAGACGGCCAGGTTCTTCGCAGCGGCAAGCCGCTTATGAGTTGGAAAGACGCCTGTGCCAAGATCGGCGGCGAACAGATCCTGGGCCGCGGCAAGAGCGAAGACGTCAAGCGCGGCGAGGGACACAGCCAAGGCGTTCAGTTCGTTGATCTCACCGTGGACAGCGAAACCGGAGTAGTGCGCGTCAATCGCGTCGTGGCATATCAAGCGTGCGGCAAAGTCATCGCGCGGAAACTGGCCGAGAGTCAAGTGATCGGCGGTGTCATCCAAGGACTCAGCTACGCGCTCTTCGAGAGCCGAGTGCTCGACCGAAACGTGGGCTCGATGTTGAACGCCAACCTTGAGATGTACAAGATCGCTGGATCGGCAGACATGCCGCACATCGAACCGGTGCTGTGGCGGAAGGGGCAGACGGGGTACCGGTCACTCGGCGAGCCGCCGACCATTCCGACCTCCGGCGCGATCGCGTGCGCCGTGTTCAACGCGATCGGCAAGCCGGTGCGCTCGCTGCCCATCACGCCCGACAAGGTTCTCGCTGTATTGCAAGGAGCGAAATCGTGAACCCATTCGCCATAGCGAAACCACGCGACTACGCCCAAGCCACCGCTCTCATGCGCGATGTCCGGTTCAAGCTCCCGGTACTGAAGGCTGGTGGCATGGACGTTGTCGACCATCTCAAGGAAGGGCTGATTGCGCCGGATCTTCTCGTCGATGTGAAACGCCTTCGCGCTGCGGGCCGCACGCAGCCCGTGAGCGTTGACGGCGCGCGGATCCGCATTGAAGCCGCGACGACGCTCGCAGAGATCGTCGAAGCGCCGGAGCTTCTGCGGCAAGCGCCAGTGCTGCCCATGGCAATCGAGAGCGCAGCGACGCCGCAGGTGCGAAACGTCGCGACAGCAGCGGGCAACCTGCTCCAACGGCCGCGCTGTTGGTACTACCGCAACGAACAGTTCAACTGCCTGAAGAAGGGCGGTGCGACCTGTTACGCGGTCGAAGGCGAGAACAAATTCCATGCGATCTTCGGCGACGGGCCGTGCCACATCGTGCACCCGTCGAACCTCGCGCCGGCGCTCTACGTCTGCGACGCATTCGTTCACCTGACCGGCGGCGATCGAGAGAAGCTCACACTGGCCGAGCTGTACCACATGCCTGACAAGGGCGTGCGCGATGAGTGCACGCTGAAGCTGGGCGAGATCATCACGCACATCTCGTTGGCACCCGCGCCGCGCAGCGGGTTCTACGCGGTGAAAGAGAAGCAGTCGTTTGACTGGCCGCTGGTGTTCGCGGCAGTTGCGCTCGAACTCGACGGCAACCTCATCAAGCGAGCCCGAGTGTGCGCTGGCGCAGTGGCACCGATCCCTTGGCCGCTTCCGGCCGTCGAGAAGGCGCTCGTCGGGCTCAACGTCGACGATGCCATGAAGGTGCGTGAAGCGTGCATGAAGGCGATCGACGGCGCGGTGCCCATGTCGCAGAACGCGTACAAGCTGCAGCTACTCCCCGTGGCGGTACATCGCGCCGTGCGACGAGCGGCCGGTCAGACAGTCGAGGCGTGACGAAAGCAGGGTGAATCATGAGCGAATCCGATCCAGTCCATCTGCCGCTTCAGCTGAAGCCTTGCTGCAACAGTCTTCGTCACAAGATGATGTATGTGGACGATCGGCAATCGGTGCGCGGCTTCGTCGACGACTCGTCGGACACGCGAATCTACTTCTGCGTCAAGAGTCAAGAGTCGCTCGGCCCGGACGGTATCCCGGTTCATCCGAGCGACTGCACGCCCAAACGTCCGTGCTACAACCGCGAGTCATGACGCTCGGTTGGGGCAGGTTGTCGTTTCGCCCACTGTGCGACGGCATCGGGTGTGTTGAGATTGACGACGACATCCGCATCAGCGACTTCGACGATCGTGCGCGACTGCGCCGCCAAGACGTCGAGCCGGCGCGATTCGACGGACGCATGCTCGAGCGCGGGAAAGAGTGTGGCCTCGATCCAGCGCATCGTTAGGCAGATGGGGTGGCCGGTCTTGCCTGCGTGAGCAGGGACGGCGACGCCGGCGGTGTCCGCTGCGACTTCAAGTGCGTTGAGCGTCGCGGCGTGCGGGGCGGGAACATCGACAGGCAATACGTGGACCCACCGAAGCCGCGCGAATCCGCGCGCCGCGTTCACGCCAGCAACAATGCTCGAGAACATTGGCGCCGTCGGATCAGCGTCGGTCAGCCACGCTGGCGCAGCGGGATGAAGCGTGATCGCAGCGCGGACCTCGGGTGACACGACCCACACTGCTTCGCGTTCTGTCGCGCTGATGCGCTCAGCCTGGAGTCGCCACCAAGATTGACCGAGCACCGTCATGAGGGCTTTCGGGCCGCCCATGCGCAAGCCCCGACCGGCGGCGAGCACGACGACCACGCTGGTGCCGCCGAGTTCAGAGCTGCGCAAGTTGTTTCGACTCCATGAGCAACTGCGCCGCGATGGAAACTGCGACGAGCGGCGGTTCCTTGCCGGTATCGCCGACGCCGATCGGGCACTGCACGCGGCGCACGCTCTCCTCCGACGCGCCGGACGCAACAAGACGTCCGAACAGGCACGCGCGCTTGCTGCGACTTCCGATGAGTCCGACGAAGGCAGGGGGGTTCACGAGGAGCGCGCGGAGCAACTCAAAGTCGGTGTCATGCGAGCACGTCATCACGCATGCGAGCGTCGCGTCGGTTCGTTCGCACGCGGCTTTCACGCCTTCGTCGAAGGAGTGAAACCGGAGCGCCCGCGGAAATCGCTCTTGGTTGTTCCACTCCGTCCGGTCGTCGACGATGACGACCTGGAGCGGTGCAGGCTCGAGCAGTCGCGCAAGCTCAAAGCTCACATGCCCAGCGCCAAAGATGACCGCGCGGTGGCACGGGCCGTGACCTTCGAAGAAGACCTCCATCACGCCACCGCAACACTGATCGGCGTCGGCACCGAGCACGTAGCGCTCGACACCGCACGAGCGAGCACGGAGATGTTTGTCCGCGTCGTCCTGTACGAGCCGCTCGAACTGGCCTCCGCCGACTGTGCCGATCCAGCCTCCGCCGGCTGAGCCGTTCGGGTGCCACAGCATCTTTGCTCCGGGATTCCGCGGCGTGCTTCCCTGCACCGTTACCACGGTCACGAGGACATATGACTGTCCGCGCTCATTGAGTTCAGCTGCGCTGCGAAGGACTTCGCGGTCGTTCGACATTTCGGAATTCTCCCGCGACCTGCCGCCCGTCGATGAGGTGCTCGGCCGACGTACCTCGGCGACGAGAAGCGCTCATGCTACGGGTTCGGCGCGGCTCACCGAAGAGAGGTGGGGATGCGCTCAGCGTGTTACCGGCGGCGGGATGTTTTGTACGACATCTTGGGCGAGCCCCGAAGCGCTGGGGATGGAACCTGTATGTCCCGGATGTCGGAGTATGTCCGCAGGTATGAAGTACAGTCATGCCGCCGAGCTGCGCGGCGAGAACGTCGACATCGGGATCATCTCGAAGCGGCTCGGGCGCCGGTCGATTGCGACGACGGTGCGGTACCTTGCTTCTCTGTCTTCCTCGCCAACAACCTCTGTCCATGTTCAGCCCGCATGTTCAGCCCGATGTTCAGCCTGTTTACCAACTAGGAGGCAATTCATGCAGCACATTCTGAGCCGCGCATCGTTCTTCGGCACACTGGCAGCGCTTGCGGCTAACGCTTCCGCCTCGGTCATTCACGTTCCGGCCGACCAGCCCACGCTGAAGGCGGCGATCGCCGCAGCGATCAGCGGAGACGAGATCGTGGTTGCCGACGGCACCTACTCCGGATCTAACAACAGAGGCCTTGACTTCGGTGGCAAGAATCTCTTCCTGCACTCCGCCAATGGTCCCGCCGCGTGCATCGTGGACTGCGAGCTTGCTGATCGCGCGTTCAACTTTCAGTCGGGCGAGACAAGCGCGGCAATCCTCGAAGGGTTCACGATCCAGAACGGCAAGCCGCTACTGAACGGCGGCGCCATCCTCGTCAACGGCGGTGCGATCGTCACTCGCCCGGTCGTGCGCGCTTGCGTCTTCAACGCCAACTCGGCGCCGAACGGTGGGGCGATCGCCATCACCGGCAACTCCGATCCCGCCGTCGTCGATTGCCTCTTCGTAGCCAACAAGGCCATATCCGGAGGCGTCAACGGTGCTGGCGGCGCAATATCCCTGAACGGCGCCGCGGTCACTGCGGCGATCACGGGATGCACCTTCGATTCCAACACGTCCGGTGGTGGCGGCGCGATTCACAAGGCAGGCTTGAGCAAGCCGACGGTGGACCGCTGCACGTTCATCAAGAACAGCACCACGGGGAACGGGGGTGCCGTTAGTCTGACCAGCGCGTCGATCGCGATCGTTTCGAATTGTAATTTCTTGGGCAACACATCTTCCGGCAGTGGTGGCGGTGCTGTGAATTGTTCCAGCGTCGGGTCCAACTCGTCCATCATCAATTGCTTGTTCTCCGGCAATCAAGCGACCATCTTTGGTCTCGGCGGTGGGGTGTACGTCACATCCGGGTCGACGCAGATCCTCAACTGCACGATGGCGGGGAACGCCGCTGGCGCCATCAACCTCGGCGGGGCGGTCGCGAAGCTCAACGGCGCGACCTGTTCTGTTCAGAACTGCATCCTGTGGGGCAATGTTGGCATGCAGATCCAATCGCCCGGTGCGCCAACGATCGTTGTGGAACACTCGATCGTGCAGGGCGGCTTTGCGGGAACGGGCAACCTCGCCGCAGATCCGCTGCTCATCGACATCGACGGCACCGACAACGTCGTTGGAACGCTCGACGACGACCTTCGCGTCCCCGGCTTTAGTCCGGCCATCGATTCTGGTAGCAACACGGCCTGGAACGTGCCGTTGAGAGTGGACTTCGCCGGACTTCCACGGTTCTACGACGATCCTTCCGTTTTCGACAGCGGCGAAGGCACTGCACCAATCATTGATCGCGGCGCCTACGAGTCACAGCCCGACGCGCCAACGTGCTTAGTCGGAGACCTCGATTGCGACGGCGACGTCGATGCGTCGGACTTGGGCACGCTGCTGGGAGCGTGGGGTACGAACAACGCCGATGCCGATATCGATGACGACGGGATCGTCGCCGCCAGCGATCTTGGCATCCTGCTTGGAGCGTGGACCGGGTGACGAGTGCGCCGAGCTACAAGGCGCGCGCGAACTTCTCAAATGTCGTGCCGTTCAACTTATACGTTCAGGCTTCACGGGTAGTCATAGTGGCCGGTAGTCATAGTGGCCACACCCATTTGAGTGTGGCTCGGCGCTCGGCGTGTGCGGCTGAACGGCTGACCGATGGGCGCATGGGTGTGTTCACTATGCTGTCCACTATGCTCCGTCCCCAATGTGTCTGTCCATCTTCAGTATTTGGAAGTCCGCCCCTCTGTCGCTCCGCGACATCTCCCCACAATCGAAGCGATCGTGGGGAGAGGAAGACTCTTGGCAGCGCCGCGAGCTTCTCTTCCTTTCCCCCTCGACGCTTCGTCGATGGGGAGATGTCGCGGAGCGACAGAGGGGCGCGATCGGGAACGCAAATAGGACACACACCTTCGGAAGGCGCTTGAGTCGCCCGAACGTGCGTGTCCAGCTGCTTTTCTGACGTCGTCGTCTCGCCGCGCCGCTCGCTTCGTCACTTCGCGGACGGTGCCAGTGCTTCGTCGAGCAGCTGGATCAGCCCCTCGCGGTTGAAGGAATAGGGCTGACCTTCGTTGAGCTGAACCACGCGGCGGATCGCGGCCTTGATGGTGAGTTCGGCCTCGTCTTGGTTCGGCACGACCATGTAGCGTCGCTTGGGATTTTCATCGGAGAGTGCGTGGAGGAACGCTTGAGCCTCATCGCCGGGTTCCTTCTCGTCGGCACGGTCCGCGGGCATTTCGATGAACTTCTTTACCTCGTCCTGGTAGTGCGAACCGGCACCGCCGTAGCCGCCGTCGACGAGACGCTGGCGCACACCGGTTCCGATCTCCGAGCGGTAATTGCCGGGTTCGATGACGCTGACTTCGACGCCGAACTGCCGGAGCTCGCCAGCCAACGCATCGGTGTAGGCCTCGATCGCGTGCTTACTCATGCAGTACGCGCCGCCAAATCCCCAACTCACCACGCCGGAGATCGATCTAGTGGTGGTGACGCGCCCTTTGCTCTCGGTCAGGAGCGGCGCGAACGCCTTGGTCACCCGGAAGGGTCCGTAGACGTTGACATCGAACTGGTACGCGAGATCCTCGTCGCGCATCTCGAGGAGTGGACCGACCACTGCGACGCCAGCGTTGTTGATGAGCCCGTACAGCCCGCGTCCCGCTTCGCGCACCGTCTTCACCGCCGCCCTGATTTCATCGGG
>JAWXBD010000235.1:0-17550 GCA_034439815.1 Phycisphaerae bacterium
CCCCAGTGACCACCGACGACCATCGCCGAACCGAATGTGCCTTTGTGCCCGCGCTCGTCGCGCGGAGGCAGCGCGGGATCATCGCTGATGATCTCGAGGCTCATCGCGCACTCGCCGGCTGTTTGCCGCGCGCCGGTTGCGTGCTGTCTTCCATCACTTCGATTCCGATGTTGCCCATCAGCGTCAGTGAACTCGACCACATCGGATCCGTCGCCCCGGCGCTCAAGTCGCCGACCGCGGTGCACACGTGGGCCGCATGAAACCGTGTGCGCAATGTCGCATCGAAATCGAGCCACATCGGTGGCGCGCCATCGTCGCCCGGCAGCAGCGCCTGCGTCCAGACATGCCATGCCCACACATCTCGCTTGCCTGAGAAGGCATCGGCATAGACGAGACCGCTCGCCAGCCGTGCCGGGATCTTCGCTCCGCGCAGCATCGCCGTGAGCAGCACGGCGTGCTCGCTGCAGTCACCCGACGCAGTACGAGCGGCGTCCGCTGCCGACGCGAACGCGCTGGACAGGTTCTTGTTCGTGATGTGCCGCCCGACGAACCGCCGTAGAAGCTCAGCCCTTTCGCGCGGTGCAGCATCAGCGTGGCCGTCGAGCGCGCGGCGCAGCAGCGCCTGCACGTCCTCCGTGTCGAAGTTCACAAGGCTGCTCGGCGCCAAAAACTTCGGATCCTCCGCCTCTCCCGGCTGCGCGGGGCTCCCGCGGTCGGCGTCGATCACGACCTCGATCTGCCCCGGCCCGATACGCGTCGTCCGCTGGGCGCCGACCGACGGAAGGTCGACGATGTCCCCCTCCCGCGCCGTCACGCGCAGCGTGAGATGCATCGACTCCAGCGCCCCTTTGATCGGCCGATTGGCCGGCACGAAGCTCTTGACGAGCACTTCCGCGCCACCCTTCTGCGCAGTGGCAAGCGCCTTCTCCTTTGAGGTGAGCCGCGTGCGCAGTGCGCCGATGCCGAGCTTCGCTGTACTGTCGACCAGTTGACCGTCGCTCGCATAGCGATCCATGCTCGGCACCGGCAACGTGTCGCTCTTCACCTCCCACAGCGACACTGAAATCTGGCGCACCTCAGGCTGATGGTCGATGACCGCCTGGCCAACACCGGCGCGCTTCATCGTGACGTTGGAGAGCTGCAGACCCCCTTCGAGGTCGAGCGACTGCAACGAGATGTCGCGCGCGCCGGCCCGCAGACGGTTCGTGACGTAGAGCTCCAGCGCGAAGGGCGGGAGCCAGTCGACACTCTTGATCTGTTCCTTTCGCTGTGCCCCGCGCTCGGTGATCTCGACGTTCCAAACGTCTCCCTGGCGATCAAACGCGTAGCGGACCTCGGTCGGAGTCCCGCCGGTCGACTGCCGTACGATGGCGCTGAGGGGAACGCCTTTGTCGGTCTCGATGAACTCGCTTTCCATCGTGACGGAAACGTCGTTGCCCCCGCCACGCGCCAGCTTGAGCGTCGTGCGCGATGTGGTCCGCACACGCTCGCCGTCACGCTCCGTGACGATCTGCGACGAGCCGCAGGGATCATTCGCCAGCGTCAGCTCGAACCAGCGCTCGCGTTCCTGCGTCCACTCCGCGCCAGCGGCGCTGCAGAGGAACAGTGCTGCGCACACCAGCGACCAGATACTCGCGCGGAACCGCATGTCAGATCTCCTGCGGCTTCGCGCCTTGAGTCTTCATCAACGGAAAGAGAATGACGTCGCGGATGGACTGCGAATTCGTCAGCAGCATCGCCACTCGGTCAACACCGAGGCCCATTCCGCCCGCCGGCGGCATGCCGACGCGCAGAGCCTCGAGAAAGTCTTCGTCGAGCGAACGGAACGTGCTTTCTTCTTCATCGCCGCCCTTGAGCTGCTCGGTGAATTTCGCAAGCTGGATGTCCGGGTCGTTGAGCTCGGTGTAGGCCGGCCCGATCTCCATGCCCGCGATGAAGAGGTCCCAACGCTCGCAGAGCGCAGGAACCGTCCGGCTCGGCCGCGTGAGCGGCGAGATCGCGCTTGGATAGTCGAGCACAAACGTCGGCCGCGCAGGGTTCAGCAGCGGTTCGGCCAGCTCTTCAAAGAGTTCATTGACCAGCAGCCAGTCGTCCATCGACGCTTCGTCCTTCACATGCAGCTCGCGGGCCTTCGCGCGCACCTTCGCGACATCCGTCATTGCAAAGCCGCATGCCTTCTCGAACAGATCTCCGTAGATGACGCGATCAAACGGCGCGGCGTAGTTGATCCGAAGCTCACCGAACGGCAGGATCGGTGCGGACTCGGTGCCTTCGACCGCGGCGCCGGCTGCCTTCTGTTCGCGCCACGTGTCACACGCGAGCGAATGCACGAGCCCTTCGACGAGCGCGAGCATGGTCATGTAGTCACCGAACGCCTCGTACGCCTCCATCGCGGTGAATTCGGGATTGTGGCTGCGGTCCACGCCCTCGTTGCGAAAGTTGCGGTTGATCTCAAAGACCTTCGGCATGCCGCCGACAAGCAGCCGCTTCAGATACAGCTCTGGAGCAATGCGCAGAAAGAGCGACATGTCGAGCGTGTTGTGATGCGTCACGAACGGACGCGCTGCCGCGCCGCCGGCGAGCGGCTGCATCATCGGCGTCTCGACTTCGAGATACCCCTGGTTTTCCATGTAACAGCGCATGCGCGAGACGATTCTCGAGCGCGCCTTGAACGTCTGGATCACTTCCGGATTCGCGTACATGTCGATGTAGCGCTTGCGATACCGCGTCTCGGAATCAGTCAGGCCATGCCACTTCTCCGGCGGCGGAACCAGCGACTTCGCGTGGATCGTGATCGCCGTCGCCCACACGCAGGTCTCCTTGCGATTTGTGCGTCCGACAGGCCCGTCACAGACGATTACATCGCCATAGTCAAGGCGCTTCGCGACTTCAAAATCGCGTTCGCTCGTCGCCTTGCGGGACACGCTGATCTGCAAATCGCCGCTGTGATCGCGCACCCAGAGGAAGATGAGCTTGCCCATGTCGCGAAACTGCACAACGCGACCGGCGACGCGCACGCGCGGCCGCGAATCGTCCGGCGCCTCGGTCTTGGACGTGGCTTCGTAAAGAAGATGCGCGTCCTCGCTGAACGCGTCGCGCGCCTGCACCAGGCTCACAAGCCCGTCGACGCGACCGCCGTACGGCTCGATGCCCAGCTCGTCGCGATGCTTGCGCAGTTTCTCCCGGCGGGCCGCGATCAGGTCGGAACCGTCGGATGGAACCGGTTCAGGGACATGCGGGTCGGCGGCAGGCGGGACGGACGGCTCGGACACTGGTTGCTCCAACGGGCGATGCCTACGGGTGAAGGGCGGGCGGCACCTGTTCATGGGGCCGCTCGCAAGAGCGAATTTCGGCGGTTTGCGTGGACTCACCCACCGAACGCGTTGCGACAGCGAGTGGCGATGGTACCCTCTTCCGATTCTGCACCGCACGTCCTCGGGTCCGAAGCGCATCGCGAATGTGTGCTCGTCCGGCTGCATATCTGAACTATGACGCCAGCTAACGCTATTCGCCGCATTGGAGTTCTGACGGGCGGCGGTGACTGCCCCGGGCTGAACGCCGTGCTCCGCGCCGTCACCAAGACCGCTATCCGCATGCACGGCATGGAAGTGGTCGGCATCGAGGACGGCTTTCTCGGCCTCATCGAGAACCGCACCCGCCCGCTGACATTCAGGGATGTTTCAGGCATTCTGACGCGCGGCGGAACGATTCTCGGCAGCAACAACAAAGCCAACCCCTCCCGGTTCTGCGTCGGCCTGAACGCGGCCGGCGAGCCGGTGTTCTGCGATGTGACCGATCGATGCCTCGACACGGTCAATCGCAACCGGCTCGATGCGCTCGTCGTCATCGGCGGTGACGGCACGATGGCGTGCGCGGCACCGCTGGTGCTCGCGGGCGTGAACGTCATCGGTGTCCCGAAGACGATCGACAACGATCTCGTCGGCACGGAGATCACGTTCGGATTCCTGACCGCCGTCGCGACCGCGACGGATGCGCTCGATCGGCTGCACTCGACAGCCGACAGCCATCACCGCGTGATGGTGTGTGAAGTCATGGGGCGCAACGCCGGCTGGATCGCGCTGCATTCAGGCGTCGCGAGCGGATCCGACGTGATTCTGCTCCCGGAAATCCCGTTCGACCTCGATGTCGTCGGAGACTACATCCGCAGCCGCATGCGCAGCGGACCCGGCTTCGCGATCGTCGTCGTCGCTGAAGGGGCGAAGCTGCGCAACGGAAGCCAGATCGTGGCGCGCCACGATCCGACGAGCGCTGATCCCATCCGGCTCGGCGGCATCGGTCATCTCGTGGCCAAGGAGATCGAATCGCGCACCGGTGCGGAAACCCGCACCACCGTCCTCGGCCACATACAGCGCGGCGGCATGCCGATCGCCGCCGATCGCGTCCTTGGAACGAACTTCGGCTACTACGCGCTCGAAACGCTCATGCGCGGCGGCGTCGGCCGCATGATCGTCCGCGACGCCAACGAGTTCAAGGATGTTGACCTGCTGTTTGCAGCGGGAAAACAGCGGCTTGTTCCCATCGATCATCCGCTGATTGTCGCGGCCCGCGGTATCGGCACCTGCTTCGGCGACTACGTGGGGAAACCGATGAGCACGTCGCAACATGCGGTCGTCGTGTAGCCTGTGTCTGGAGGGCTCTTGTGGATCCGGTTGTTTTCCTTGACCGCGACAACACGCTGATCGAGAACGATGGCGACCTCGGCGACCCGTCAAAGGTGCGCATGATGTCCGGCGTCTCGGACGGTCTGAAGCGACTGAAGGGCGCCGGCTTCCGTCTTGTCGTGGTGACGAATCAAGGCGGCGTCGCCCGCGGACGCTATGGCGAGGCGGAAGTCGAGAAAGTGCACGCCCGCATCGCCAGCCTCGTGGACGAAGAGTGCGGAGGCGCACGGATCCTTGACCGCTTTTACTACTGTCCGTTCCACCCCGAGGGAACGCATCCTGATTACCGGCGCGAGCATCCGTGGCGCAAGCCGCAGGCGGGCATGCTGCTGCAGGCGGCGAGCGATCTCGGACTGGATCTTGACCGCAGCTGGATGATCGGCGATCAGCCGCGCGACATCGCAGCCGGCCGTGCCGCCGGATGCCGCACCATTCTGATCGGTCCGGATGCGGAACTCGGGGGCGGCACAGGGACGGAGTTCGTCTGCCGCGATTTCACCGATGCCGTCGAGACGGTGATGTGGCATCGCATGAATGATGCGAGCGACGCGCCCAAGCGCGCCCAAGCGCGGGCGCAGAGCACGATTGACCTGAAACCGGCCACCGAACCGCGATCGATGACCCTCGTCGCGCCGCCGCGGCGCAAGGCGAAGATCCGCACCTCGAAGCAGGAGCGGCGCGGCGCGAAGTCGACGCTTGAGCCGCTGCGCCGGGCACTTGTCGAGCTTGTCGAAGAGGTGCGCACCGATCGCACGCGGCGCGGCGAGTTTGGACCGATGCGCCTCGCCGCCGCTGCAGTGCAGCTGGTCACAATCGTTCTCTTCGTCTTTGCGATGCTCGAGCTCAACGAACTCCAGCAGTTCGCACGGTGGATGGCCGGCGCCGTACTTGCGCAGCTCGTGACCATCGCGCTCCTACTTTTTGACGGGCATTGACGCCATGACCCAGCCAGGCGAGCGTGCGACGGTGACACTGCACGCTGCGCTCGGCGAACCGCTCAGGGATAACGCTACGCGCTCAATGGTGGTCGCGACCGTGCACGCCATCGCAGAGCGGAACGGCGTGCGCGTGATGTTCGTCGATCACGATGAACGCCGCGTCACGGTGACGCTTGCGGCCAGTTCCATCGTCGCGGTCGGTCTCGCGGTGGAACTTCGCCGCGTGACGAACGCCTGGCATCAGGGAAAATTCGGCACGCCGATCTGGGATGCGCCGGGGGATGCACCATGATGGCGCCGCCGCGTCGTGGCCTCATCGTCGCGCCGTCATGGGTCGGTGACGCGGTCATGGCGACGCCCGCATTTGTTGCGTTGCGCGCCGCGTGGCCGGCGGCGCACCTGACGCTCGTCTGCCGGCCCGGCATCGATCAGGTGCTGGCGAATCTTCGGTCGAACGATCGGGACGTCTTTGACAGCATCGTCGTTGATCGCATGGGCGGCGCCTTCGGCCCCGCCCGCGCCGGACTCCGACTGCGCCGCCCGCGTGCGGATTGCGCGGTGCTCTTTCCAAACTCGTTTCGTACGGCGCTCGCGGTGCGGATCAGCGGAGCGACGCGGCGCGTCGGTTACGCGCGCGACGGGCGCGGCGCACTCCTGACCGATCGCGTGGCGCCGCCGTCCGCGCGACCGACGTCGACGGTTGATTCCTACTGCGATCTTGTCGAGCGGGGCCTCGGAGTGCGCGTCGCTGACCGGCGCCCGCGGCTTGGCATATCGGAGGCGGATGCGAGAGCGGCGCACGTGGCGCTCGCCGGCCTGGCGCCGCCGATTGCGCTGCTCGTTCCGGGCGGCAACAACGCGATGAAGCGCTGGCCACCCGAGCGATTCGCCGCCGTCGCTGACGCGCTCGTTCGCACGCGGGGGTTCACGGTCGCCGTCTCTGGAAGCCCGCGCGAAAGCGACACGCTGCAGGCGGTGCTCGCCGCCGCGCGGGTTCCGATCACGAATCTCGCCGAACGGACGGGCGATCTTGGAACGCTCAAGGCCATCGTGTCGTCCGCGGCTCTCGTTGTGACCAATGACACCGGACCGCGGCACATCGCTGCAGCATTCGCGGTCCCGACCGTGGCGCTGTTCGGTCCGACCGATCACCGATGGACCACACTGCGCGATGTGCCGGAGCAGGTCCTGAACGCCGAGCCGTTTCTTCCTGAAGAACTCGTTGCCGATGATCGGGCCGCGTTCTGCCGCATCGACCGCATCTCCGTCGGTGACGTTGTCGCCGCCATCGATACGGTGCTGTCACGCGCCGCGCGCCTTGCGCAACCCTAAATGCAACGCCTCGAAGAACGCGGGATGGCGCGATTCCCCCTGCGGCGCGAGCTCGCTGACGAGGGCTTGCAATGATCGCGCGCGTTCGCTGTCACGATGGCGCGAGCGGCGCACGCCCACGGGGTCGATCACCACGATTGACCCGTGCGGTGTCACTACAAAATTCGAGAGCTTGCCGTCACGATGAAACAGCTGGGCATCCTCGATGCGCTGCAGCACCGTGGCCAACTCACTGCCGAGCCTCCGGCACTCGGCGTCCGAAGCGGTGCTCAGTCGATCAAGCAGCGAAACCCCTTCGATCCACTCGAGACGTATCTCGATCGCGAAGCCCCCGCGCGTCGTGAGACCAGCCCTTCCGCGGGCTCGGGGCGTCACGATCCCCGCGCTCTGAAGCAGGCGGGCACCGCGAAGCTGGCGCTGCGCCTGATGAATACCACAGGCGTGCTTGCAGACGTTCCAGAGCGTGCCGGGCCAGCGCTTGGCCAGCACCGTTTCGCCGTCACGATCACGCACGAGGAACACGCCGCGCGTTCCTTCGCACTTGAGTGTGCGGATCGTCCCGGGCGGGATGGACCTGTTCGCCCGCTGCTCCGACATCGCGGCTGGTTCGGAATCGTCGAACGACATGGCGGAGTTCCCCGGAATCGCGGAGACTAACGCTTTCCCATGACTTGGGTCCTGCTGATCATTTTCGCGTTCTTCGCCGGAAGCGTTCCCTTCGGCCTCCTCATCGCGAGGGCAAAGGGCATTGACATCCGCGCGCACGGATCGGGAAACATCGGCGCTACCAACGTAGGGCGAGTGCTGGGCAGGCGCTGGGGCTTTCTTTGTTTCGCGCTCGACGCCGCGAAAGGGGCCGCGCCGGTGCTCATCGCTGGTTGGGTGCAGTCGTTGCTCGGCGTGCCGATCGTGGCGATTCCCGAGCCGGACCTGTGGTGCTGGCTCGCTACCGGCGTCGCCGCGCTGCTCGGCCATGTCTACAGCCCGTGGATCCGCTTCAAAGGCGGCAAAGGTGTCGCCACCGGCTTTGGAGCGTTCCTCGCGATGTGGACGCCGCTCACGACCGCCACCGGCGTCGCGCTCCTCGTGTGGTTCGTGCTGCTCAAACTCACCAAGATGATGTCGCTCGCGAGCATCATTGCCGCGATATCGATTCCTGCGACGATCATGATTCACTGTTCGCTGCTCGCGAAACCGGCGCAGGCGTTTCGCGCGGCGACTCCGACGCTCATCGTGTCCGGCGCGATGGCGCTGCTGATCATCTTCAAGCATCGGGCCAACATCGGCCGCATTCTCAGCGGCCAGGAACTCAAGGTGAAGGCGTGACGTCTCCCTCGCCGTACGACGGATATCAGTCACCGCTGGAATCGCGCAACGCGAGCAGAGAGATGCGCTCCGTCTGGAGCGCCCAGCGCAAGTTCTCCACATGGCGGCGCATTTGGCTGGCGCTTGCCGAGAGCGAGCGCGATGTCGGACTTCCGATCACGACCGCACAGATTGACGAGCTGCGCCAGCATCTCGATGACATTGACTTCGCCGCAGCGGGGAAGCACGAGGCGCGGCTTCGCCACGACGTGATGGCGCACGTTCACGCACTCGGCGACGTGGCGCCCAACGCGCGGCCGATCATTCACCTCGGCGCGACGAGCCAGGATGTCGTCTGCAATGCCGACATTCTGATCCTGCGCGATGCCCTCGGACTCATCGCGCTGAAACTCGCGCGAGTGATCGATCGTCTCGGCCGCTTCGCGCTGGAGCGCAAGGACTTGGCGACCCTTGGATTCACGCACTATCAGCCCGCACAGCCGACGACCGTCGGCAAGCGCGCGACGCTGTGGGCGCAAGACTTCGCGATCGCGCTCGATGACATCGAATCGCGCCGCGCCGGCCTCCGACTGAAGGGACTTCGCGGCGCGACCGGAACGCAAGCGAGTTTTCTGTCGTTGCTCGATGGTGACGCCGAAGCGGTGGACCGGCTCGAGGCGCTCTTCGTGCAGCGGCTCGGTGCGGGGGCTGCGTGGAGTGATGCGGAGTGCATTCCGGTGTGCGGACAAACGTACCCGCGCGTCGTCGATGCCCAGGTGCTGTCATCGCTCGCGATCGCGGCTGCTGCCGTGCACAAGTGCTGCAACGACGTGCGGCTTCTCTCCAATCTGAAGGAAGTCGAGGAGCCGTTTGAAGCCGACCAGATCGGATCCTCGGCGATGCCCTACAAGCGGAATCCGATGCGCTGCGAACGAGCGACCGGACTCGCGCGGTTCGTGATGAGTCTGACACACAATGCGTATGACACAGCGGCGACGCAGTGGCTGGAGCGAACGCTCGACGACAGTTCCAATCGCCGCCTCTCGCTGCCGGAATCATTTCTCGCGCTCGACGGCGCGCTCGACATCATGGCGAACGTGACCGGCGGTTTCGTGGTTCACGAGTCGATGATCGCGGCGCATCTGCACGCCGAATTGCCCTTCATGCTGAGTGAGAATCTGATGCTGGCGGCCGCAAAGTCAGGTGTGGATCGGCAATCCGCGCACGAGGCCGTGCGCGTGCACAGTCAGGCGGCGGCGGCGCGGGTGAAGGGCGAAGGCAGTTCGAACGATCTGCTGGAAAGGCTCGCAGGCGATCCGCTGTTTGCCCGCGTGGATCTCGACGCGGTGTGCTCGGCACAAGGCGCGACGGGGCGCAGCGCCGAACAAGTCGAACGGTTTGTCCGCGACGTCGTCGAACCCGTTCGCCAGCGCTATGGCGCCGCATTGGCCGAGTCGCCCGAGCTCATCCTGTAATTCTCTGTCGTAACGGCGGCGCCCGAGTTCACTTCCGATGCCCATTCCCCGTCTCCGTCACGACAGTACTGCGCTCCTGGTGGTCGACGTGCAGGAACGACTGCAGGCATCGATCCACTTGGGCAGCGACGTCGCGTTCAACTGCGGTGCCTTGGTCCAGGTCGCGGAGGTCCTTGACCTTCCGACGATCGTGACCGAGCAGTACGTGAAGGGCCTCGGGCACACAGTCGAGTCCATCCGGACGAAGCTTCCGTCGACCGTCCATGTCATTGAGAAGACGCGCTTCTCAGCCCTTGTTCCGGAGACACTCGCCATTCTCGACCGCCACGCGATCGCGTCGGTCCTGCTCTGCGGCGTCGAGGCGCACGTGTGCGTCCTGCAGACCGCGCTCGATCTTCTGGCCACCGGCCGGCAGGTCTTCCTCGTCACCGACGCGGTGTCGAGCGGTCAGCGCGATCAGGTGCAGCACGCGATCGCCCGCATGGAGGGCGCCGGCGCGGTCCGGAGCGGAACACTCGGGGCGACCTACGAACTGTTGGGCGACGCGGCCAATCCGCGCTTTAAAGCATGTCTGAGCATCGTCAAACAGGTTCGGGCCGTCGATCATGGTCGATAACCGGAGCGGAACGCCGCCGGAGCCCACGGCGGATCCAGCTCAGCCCCTTACGGCGAGTGAATTTTGCTCCCTGATCCGTGAGGAACTATGCCGGAAGGGGGGCCGAAGTCCCTGCGGGCCTGTATTCTGCGGGTCCGCCTGAGTTCCGAAGGCCCGGGAAGCCCCCGCGGTCCCTTCGCACTCTCTTCTGCCACCTTTGGGGAGTGGACATCCGATGGAAGCCTACGACCGCCTTGTCAAACTCGTGACTGAAGTAGAGGACGACGTGAAGAAGGCCGAGGGCGGTAACAAAGCCGCCGGCACGCGCGTCCGCAAAATTATGCAAGAGGTGCGTCAGGCCGCTCAGGATCTGCGCGCCGCCATCCTTGAGGCCCGCGGGGGCGATGATGATGCGGCGCCCATCCCCCAGCCAGGAAGCAAGCCCGGCGCGAAGCCCGCTCCGCCAGCCCCGAAGAGTTGACGGAGCTGCGCACATGATGTTGACCACGTCATGCTGAGCACATGATCGCGGGGGTGAATTCCGCCCAATGGTGAGCTGCGATGGCCCGTAGGCGGTTGTGAGCCCTATTGGCCCGTGCGCTTCTGGTCCATGATCGCGCGTATTTTCGCACCGAGGGCGTGCCTTGCCAGTCCAACCGCTTTTTGACATCTCCGGCATCGACAAATCTGCCGTCGCCTGCACTCCGGACGACGTGGGTCGCGTGAATCCGCAGGCCGGTCACATGCGCCACCTCGATCACGTCATCTGGCTTGACGACAATCTGATCACGATCCTCGGAGTCAAGTTTGTCCGTCACGACGAGTTCTGGGTGCCAGGCCACATCCCCGGACGACCGCTCTTTCCTGGCGTGTTGATGATCGAGGCGGCGGCGCAGACTTCGAGCTACCTGCAGCGGGTGAAGTACAAGAACCCCGGGTTTCTGGGCTTTACTCGCTGTGAAGACACCAGTTTCCGAGGCCAGGTGGTCCCGGGCGACACGCTGCTGTTGCTGGCGAAAGAGATCAGCTCAAGCGCCCGGCGTTTCGTCTGTCTTGCCCAGGGAATCGTCAACGATCGCATCGTGTTCGAGACGAAGATCACGGGAATGACGATCTAGCAGCCCGTGCTCGCCCTCGCTACCAAAGCACTTTCACCACGGACTGCTAACTACACGATGCCTTCGCAGCAACCAGTCGTCCCACCCGATCCGCTGGTGTTCGAGCCGCTGCTGAAACATCGCGCGTGGGGCGGAGACCGACTCCGGCGTTTCGGCAAGCGTGTTCCCCCCGGCATTCGTATCGGCGAAAGCTGGGAACTCGCGGACCTTCCCGACGTGATCGCCGACGGGCAAAGTCGCGTCGCGTGCGGCCCATACGCCGGCGTCACCCTCCGCGAGGTGCTGCATTCGAGTCCAGCCACGGCCGCGAACATCATGGGCACGGCATCGCTCGCCCCTGACGGCGGATTCCCCCTGCTGGTCAAGTTTCTCGATGCCAATGAACACCTCTCCGTGCAGGTCCACCCCGATGCGGCCTACACCGCGGCGTTTCCTGACGCTCATCGGAAGACCGAAGCGTGGGTCGTTCTGGAGGCCGCGCCCGGAGCGGTGCTCTACCGGGGCGTGAAGGAAAGTGTCCACCGCGAGCAGTTCTTCGAGGACCTCATTGCTTCTGATGGGCCAGGGGTGGTTCCCCATCTGAACGCCATCGCGGTGGAACGCGGCGATTGCATCTACCTGCCGAGCGGCATCTGCCACGCGCTCGGGGCGGGGATTGTCGTCGCGGAGGTGCAGACGCCGAGCGACACCACGTTTCGGGTGTTCGACTGGAACCGCAACGACCCGATCCGTCCGCTGCACCTGGAGCCAGCTCGGCGCGCCATGCAATTCGGTGCGGATCAGGAAGACGGAGTGGCAGGTGTCGTGCGCCGTGCGAACGTCCGGCCATTCCTGACCCCAGGACTCGCAACCCGTCCGCTGTGTCGAACACCCGTGTTTGCGATCGAATGGATCGACGCGGCGCCCAGCAGCCATCTCGACATTGTCAGTGACGGCGGACCAGCGGTCTGGTCGCTCGTGGAGGGCACCGCCCAGCTCGAAGGGCCGGCCGGCGAAGCGCTTCGGCTCCGCACGGGTGACACGGCACTCATTCCCGCGCGGCTCGAAGGATGGTCGGCACGGTTCCCTGACCGGGCTACGCTGCTGCGCACAACCTTGCCTTCGCCGTATGACCAGCTTCGCGCCTGACGCTGCCCTCCGAGAGGGGTCTCCCTGCATGATGTTCCTGCCCCGTCTGACCCATCCTCTGCTGGTCGCGCTCGCGGTGATGGGGGCCGCACTGAGCGTGCAGACGGCGGCGGCGACGCAGCATCTGGTCGCGGCGGGCGACGACTGGTCCAAGCTGAAGGAAAAGCTGAAGCCGGGGGATGAAATCATCCTGATGCCCGGCAACCACAAGGGGGCGAGGTTTGACGATCTGGCAGGCGAGCCCGGCAAGCCGATCGTCATTCGGAGTCCTGATCCCAAGACTGTGTCGAGAATCGATGCCGACGATGTCGGCATCTACCTTGTCCGCCCGCGCTGGGTCCGCATTCAGAACATCTTCATCGTTGACGCGCGGCGCGCCGGCATCATCATCGCCGGCGATGCGAAGCAGCGCTCCTCGAATATCTCGATCGTCAACGTGTATGTCGCCAAGTCCGGTGATCTTGCCGAGAAGGCCGGGATCCGCATCGAGTTCGCCGACCACGTGGCGTTTGCGGATTGCCGCGTCGAAGCGTGGCATCGCGCCGGCATCCACGTGCACGCATCGACGGACGTGGCATTGGTCGGCGTGCAGCTGCTCGGCGGCCCGCTGACGGACGATGTGTACGGCGTCGCGATTGACGGCGGATCGTCGAGCGTGATTCTCGAACGCTGCCGCTTCGGGCGGGAGATTGGCACTGCGGTGGCGATCGGACTCTCGGACACGGATACCCCGCCTGCGCCGCCCACGCCGGCTGCCACACCGGGGTCCGCTTCAGGCCCGGTCGATCCGTCGGCACCCGTGTATCTCGCTGAGGCCGTGACCGTCGAGCGCTCGATCGTGGACCATGTCAAGACATTCATTGCCTTCGGCAGCTGCGCGAATGTGCTCGTTCGGGCCAACACCGTCGTCGAACCGCAAACCGCGTACGCCCTGTTTGAACCGCCGGCCGGCTATGCGCAGATCACCGGAAGTTCGTTTCTCGCGAACCTGATGCAGTGGACTCCGGGGAGTCTGAAGAGGTTTTCGTTCGCCGGCGGCGGTGTCGACCCGAAAGGTCTTTCCGTCGAGACGAATCTCTGGAGTTCCGCGGAGCTTCCACTGGCGAAATCACTGCTCGGCGACTTCGTCGGCACGGTCAAGTCGGAGCAGGTGCTGAACGTGGATCCGAAGCTCGACGGCTACCAACGACCGATGAACGACGCCGCCAAGATTTTCGGCCACACGTCGCCATGAACAGCCGCCAGGTGGCCGTCGTCTGACCGGGTTATCGACCGGGAAGATCTGAACGAAGGCCGGAATCGGCTGGACGGCCGGAGTGTCGACGACGCGTCCGCACCACATCAGGACGGTGCGCACCGCGGCTCTTCGCTTGCCAAGGGTTTCACTGCCTGGGGTCCCTTCCGCCATGAGCGACTTCGTTTCGGAAGAATCTCTTCGGTACTGGATGCAACGACTCGCGCCGGGACTCATCGCCCACGCCGCCGGCATCTGCCGGAGCCGCCATCGAGCTGAGGAGCTCGTGCAGGAAGCGTTCGTCAAGCTCTGGCGAAAACCCCCGGATGCCGGTGAGCCGGCGTACCCGAGCTGGATGCGCACGACCGTCACGAATCTCGCGATCAATGCGCTGCAGCGCGACAAGCGGCCCGGAGCGCTGCCCGACGACTTCGGCGATCAGAAGAAGAGCAAAGAACTCACGCCGCAAAGGAAGCTGGAGGACGACGAAAACCTGCTCCACATCCAGCGAGCGCTCGATCGGCTCGATCCCGACAAACGGACGATGCTGATGCTTCGCGTGAATGAGCACATGAGCTACGAAGAAATCGCGGAGCACCTCGGCGTACCGGTCGGGACCGTGATGAGCCGGCTGAACCGCGCCCGGCTCGCGCTGCTGGGCGAACTCGACAGCACCTTTGATCCGAAGTCCCAGCTCCCCAGCACCTACGACATCAATCGATACCGCGAAGCCTGACGGCTACGATTGAACAGGCCAACGAGGTCTGCCATGAATCACACGAACGCCCCGCACAAGCCATCCATGGACTGCATCGCATTCAAGGTCCTGCTCTCTCCGTATATCGATGGTGATCTCGCCCGCGCGCAGCGGTTCGAAGTAGACCGGCACCTCATCGAGTGTCCGTCCTGTCGTTCACTCCTCGAACGCGCGGAAGCAACCGACGAATCCATCCGCACGCTGTGCGCAGCCAATCCTGCGTACCGCACACAATTCAGCGGCAACGTTGGCCTGCCGGCTGACTTCGAAACCGCCGTCATGAAGCACGTGCGGAGCAGCGGTTCGATGCGATGGAAGCGGCTGAGCGGATCACTCGGACTGCTCGCTGCTGCCGCCGCCGTGGCACTCACCGCGGTCGTCTGGTACGTGCAGCCGGATCTGCGCACCCCTGATCGCGGAGCGCGAGACGCAAGCCTCGGCGGTCTCGTCAATGACGCTCCTCAGCTCGCGCCGGAGTGGCAAGACCTCGGCCCCGGCGTCTATGGTCCGCCGCGCGCCCTCATCGCTTCGCGTGACATGCAGCACCTGATGCCGTCGGTCACCGCTGATGAGACCCAGGTGGTACACGGCGCTTCGCTCCTGCTTGATGCGATGTCCTCGGTGCCATTTGAAGACATCGCCGCGCGTGAACGGCTCCGCCAGATTGCGGTCTACGACGAAATGCTGCTGCGGCTTGGACAGCTCGACCGCAAGCTCGACGCGATCAATCGGCGGAACTTCGCAGGGGCACGCGCCACGCTGCTCGAACTTGTGCGCAACACAAGCGACGTGACGAGCTGGAATGCGATGCAGGAAGATCTTCGCGCGTTTGACCTCGCGGGCGTTCTTGAAGACATCGTGGCGGCGTCCGATGCACGCCTAGACGCCTGATGAGTGCCTGATGAGTGCCTGATGTGGGCGTGCTGAGGGCCTGATCTGCCCTCGAATCGGCAAAGGTCCGCGGAAAGATCCGGCAGGTTCGAGTATCGTCCCTGCGGCTATGGAAATCCGAGGTCCCCTTCCATTTCACGTCGCGAAGGCATACGGAGTCGTGAAGACCCCGGCTGCTGCGGTGGCCCACGGCGCCGCATCCGGCGGGGCATCTGGCGGGGCGACGCGGCTCGTCGCAGGAACGGTCAGCGTTCCCGCAGACCCCAGCTTGGCCTCAAACACCGTGCAGGGCACCGCTTCAAGCGGCTCCCGCCAAACCGATGCATTTCCGATGTACAGCCGCGCCGCCGACCGTGTTGAGGTCGCCACAGCCGTCGCACTTGGACGCAACCTCGACATGCGTGGATAAGCACGAGCTGGGCGCGGGCTGAGCAGCAGTCATTGACCTTGGCAGGCCGTACGGCTTTCGCTATTCTCTCTGCTCCTTCGGAGACGGGGCGAGTCCTGTCGCAGCCGCCGCGTCCCGCTGACACCTTCATTCGATCTCCATCCGTTCTGCTGACCGGGACTTCGCCCGGCAGAGGACCTCCCTCCCGATTTCGGATCCCCCTTCCATGCCCGCCACCGGAACGATCACTCAGGTCATCGGCTCGACATTCGACGCTCAGTTTCCCGGAGACTCGCTCCCGGCAATCTACAACGCAGTCACGATCGACTTCGAGGTTCGCGGCGCCAAGACCCGCCTCTTCGGCGAAGTGGCTCGCCACCTCGGCGGAGGCCAGGTGCGCTGCGTGGCCCTTGCCTCGACGGACGGCCTCAAGCGCGGCGACCCGTGCGTCGACACCGGCGCCCCGGTGAGCGTGCCCGTCGGCGAAGCGGTGCTCGGCCGGGTGTTCAATCTGCTGGGCGTTCCCGTCGATGAGCGCGGCCCTGTGAACGCGAAGAAGACGGCACCGATTCATCGCGCCGCGCCGCCATTCACCGAACTCAACCCCAAGACCGAAATTCTGCAGACCGGCATCAAGGTCATCGACCTGCTGTGCCCATTCGTGCGCGGTGGCAAGATCGGTCTCTTCGGCGGTGCAGGCGTCGGCAAGACAGTCGTCATCCAGGAAATGATCGCCCGCGTGGCCCGCAACTTCGGCGGCTATTCGGTCTTCGCCGGCGTGGGTGAACGAACCCGCGAAGGCAACGATCTCTGGCTGGAAATGCAGGAAGCGGAGTACACCGACTCGGAAGGCAACAAGGCGCACGTGCTCGACAAGGTCGCGATGGTGTTCGGCCAGATGAACGAGCCGCCAGGCGCACGTCTTCGCGTCGGCCTGTCGGCGCTGACGATGGCTGAAGAGTTTCGCGATGCGTCGGGCAAGGAAACGCTTCTCTTTGTCGACAACGTGTTCCGCTTCACGCAGGCGGGCTCCGAAGTGTCCGCGCTCCTCGGCCGTATGCCGAGCGCCGTCGGATACCAGCCGAACCTGTCGACGGAAATGGGTGCAATGCAGGAACGCATCACGTCGACGAGCGCGGGCGCCATCACGTCCGTGCAGGCGATCTATGTGCCCGCCGACGACTTGACCGACCCCGCGCCGGCCACGACGTTCGCCCACTTGGACGCGTTCATCGTGCTCGAGCGCAAGATCGCCGAAAAAGGCATCTATCCCGCGGTCGATCCGATTGCTTCGACGTCGCGCATTCTCGATCCGCAGATCGTCGGCCATCGCCACTACGACGTCGCCCGCCAGGTACAGGGCATCCTGCAGCGCTACAAGGATCTGCAGGACATCATCGCCATCCTCGGCGTCGACGAGTTGAGCGAAGAAGACAAGGTCACCGTGAGCCGCGCCCGCAAGATCGAGCGCTTCTTCTCGCAGCCGTTCTACGTCGCCCAGGTCTTCACCGGCTACCCCGGCGTCACGACGAAGCTGGAAGAGACGATCGAGAGCTTCGAGCGGCTGTGCAAGGGCGAAGGCGACGATCTGCCCGAGAGCGCGTTCATGTACGTCGGCTCGCTCGACGATGCACGCGAGAAGGCGAAGAAGATGGCCGCTGGCGGCTGAGTCGGGTTTCGCAGTGTGATGAATCAATGCAACGGGCG
>JAWXBD010000236.1:0-11507 GCA_034439815.1 Phycisphaerae bacterium
CGAGCGCGACTTCAACCGCGCTCTCTGTTCGCAAGAACGAATCCGGCGCTTGAGAGTTCCGCTGTCCACGGGTTGCGCTGCGCTCCACCCGTGGCTACGAGCCTCGGCCCCGCTGGGGCCGTCAGATTGAGAGGTGAGATCATTGCGTGCAAGTACCGATTGCGGGCGGCGAATACGCGCCGCGCGCCGCGCGACGCCACGGAAGGAAGCCGCAATGGCTGGCTCTATCACAGCTTCGGTTCTTCAACGAATGGCTCATGCCCCAGCGCCCGCACATCGCGTTCGAGCACCGCTGCAATTCGATCCCAACCCTCGCGGTTGTCCGGCTCATCCTTGAACACCCGCGGCGCTCCGATCGTCACCGTCATGCGCGCCGGTCGAATGAGCTTGGTCTGCGGGCGCAGCGCCTCGAACGCTCCTTCAATGTGGCACGGCACCACTGCGATGTCAGTCGATGCAACCAGCATGCCGATGCCGGAACGGAATGGCAGGAACCCACCGTCGCGCGATCGCTCGCCTGCGGGGAACAGCGCGTAGATTGTCGGCTCGATCAGCAGTCGTTCGCGGATTGCTGCGAATCCGTGCCGCACGCCGGCGCCGCGCCGCACTGGCAGCGCGTTCAGGATGTGCGCTGCGAAGAACGTGCGCGTGGGGCGATCGAAGAACACATCTTCCGCAGAAAGCGGCACGAAGTGGGCGCGGGTTCGCATCGGCAGCGCCGCCGTCAGCGCGAACACATCAAGATGACTCTCGTGGTTTGCGACGAGAATGTACGACCCGCTCGACGGCAGATGCTCGCGACCGACAACGCGCAACCGGTTCCAGACGCGCAGCACCGCGGACCATCCCGTCCACCACGCGAGTCGCGCGCTCGCCGAAAAGAGACCGGCTTCGCGGCGATGCGAACGCATGCGCGCGAGCGGCGGCAAGCCGAGATCATGCGCCGGTTCGTATTTCCATTGATCGGGATCGTCGGCCATGAATGCGGTCTGCGTGCGAAGAAGTCGGCGTGGTCATCCGCCCAACGGTCCATTCACGAACGAGATGATGTGATACAGCACCGGCGGAACAAGAATCAGACTGTCGAATCGATCGAGCACGCCGCCGTGGCCAGGGATCGCTGCCGCGAAATCCTTGATGCCGATGTCGCGCTTGATGCTGCTGAGCCCAAGATCACCGAGCTGGCCGGCGATACTCGACGCCACACCGAGGCCGATCAGCGTCGTCCAAGATCCCATCAGTGTGTCAGCAAATAGAAATCGTCCGAGCACTACCACAAGAATCGTCGTGAGGATGACGGCGCCGACGCTGCCCGAAATCGTCTTGCCGGAACTCGTGTTGGGAATGAGCTTCGGACCACCGAGCGTTCTGCCGACGATGAACGCGAAGATGTCGTTCAGTTGAATCGCGGCGATCAGGAAGATCAGCAAGGCTCGATAGCGCGGGGTGTCGGTGAGAAGTCCGAGATATCCGAGCGCCGTTCCGAACAGGACGAACCCCATGATCGCGAGACCGACACGCTGGACAAAGCCGCGAGGTTCGTCGCGCGGAATGGTGATCACAGCGAGCAGGACAATGACCAACGGCGTCAGGGCAAAGTACAGGCGATGCCAGCGGTCCGCCGACGCGCACGCGAGCGCGATCATGCCGAGCGTGACGACGATGCTGAGCGAGCGCACGCGAAAGACGCCGGTGGCGCGGGCGAAGTCGCGATAGGCGAGAAGACTCAGCACGAGCACTGCCAGAATCGTCGTCCCGCGGCCAAGCAGAATCGCCGCTCCGATGATGGCCAGCAGCCACGACCATGAGATGGTTCGGACCATCAGCTCGCGATGCAGTTCGGGCGCCGTGACGCCGAGGCGCCGAAGCACTTGGATCGCGGCGAATGCGACGACGAGCAGCGCACAGGCGACTGCGGTGCTCCAGACGACGAGCGGATCGTCGAACGCGTCGCTGACCGTGAAGAGGTGCTGAACGGTCATCGTTCCGGCAGTCTGACCGTTCCGTGTACATGCGGCAACTCACGCCGGCGGCTTGCACGATTGCGAGCCGTGGTGGATGCTCTGCGCATGCTCGCCTGTCTCGTGTGGGTGTCGTCTGCTCTTTCGATGGTTCCGGCCTCTCCGTCATCGATTGCGACGGACGACTGGATCACCACTGGCTGGGATTGCACGGTGTTCGGCGCAGGCGATGTCGACGGCGACGGGTTCGGCGACGTCATCACGCGCAACGGCGCCGGTGATCTGTGTGTCGCGCATGGCGTCAAGGGCTGGAAGGCGTCCAACTGGGAAGTTCTGCGACGTGGCGTCGCGGACGGAGTGCAGGCAATCGTGGCAGGCGCGATCGACGATCGAGACGGTGCGGATGTCGCGCTCGTGTTCGCTGACCGCACGTTGGTCTACAGCCGCATCGAACGCGGCATGTTTGCCGACGAGACAGTCGCTGATGAAGCGATGCAGCAGCGCGTCGATGCCCTCCGGGCCGCTGTCGCTGACCGTTCGATAGGCCCGCCACCACATGAGACTGAAGCGCCGCTTCTATTGCACACCTCGGGCGACATGGACGGCGATGGTCGTGCCGATGCTGTCGGCGTGTTCAGTGCAACGAAGCCCCATCAGCATCGCGTCGTGCGCATTGCCGTCGCGCTGCATGCGGGCGATGACGCCGACGGCGATGGGGTGAGCGATGCGCGTGAAGCGGAACTCGGCAGCGATCCGCATGATCGGGATACGGACGACGATGGGCTGCTCGATGGGTGGGAAGTGAACGGGCTTCCGCGCGGCATTGATCCGGGCGACGGCGCGCTCAGCCCCGTTCGGCGCGACGTGATCCTGATGGTCTCGCGCTACGCGCAGCTTGACGAAGCCCTCGCCAGGCGCGAAGTCGAGAAGGCGAAGCGGCTCTACGCGGCGCAGCGCGTGAGCTACTCGGTGCGGCGCATCAGCAGAATCGAATGACGAATCCCCCACTGCGTGATTTTCGCACAGTCGTCGAAGTCGCGCATCACCGCTTCCTCGATGCCCCAGCCATTGTGCGCGGTCTGGAGCATGTTCACCGTCATGTCCCCATGATCGCCGGGGTCCCAGCGATACGAGTAGATCGCCCCCTGCGGACCGTCAGCGAACGCGACACCAACACGCGTCAGTGTCCACTCGTCGTACATGACGCACGTCAGCCAGCCGTCATCGAGCGCCGCGTTGCCGACGCGCCGCGTGCGCCACGCCGTCGTGCTTGCGCCGCACCAGCTTCGCCGTCCCGCCCCCGCCGGTTGACGTCGACGCCTGCGTGGGCTGCAGCACGAGCAGCACATCGCCGCAGCCAGGCGCGAATCGGCGCCGCGGGAGCGACTCGTCCGTCGCGTCGCGGCAGTCGAGAATCGCCCATGGTCCGCCGCCAATGAGCGCCTCGTGCAGCAGCTTGTGCGGAAAGGTCAGCAGGTCGTACTGTTCGATCGAAAGCGGCGCGATGCCGTCGATCTCGTGCGCGAGCACATAGTGACGGATGCGCTCGCAGCGCAGTCCTGCCGTGTCGTCCGGGTCGATCAGCCCGTGCGTCTCGCTGCGCAGCGCGGCGTAGCCGCCGCCGTCGATCGACAGCGGACCGCGTTCGTAGATGACACTCGGATCGATCGTGTCAGCCGCTTCGCGCACGGCGACTCCGACAAGATAAATGCCGCCAGGCGCCATCAGTGCATGCATCGCGCGCAGGTGGGCGACGAGATCCTGTGCATCGCCGAGGTGACCGACGGAGTTGTCGAGATTGATAGCGACATCGAACGCACCGCCCACAAGCGCGGGTGGCGCCCGCATGTCGCCCTGCGTCACGACTGCGTCCGAGAGTCGACGTGCTGTGGACTGCGCGACAGCCTCGTCGAGCTCGACGCCGGCGACGGTGGCGCCACGGTCGCGAAAGTGTTCGAGCCAGAGACCGACGCCGCACGCCGGATCGATCACGCGCTTGGGAACGACCCGCTGGCGTGGGCGGTGCGTGCGCACTAGCGCGTCGATGGATGCGCGAATCTCCGCGCTGGGTTCAAAGAACGCGCGGTAAAGAGGAACGTTTTGATACAGAGCCACGCGTATGGATCAGGTCAGATCAGGTCAGGCCGATCGACACCGGGACAGGCTGTGACCGCGGCTCGTAATTCGGGGCCAGCGCAATGTCGAGCGGAAGGCGCTTGCCGCTCGGGTCGCGCGGAATCTGATCGCTGTCGATGATCCGCTGAATCGCCATGATGCCCTCGATGAGCATCTCCGGACGCGGCGGGCAGCCGGGGACGTACACGTCGACCGGAATGAACTGATCGACGCCCTGCACGACGGCGTACGTGTCAAACACGCCGCCGGTCGATGCGCATGCGCCCATCGAGATGACCCACTTCGGTTCCGTCATCTGCATGTAGACGCGCTGCAGCACGGGCAGCATCTTGACGCTCACGCGTCCCGCGACGATGAGGAGGTCGGCCTGCCGCGGGCTGAAGCGCATGACCTCGGCGCCGAACCGCGCGAGATCGAATCGGCTGCAGGCGGTCGCCATCAGTTCGATGCCGCAGCATGCGGTCGCGAACGGCAGGGGCCAGACGCTGGAGCGACGGGACCAGTTGACGACGCGCTGCAGCTGCGTGGTCAGGATGCTGTCGACTGGAAGTGCGGCTTCGATTCCCATTGGCGGGGAGAGTGTAGCAAGCGGCGACCACCGCCGGAGCCGCCACGTTTCGCCCGCTCCTACCCGGTCAGCGCCTGCAGATCGCTCTGCGACCGGACGATCTTGAAAATCCGGTCGATCTTGAACATGCGGAGCTGATCCATCAGGTCACCGCGCAATCCGAACAGCACCGGTTCCAGTTTGCACTCCCGTGCGCGCTTGGCGAAGTCGGTGCACAGGCCGACGCCCATCGCGCTGAATGTGTTGATGTGCTGCAGATCGAGCACCGCGTACTTCATGCCGCGCGGCATATCGGCCATGGCGCGCTGTGCAGCATCGACCATCGCCGGACACTCGCGCTGGCCAAGTCCGGGACCTGCCGCACGCACAATGACCGCGGCGGGTCGGCTGTCGATCTCGGCGAACCGCAGGAACGCTGCGAGCTCGTCAGCGGCAAGTGCCGTAGCCCATGTCTGCTTCTCATTCCGGATCGACGGTGCCGGTGCGCCTCGCGCTGACGATGGATTGCTCATAGATGCCCGAACGGTCCGATTCAGGATCGGCGACGCCAGCGGTGAGCGGCAGAATGTGCGCACGGCGGAGCGGCGTTCGCGCCGGTCGCGCCGGTCGTAACGCTTGGGGTGATTGCGTCAGTCCGCAGTGCCGGCGGCATCCACAACGAGCCGCTGCCCCGAGCCGTCGACGATGACGCCGACGGTTTCATCAGGCGGGGCATCGATCGGCGATCGGTATCGATAGCCACCGATCGCCTCCATGCTTCCGTCCAGCTTGCTGACGAGCACGCGTCGTGAAAGATTCAGCGGTCCGTGCAGCGAAGGCAGCGTCCACACTTTGCCGGTTCGACGCGGATCGATGAGCAGTGCCGCATTGGCATTGCCGCGCGTACCGTCTGCACGCCACTCACCATCGAGCACCAGCACGCCGCGCGCGTGCAGCGCGAGAGTCACCTCGTGGGCGCCATGTTGGAGTCCGAGCGACGGACCCGGCGACGCGCTGCGTTTTTGGACATCGATGATCCAGGTGCTGTTGACGGTCGCCGCACGTTCACGATCAATGCCGCCGACAGCAAACGCGGTGTGGCCACCGAGCGCGATCGCGGCGACCGCGTCGAGCGCCGGCAACCGCGGTGAGTTCCACAGTTCGCTTGCAGGTGATGCAGCCCGAAGATCGATGGACTCGATCGTCCCAGCCTGGTCTCCGCCGATCAGGACCAGCGTCATGCCGACGAGCACGGCCGCATGTCGACGGCGTTCGGACACAAGTTCCAGCGGATCGGACCATGACGACGTCGCGGGGTCGAAGACGCGGAGCGCGCATTCGCACACGACGGCGACGCGCCCATCGGGAAGCGGCGTGGCAGAGTGTCCATCGAGCGAGCCCGGCCACGCTTCAATCGGACGGCTTGAACCGGCGACCATGAGATCGATGGTTTCGCCGCTGGACAGCGGCTGCGCATCATGACCCCATGTGCCGCTGAATCCGCCGAGGACAAGTGCGCGGCTTCCGCCGAGTGGAGTCAGCGTCCCCCGGGCTCTCGGCTCGTCGAGGGTCGATCCCACAGGCAGCCAGCCATGCAGCGGATGGCGAATCTGGATGGCCTTCGTTGCTTCGAGCGACTTGGTGAACCCGCCGGCAACGATGAGAGATCCGCGAAACTCGATCGCCATCGCATCAAACACGGGGAGCGGCATAGGGCCGGGCATCGCCTCCCAGTAGGCCAGCGCAAACAGAGGCCGTACTGGCGGTTGGGCTGGGACTTCAGCGCGCGCCGTTGCACTCCACGCGGCGACGGTCGCCAGGCAGTGGAAAGCAAAGGTCCGGAAAGTCGCCATTCTTCAACGAATCGGTTGCATTGGCCGGGCGGTTGAAGAGAATCGGACGACTTTGATCGAGTGGCAGGGGGGTGAGCGCTGCATTGCAGCGTCATCATCGTTACGGGGCCCGTCATCAGCCTTTTTTGAGTGGAGCGAACGAGTCGATGCCGTTGGCGAGCTTGACCATCGCAGCCGCGCTGTCGCTCGTGCTGTCGCGCGAGCCTGCACCGGCGTCCGCAGCTGGAGCGGACGCGGCTGTTCTGTCCGACGCGGCCGGCGGTGAGACGGCTGCCGTCCGCCGACTCGCCCGTGATCTGCCCGGGTTCCAGATTCGGACCGGCCGGCGGTTCGTACTCCTGAGCGACCTTCCGCCCGAGGAAGCAGCCGCCACTTTGGCGCAGCTCGAAGCGACGGCCGATGCGGTGGAGCTGTTCGCGAAGTCCCTTGCGATCGAAGCGCGACCGATTGATCGGCGACTGATCAGCGTCGGTTTCTCCGATCGTGCCGCGTTCGAACAGTTCGCTCAGGACGTTGACCGACTCGATGCATCGTGGATGGCGGGGTACTGGATGCCCGGCGCTGATCGCACCGTGTTTCGGTGTGGATCCCAATCGGGCTCCCAATCGGGTTTGCCGTCGGAGTCCCCATCGAAGGACGCGCCGCAGCAGGGGATCCTCGCGACCACACTCACGCATGAAAGCGGCACCGTCGCGCACGAAGCAGCGCATCAGCTCCTGCATCGCCTCGGCGTGCAGCGTCGCTCACCGAACGGACCGCTCTGGCTCTCGGAAGGACTCGCGATGGCGTTTGAAGGGTGCGCAAGCGGCGACTCGCGCCCGTTTTCGCTTCCGTATGGGCGGCGCGACGATCGGTCGCGGCAGCTGCGCGATCTCGCCGCGCAAGGTCACGTGCCGCCGCTGGCGGCGCTCGTGGCGACGCCGCGATTGCTGTCGCGCGATGTATCCGAGATCAAGGGGTTCTATCTCGCGTCCTGGTCGCTCGCGAAGTTCCTCAGCGAGTCAGATCCATCGGCGTTCGCGGCGTATCTGGCGAGCCTCCGGGCGGAGGCGAGCGGACTGAGCGCCAAGCGCAACGTCGAGATCTTCGTGGCGTCCTTCGGCGAGATCGATGCTGTTGCGGCCCGCTGGCGTCGCGCGGCAATGGAACGCTCGACCAGATGACGACGCTGCCCGGCGACATCGCATGCGCGAACTCGATCGTGGGACGCAGGCCAATGCAGGCAGTTCACGGCGCCGCCTGACCGCCAAGCCGGCCGTGGGCACATGCCCTCCTGCGGAGCGCCCCTCGGGCGCGTACACTGGCCCACCGCAATGGGCGGGGTTGTAGGCACGGCGTCGCAGAGGTATTGATGACTCGGATTGCAGTTCGTGAAACTTCCGTCAAACCAGACTCGCCATCACGCGGCGGGCATTCGGTGCCTCCCGCCGACTCGTCCAACGCCCCGGCAGTTGCAGGCCCTGTTCGACTGCCCCTCCCTGACGCGATCGTTCCCGGGGAGATCGTCTGGACGTACGTGATCGCGATCGCGGGCGTGCATCTGCTGGCGCTGCTCGCGATTCTGCCGTGGACCGCGGGCTTCCTCTTCAGTTGGACCGGCCTGATTTCGATGCTGGTCGGCGTGCATGTGTTCGGCTGGGGCATCAATCTTTGCTACCACCGGCTCTTGGCACACAAGAGTGCGACCGTGCCGAAGTGGCTTGAGCGCACGTTCGTCGTGTTGGCACTGTGTTGCATGCAGGACACGCCCGGGAAGTGGGTAGCGACGCACCGCTACCACCACCATCACTCGGATGAAAGCGCCGATCCGCACTCGCCGCTCGTGGCGTTTCTCTGGGCGCACGTCGGCTGGCTGCTGGTTCGCAACCGTGCGACCCAGAACGTCGGCACCTACCGCAAGTTTGCTCGGGACGTCCTCGAGGATCCGTTCTACTTGGCGCTCGAGCTTTCGACCGCTTGGATCTGGATCTACATCGGCCATGCCCTGCTGTTCTTCGGCGCCGGGTTCGGCGTCGGCTGGTTCGCTGGCGGCAGCGCCGCGAGCGGACTCCAGTTCGGACTGAGTCTCCTCGTCTGGGGCGTGTTCGTCCGGACCGTCGCGGTGTGGCACATCACGTGGTCGGTGAATTCGCTTACCCACCTCTTTGGCTACGCGAATTACGAAACCGGCGACCACAGCAAGAACAACTGGTTTGTCGGACTGATCGCGGCCGGCGAAGGGTGGCACAATAACCATCACCACGATCCGGCCAGCGCTTCGAATCAGCACCGCTGGTGGGAGATCGACGTGATCTACTACGAGATCCTGCTGCTGAAGGCAGTCGGTCTTGCGACCGATGTGGTGCCACCGAAGTTCCGCCGCGACGCAGCGCGCGCCGCCCGTTCCCAAACCCGCGGCGCGGTTGACGTCGCCAGCGTCCCGAACGCCATCGACTGAGATGGTTCAGCGGTGAGCGCGACTGCACATCCTGCGCGTGGCCAGTCTTTGCGCTCTCGGTGCGTTCGAGAGCGTTATTCATTGGTAACCCGAATTAAGCACTGTGCGATCTGTCGGAAGTTGTGCGAGAATCGGCGAATCGCTGATGTGCCCGCTGTGGGAGGACCGCTCCGAATGCTAGACGATCGCATCTCTGTGCTCTGTGTCGACGACAACGCCGATCTCGCCGGCGCGCTGTGCGGGTTGATCGGCGCTGAAGCTGACATGTGCTCGGTGGGCGCGATTCATTCCGCATCCGACCTGCTTGCGTCGATCGAGGCGTTGAAGCCTGATGTCGTCATCGTTGACCTGACCATGGACGGAACGCCGCCTCTCGATGCGGTGCGCGCTGCGACAGACGCATTTCCGAAGACGCGAACGATCGTCTACAGCGGGTACGACGATGTGAAGACAGTCGACCAGGCGCTCGATGCCGGCGCCTGGGGCTTCGTGTCCAAGCATGACGAGCTGGATGAGATCATCGCTGCGATCCGCGCGGTCAAACGCGGTGAACTGGTCGTCAAGCGCCGCTGAACCGCCTCGCGCCGCTATCGGCCTTTCCAGAGGGCTGCTTCAACGCACGCGATGATGTGCATGATGATTCCGCCGAAGCCGAAGGTCAGGACCCACACCACGCCACTCAGCACGAACATGATGATTGCGACGAGGATTCGTCCTTGCACCAGCTGACCGAGTCCAGGAATGAAGAGGCTGCAGATGGCGGCGAGGACGTTGCCTGCTGAACCGGGACCTGGGCCATTGCTCATCGTCACTGTCTCCTCTGGTGAAAGGGCGTCGCGCCGGTGCCGGCGCCAGAACATCGTTCGGATTATGGCAGGCTCCGTTGCAGCGCACAAAACGAAGACCGGGACGACTGTTCGTCGTCCCGGTCTCGTGTGCGTGGCATGATCGGGCATCTGCCCGCGTGTCAGAGTGAGGGCTGAGCACGCATGAGTGACGATGTGTCGAGCGCGAGAATCTCCGCCGTCAGCCGGTGGGTGTCGATCGGAAGATGTGGTGCGGCAATGGACGTCGTCTCAGGCGCCTGCTCAGCCGGAGTCGGGAGCTCGACAGGCGCTGCGGCGGAAAACTCGTCGAATCGACCGAGCGCAAACGACTGCTCCGCGCGGCCGGCGAGCTGACGCAACGCGTGGGAGAAGCTCCGCATGTCTTCGCCGATCGACTGTCGTACGCCAGTCGAGATCGTGTCCACCACCTGCTGCATCGGAGTTCCCTCGCGGCGGGCGAGTGACTCCCACGGCGCAAGCCGCGTGAGCAGCGTGTCGAGTTCCGCGTGCAGTCCTTTGATCGTTGCGACGCGCGAATCGGCACCCGAGCTGAGCTGGTTGAATTCGTGCAACTCGTTCTGAATGGCTGACCGCGACAACGAGGCTTTCTCAACGAGATCGAGCATTTCCCGTTGCAGTTCTCGCGTCACAGCCTGGGACTCGTCGGCCATTCGGCGGCTCGCTGCCGCGTCATCGGCCACCAGGTCCTTCAACGTCGCGGCAGTGCCGACGGTTCCGAGCAGTGCGTCGGCGGCCTCGGTGCTCTCCTTGATGAGCCGATCGAGCCGCGTCAGCCGGTCGTCAAGCTGTGTGAGCTGTGCCAGTTTGTCGTCGACGGCAGCGCTGCGCCGTTCGGCTTCGCTGAGCAGCACGCGGACCCGTTCTTCGATCGACGCGAGGGGAAGCATCGCCTCGGTCATGTCGGCCTGTGCGGTGGGCTGCGGCTGTCGCTCCGCCTGACTGATCTGACTGAGCGCCACGGCGACCCGCTCTTCAACGAGCGTGTCGAGGCGTGTCGCAAAATCAGCGGCGATGCCGTCGGCGTACATTCGCAGCTCGTCGCGGGCAGGGCCGTAACGCTCCTCGATGCGCCGCTCGGCCATGCCGAGCCGGTCTTCGACGATGCGGCCGACTTGTTCGTGCGCCTGGCGGAGCCGTTCGTCAAGGAACGGCACGCTTTCGGCGATGCGTCGCTCAAGCGCTTCCATGGAGGCGCGGACCCGCATCTCACACTGTTGCGCGACGGCGCTGACGTGATTCGTGAATTGTGCCGCCGCCTGTACGCCTGCGTTGCCGTTCGCTTGCTCGCTCCGCTGAATCTGCACCTCGAACGCCTGCAGCATGCGGACCCCCAGTCGCAACCGTTCCTGGAGTTCGCTCGCGGCCTGTGTCGAGGCGGCAGTGGCGTCGAGTGCGGTCCGGGCGAGGCGCTCGAGTTCACCGGTGGACGCCTCGGCCCGCGCGACAAGTTCGGCCAGCAAGACAGGTGGACCGCCGTTGCTGGGCTGGCTGCCCCCTTGGCCGTTTTGCGCGCCGTTGGCCTGCGTGGGTCGAGGGGCGTGTCCGTTGCCGCCATTCGGGTAGCCGTTCGTTCCATTCCCGTTCCGCGGCGACACGCTGAGATGGCCCGGATCGATCGGCATCGGGGTCACGTTCGGGAGACCGCCGGGATGGATCGCGCTGGGGTGGTGCATGAGGTGCATCGGTTGAAATCCGTGCGGCGGGCCTTGATCGTGCGGGTTGTGC
>JAWXBD010000237.1:0-4233 GCA_034439815.1 Phycisphaerae bacterium
CTTATGCATCGAGCGCGAGTTCCTTCGCTTCGCGCTCGACGCCATAGAGCGCGCCGTAGAGCTCGAGCGCCTCGGCGGCGAGCATGCGCGAGCGTTCCTCGGCGACTGGCGAGGTGCGCTCGTCTGCGACGACTACGGGGGCTACGACGCGCTGTTCCGCGACGGCGTGATCGAGGTCGGGTGCATGGCGCACGCGCGGCGCAAGTTCCACGCGCTGCATGTGAACCATCAGAGCGAGATCGCCGCCGAGGCGCTCGAGCTCTACGGCGCGCTCTATGGCGTCGAGCGCGAAGCGAAGGAACTCGCGCTCGATGCATAAGGGCGGCGGGAACTGCGACAGCGCAAGGCAAAGCCCGTGGCGGAGGCGCTGCAGGCATGGCTCGAGCGCAAACTCGCCCAGGTGCCGGAGGGCTCGGCGACCGCCAAGGCGATCCTCTACAGCCTGCGCCGCTGGCCGGCGCTGACGCGTTACCTCGACGACGGCGATCTGCCGATCGACAACAACTGGGTCGAGAGCCGCATCCGCCCGATCGCGCTCGGCCGCAATTATCCTCAGCTCTCGATTATGCACGGTTGCACTTCAGCGCGAGCGAGTCGGGGCAATTTTAATAGTCGTTTTGAGGTGCGGGCTGCGTAAGTTGCCGTGCATAACTTCGAGTGCTCTCCTTCCGGTGTTCTACCACCCGAAGGAGTGCCGACATGTCCGATCTTGCCAAGCCGAGACTTACGCGCGCTACCCACGACTGGTTTTCGGGATCACCGCTGGAGTCCACCGCTGACGCCTACGTTCAGCATCTTGTTGACCTTGGTTACGCGCCCGGATCGATTCGAAGCTATGTAGTGACTATCGCGCATTTCGCGCATTGGCTCGTTGCGAGTCGTTTTGTCCTTACTGATATTGATGAGACGACGGTTGATGGTTTCATCGACCGGCATTTGCCGCATTGCCGATGTGCGCTGTGTCTACCTCGATTGCGTCATTACGTGCGACCGGCGCTAAGGCATCTGTTGAAGATGCTTCGCACAGCTCGGTTGATTCCGCCACAGTTGTCGACCGACCCACCTGCAATCAGTCACGACCTGTGCGAGTTCGAACGCCATATGACGGAGGTGCGCGGACTGGTCCCTGTAACGTGCAATGTACGGGTAACTCGCGTGCGTGCATTCTTACTCGACCGATTCGGCGTACGCCCTATTCGCCTCAGTTCTCTGCGGCGACAAGATGTGATCGGATTCTTCGCCAAGTCTACCGCCAACTGGAAGCCCTCATCCAAGCAGGGCATGGCTGACGCGCTGCGCAGCTATTCTCGCTTCGAGGCCATTTCAGGCGAGCCAACAACCACGCTGAGCGCCGCGATTCCTCGGATTGCGCAGTGGCGACTCGCGACTTTGCCAAAATCCTTATCACCGTCCGAACTCACACGGCTTCTGCTCGCGTTTGATCGCACGTGCGCGACGGGCAAGCGCGACTACGCAATCACCCGATGCTTCGCGGATCTGGGCCTGCGCACGGCAGAGGTTGCGCGGCTGGAGTTGGGTGATATCGATTGGCTCGCGGGCACGCTGCGCATTCGCGGCAAGGGGCGGCGCGTGGACACACTGCCGTTGCCGTCCACGACAGGCCAAGCCATCGTGGCCTACCTACAGCATGGCCGCCCCGATTCGGGCGCGCGCGCTCTCTTCCTGCGTCACCGACCGCCGGTCGGTCAGCCGGCCACGCGTTGTATCGTGCGCAGCGCAGTGCGATACGCAGCTGCACGCTGCGGGCTCGAAGCCCGTGTCGGTGGCCCACATGTACTGCGCCATTCCGTCGCCACCCGACTCGTGCAGGGCGGAGCCACACTCAAAGAGATCGCCGATGTGCTGCGTCATCGCTGTCTTGTCACCTCGGCGATCTACGCCAAGGTCGATCTGCCGACGCTGTCGCGCGTGGCCATGCCATGGCCTGGAAGCCGCTCATGAACGCTCAACGTACCATGAGATCGAAGGTTCAAGCGTATCTCGCCGAGCGTCGCCTGGCCGGTTTCGATCTGAGCATCGACGCCCAGCAACTCGCGCGGTTTGCTCGCTTCACCGACGATACCGGCTACCGCGGAGCCCTCACCGTCGCCATTGCCAGTCGCTGGGCGCTTGCGTCAGAACATGGACGGCGTCTGGCCGCCGCGCGCCGTGTCGAAGTACTGCGCGGCTTTGCTCGATACTGCCTCTCATTTGAGCCTGGCACTGAGATTCCGCCACGGCTCCTCTTTGGCCCCAGTCATCGACGCCTCACGCCGCATATCTACACGGTCGCTGAGATCCGCACCTTGCTTCACGCAGCGTCGACCTTGACACCCGTCGGCGGTCTGTGCGCGGCAGCATGCGCCACGCTATTTGGGCTCATTGCTGCCACGGGCTTGCGCATCTCGGAAGCGGCCGGATTGAAGCGCGCCGACGTCGATCTGCCGCGCAAGTGTCTGCACGTCCGAGAGGGCAAATACCACAAGTCGAGATTCGTTCCGCTACATTCGACGACCGCCCAGGCGCTGCAACGTTATGCCCGGCGACGCGATCTCGATCCGCTGACTCATGATCGTGACGACTTCTTTGCCTTCGACTATGGCCGCGCCGCGAGCGCCCAAAATATTCATCACGCCTTCAAGGTTCTGCGCCGACAGCTCGGCTGGAGCGCCCGCGGCGCTCATCGCCTGGTTCGCATTCATGATCTTCGTCACACGTTTATCACCCGTCGTCTCTAACGCTGGTACCAAGACGGCGACGACATTGAACGCAACATCCTGGCTCTCTCCACTTACGTGGGGCACGCCCACGTCACCGATACCTATTGGCATGTCACCGCTACGCCTGAACTCATGGCAATCGCGGCCAACCGACTCCCGCCGCTCCCATCAGGAGTTGCCCCATGAAAACCAACGCAATGACGCCCAAGCTCGGACCCGTGCTGCAACAGTTCTTCGTCGAACGCCTGATGCAGCAGCGCCGTGCCAGCGGCTGTACGGTGGCAGCCAACCGCGATTGCTTTCGATTGCTACTCGGCCATGCCCAACAGCGCCTTGGCAAACGACCGTCAGACATTGCCCTGCAAGACATCAATGCCGCACTGGTACTCGACTTCCTGAGTGACCTGGAGAAGCGCCGCCATAACAGCGCTCGCACTCGCAACGCGCGCTTTGCCGCCATCCGATCCTTTATGCACTACGCGGGTCTCAAGGAACCGGCGGCCTTGGCGGTAACTCAGTCCGTACTGGCGATTCCGATGAAGCGATTCGACAGACCGCTCATCGGATTTCTCACGCGTGAGCAGATTGAAGCAATCATCGGCGCACCAGATGCCAAGACCTGGACTGGACAGCGTGATCGCGTGATGTTCACAACACTCTACAATACCGGCGCACGCGTCTCCGAACTCATCGGTATGCGGGTCTGCGATTTCCAGTTCGGCAGCAGTGCCGCCATGCTGATTCATGGCAAAAGTCGCAAGGAGCGCTCCGTGCCGTTGTGGGCCAACACCGCAGCCCTGATTCGCCAGTGGCTTCGCGCGTCACCGCGAGCACTCGAAGACCCGATGTTTCCAAACCGATCTGGCACGCCGCTGACCCGCACCAGTGTCGCCGAGCGCTTGCAGCTGGCCGTCACAATCGCCACCACGACTCACCCCGAACTCACCAAACACCGGGTCACTCCGCATATATGGCGTCACTCAATCGCCATGCATCTGCTTCAAGCCGGTGTAGACATTACCGTGATCGCGCTCTGGCTCGGACATGAGAGCACGGCAACCACTCACATGTATGTCGAAGCCGACTTGGCGATGAAGGAACGGGCACTGAGTCGGCTCCCAGCCCCGCACGGCACACGGCATCGCTATCGACCGCCAGATCGCGTGTTGAACTTCCTTCAGACCTTGTAATTATGCACGGCATCGCACCACTGGATTTCACCGCCTACGCAAACGTCGATCATCGTCTTGTCAGGCAATTGCCTGCGGCCTGTGATCGGCGTGTACGCTTCCTTGATCGATCCCACCAATGGTAACCGTGCATAATCGAGAGCTGAGGATAATTCCTGTTATGAAAAGCTTTGCATAACAGGAACAACTGGCTCTTCGCCGGCTCCGCTCGCGCGGGCCGTCGAGCGGCGGTCGTGATGAGCCTGATCCAGAGCGCCCGGCTCAACGGCCATGATCCTTACGCGTACCTGCGCGACGTCCTCGAGCGGCTGCCGCTCACGCCC
>JAWXBD010000238.1:0-5070 GCA_034439815.1 Phycisphaerae bacterium
ACGTTGTAAAAGCGTTCCAATTGGAATTTAATGAACTCTCTCAGGGCATCACGGTAAGCGCCCCCCTCGCGGCGGCCATCACCCATAATAGGCCCAAGATTTTTATCGAGCATCTGGTTGACTTCACGCTGAATCCGCTGCCAATCCGTGGTGGGGTCCATGCGGAAGGCGCGGCTCGACCGTTTCGTCGAGCTCGCCCGCGTGTACCGGGGGTGGTCGCGGTCACAGCTGGCCGATCGTCTGGGCAGGGACCCCAGCCGCGTGGTGCCGGAGACCGGAAATGCAAAGCTCGACTATGTCTCGCGCGTCGCGGACGCGCTGGACTGGCGATTGGGGGACGTTGTGGAATCGATCTGGCTGGAGGAACTGCCGACGCACGAGGGCGAGGCGTCGTTCGAAGAGCTTGACGAGGAGGCACAGACCGCGCACCGCAGCGGGGACGCGCCGCGCATGCTCGAGATCGCTCGACAGATGCGCGGGTGTGCGGCGACGGCGACGGAGCGCGCGATCGCGGCGAATCGGGAAGCGGGGGCATGGGATCTGCGCGGCCGCTATGGCCGAAGTCTCGAGGCGGTGCAGCTTGGTTTGACCGAAGAAGGAGTGTGCGAAGACGTACGCCTGATGCTGCACGCGAACCTCGCAAACGCGCACTACACGCTGTGGCATCTCATTGAGGCACGATCGGTTGCCGGTGATCTCGTGGATCGCTTCACGGTGCGTCCGGCAACATCGCGGATCGAGCAGATCGGCGAGGCGTTCGCCCTGTATGTCCGCGGCAGCGCACTGCGGCGGTCGATGGCGCACGCACCGCCGGCGAGCCGTGACGAGTTCGCCACGCGAGCGCGCAAGGATTTGCAGCGTTCTCGCGATCGGTACGAGTCGCTCGCGGACGCATGGCACGATCAACAGTATGCAGCGATCGCCCACACCTGTCGGGTGGCGATGCTGGAATGCGAGGCGGCGCTCCATGTGATCGATCCTGCCGATGCGCTCCAGCTTGTGATCGAGCGGCTCGGCGACGCGAGCGATCTTGCGGCAGTGCCTAGCGGAGATTGGCTCGAATCCTTCGGATGGTGGGCGATCGGCGGGTGCAACATCGCGCTCGAGCATCTGGACGGACATGAACTGCATCGAGCGATGGCCGTCTGCACGAACAAGGCGCTGGAGATTGCCGATCGGCTGGACCATTGGGCGATGCGGGAGCGAGCGTTCACGATGGAACGGTTTCGGCGCCAGTGCGTGGAGGATTCCACCGGGTACGAAACAGAGTGGCTGCTGGATGACGAGGACGTTCGCATCGTGGCCGGAACGATGGCGCGGTTCCCGCGCTTCCGCCCGACAGGATGGCGCATTCTTGAATCGGCTCGCGTGTTCGCAGATCTCGGTGTTCATGCCGTCCATGGCATGTATCGCGCCTAGCGCAGGCCATCGTCCGCACCGCGCCCCGCCACACAAAGAAAGGAGGACAGCACAGCACGAAGATCGAAGCGGACGGCGATGGCAAGCAGGGGCGAAGGGTCGGCGCGAAACAAGCGCTTCACCCGCAGCCAGTTGACGCAACGACATCCGTTCGGTCAGTGACGACGCACAACTTCAGTTGGAGTTACACACAATCTGTGGACTCGGCCGGATGACACGCTTCTTCACGACGAGGGACTACGCCGCCCGACACGACACTGTCAAAGCGCCCCACCAATTCAGGTCCTTGGTGTGCATGGCGCATGAGCAGCGGCGGTAACACGCGACCGCGACGCGCCGACAGAACGCACGGCGGCCGTCGTCTCGGCCGAGTCCACCAGATACCCCCCTCTTGGTTGCACTGGCCGCCGTTGGCCGGTGCCCAAAGGCGCCCCGCGCGGAGACCTCCTGATCTGCGCGGGGTTGTTTGCGCGCCGCGGTAGATTGATCGCGAACTCGCCTCGGGGCCGCGCGCTCGCAAGCGCGTCATGAACATCGGCTATCGAGCAGCGAGACGGGTCTGTCCATCTTCACTTACAGCTTCGAACCCCACGCCCCAAGCAGCAATGCGAGATCGGTGCCATCGACGACACCGTCGCAGGAGAGATCGGTGGACGGTGGCCGCTCCATCACAGCAGTCAGTGATCCGACGTCTACTGGATCGATGATGTCGTTGAGCGCTCGCGGGACTCCGCCGACGGACCAGATCGCAAGGAACTCGCCGGCCGGCGAATGAAGTTGGCAGAGGATCGTGCCGTCATCAGCTCGAGCAATCGCTCGCGCGGAATCGAACGGCGCAGGCAGTGGAATCGTCGTGAACGTTCCGCGCTGCCAGAGGAAGAGTGCGTAGTAGTACGCTTGGTTGTTCACCCGGTAATGGCCGAACACGACACCCGTCATCACTGAGATCCATGACCTGCACTTCAGTCCCCTCGTCCGGCAGCGCGATCCATTCAAACGCTCGCCCGTCCAGGAACCAGGCCTTCGAGGAAATGCCATCGGAACCTTGTCCGGCTATCTGACCGCTCGCGTTGATCGCGCTCGCCATCTCCGCTCCGAATGGAACTGGCAGAGTTTCTCCAAACTGACGGCCGCCGACGATCGTGCCCGCGTCGTTCATCGCCAAGGCAATGTCGTACAGCTCGGGACAGCCGGGGGGCTGCGCGAGAGGCAGATACGTCGTGTCCGTGACGAACGTGGCACCCGGTACGGAGTGGCGATAGCCGACTGCCACGCCAGAGTTGTTGATGTCGAAGAGTTTCGCGTAATCGCCGATGCGATCCGCAAGCGGCGTGATGATCTGCGTTCCTGTGCGCTCGCTCCAACGAAACGTCTCCGCCGTCCCGACGGAGAAATCAGTCACGTCGATGCCACCGACGACTTCGCCGAGATCATTGATTGCCGTTGCCACTGCCTCCCCATATCCCGGGACAAGCGGAATCGTGTCGATTCGGTAGGGCTGTTCGCATGGAAGATACGAGAGCACGAGTGTCGCGCTGCAGTCAGCAGGAAGGCGTCCTCCGAAGCGCAGGTAGTAGCTTGAGCCAGCGATCGTCGGAATGTGCACGCGCGGATCGAATGACGGGCATCCGTTGTCGCCATCGTCGCATTCGATGATCGAAAGCGAATCGCACGTGCCTTCATACGCCACAAGACGCGCATCGAAGGTTGCCGTTTCGCAGGTGGTTGCACGAAGTACGCCGTCGCGCGTCGCATCGAAGCGTTGCGAACGGAGGGAGCGAGGCCCGTGACGATGGTGCAGTCGGGAATGCCGTCGTTGTCAGCAACGCCGATCTCGATCGGCGTCTTGCTCAACAGCGTGATCGTCACTTCGATCTGCCGCGGGAGCGTGAACGCATACCAGTCATGGTCGCGAACACCATCGATCGCCGCGACGCCGCCGCACATCGTGACGCCGAGCGGAAGCGTCGTGAACTGCGGCGAAGACGCGGCGCAGAGTTCGGGGCACAGCTTGATGGCGAGGTCGGCGCAGAGCTGATCCCACGCGACCATGCAGCAGAACGGATCCTGGCCACAGACGGTGTTGAGACAATCGGGGTCGTCACAGCTCACCGTGCGGTTGGGCACGCAGCAGTTGCTGCCACTGCCGGGCGGCGCGTCGCAGCCCGAATTCGCCAGACTGCCGCAAGGATCGATCTCAAGCGACGAGCCTGCAGGGCAGCCGACCGTGCACGGAGTTGTGGCGCACGACGCGAGAGCGAGTTCGACGCAATCGACATCCCATGCCTGCGAGCAGCACGACGGATCACTTGCGCACACAAGGTCGCAGCATGTGGCGTCGTCGCAACCAGGCCCGCCGACCGCGAAGCAGTGATGGATCGCGCCGCCGCAATTGCCGCCTGCGAATGCCTGCGCACCGGAGACGAACACGACCGCGATAGCGCCTGGCAATGCAGTGACCATCCTGGTTCTCCCGTCGGCTCATTGCAAACGGATCTTGCAGTGCAGAGTGTCGGGCGGGCACGCGGGGTGTCAAGGGAAAACGGGGATCGCGGAGGTGAGGTGTGAGCTTGGGCGAGGAGTCACGGTCCGCGGCGACGACCAGTTCTTCAGGCTGCAAGAATTATGAAGGACACTGACCTTGGCCACGTTCGCGATTCCCGGGTTGCGCGGCAGCACGATCATGGACGAAGCTCGTACAGCAACTCGCCGTTCGCCAGCGTTCCCGCACGCTGCCAACCTGCCGCTTCATAGAAGCGCTGCGCCCGTGTGTCGGGCTCCGTGCTGAGCCACAGGCGCTCGAGCCCGCGCGCGAAAAGCCACGCGACCATGACGTCGTGCAGGCGTCGCCCCTCGCCGCGCGCTTCATGTTGGGGATCGACGAAGAGCGCCCAGATGTTGCCCGTGATCGCATTGCCCACGGCGAAACCGACAATCGAACCGGCGATTTCCGCAACCCAACCTCGGCCAGTTTCCTCGATGGCGGAGACGTAGTCCTCTTCGATGACGACAGAGGTCGTGAGCTTGTTCTCGCGCACCGCGAGTCGCACGCGATGCATCGCGGGGATCTCGGTGCGGTGAGCTTGTCGCAGTGTGGTGAGCACGAATTGGCGCCTCTCCGTCACCGACGGCTCGCCGGTGCCACCGAGTTCCCGATCGTAATAGAGACACGCGTTCGAAGACGCGCACGCAGTTCCGCTGCCCCGGGGCAGAATAACAGTGAGTTCGTTGTCCACGGGTTGCGCTGCGCCCGGCTCGCGCCGGGCTGCGCTTCACCCGTGGCTACAGTCCGGGAAGCCTTTATGGAAGCCTTCATGGAAGCCTTCATGGAAGCCTTCATAGCCTTCATGGACACACACCCTCCGAAAGGCGCCGCGCCGCATTTTCGCCGAGCCGGACGCCAGGTGCGAGGTCAAACTGCATGATTCGGACGAGAAATCACGTCGTGCGGAGCGCACTTCGGCGCGCGGCGGCCGCCTGGCGGCGCGCAATCGCGTGCTCCGCGCACGGCATCGCCGCCGGCATATGGCCAGGGCCGTCTTCGTCTCTTCAATTCGGCTCAGCGGATGACACCGCCAGCTACGTGAGAGCCGCAGGCGCGCCCTCCGCGACGGCCGCTGCCGCCTCGCCGTCGTCATCCTCCGGCGCAGC
>JAWXBD010000239.1:0-16980 GCA_034439815.1 Phycisphaerae bacterium
ACATGCTCATCACGCCGCCGCGCTGTTCCTGAGTGCATGAAATCAATCAATCATCAGCCTTTTTCAACGAGCTGCTAGGCATTGGAGATATCTCTCGTACTTTAGAAAATTGAGCTTCGCGCGACGCTGAATTGCACCCGACTCATTCGTGCCAAAACATCACAAAACCTATGAGAAATATTCCGATTGATAAAAGATAAGACGCTTTCTAAACTGAGATATTGATTGGTTTTTTCCGCCATTTTTCTGACTTCGGTACTTAACTACTCCGATCATTGCGCAGTGGCGAGGTTTTGCCTCAGCGGTGCAGCGGCTGACTCGTCTATGCCATGGTCAAACATCTGAACTTAGGGGGGCGTATGACTCGGATTCAACATTGTTGCTCGCTGATCGGCGTGGCCTGCCTGCTCATTGTAGTCAGCGGACAAGCGTGGTCGCAGGAGACGCCCGTTGCGAACGCATCCGCGGAGAAGGAAGATTCCCTAGCTTTGCAGGAAGTTACCGTTGTGGCTCGGCGTCGCGAGGAGAGCCTGCAGAGGATTCCCGACTCGGTCACGGCTTTTCAAGCCGCAGACCTAGAGCGCGCGCAGGTCGATCGCGTCAAGGACTTCGCGGCGATGACGCCGAACCTCAGGTTCTCGGAGGATCAGGAAGTCGGCGCGGGCACCATGACTATCCGCGGAGTAACTCAAAATAGAGGCACGGGCGAGCCGCCCGTCTCCATCACGGTCGATGGCGTGCAGATGACCAACAACCTGCTCCTCACGCAGGATCTCTACGACCTCGGTAGCATCGAAGTGCTGCGCGGCCCGCAAGGTGCCCTATATGGCCGCAATGCCATCGGTGGCGCCATCGTCATCAACTCGACGCCGCCGACCAATGAGACGCACATTACCGTTAAAGCTTCCGTCGCCGAAGGTCAGGACTACAAGGCGTCGCTCGGCGCATCGGGCGCCATCGTCGACGACAAGCTCCTCTTCCGGATCTCCGGTCACTATCATGATCGTGAGGGGCAGCTTCGAAACGTCGTACTGGATGAGAAAGTCGACTACAAGGAGGCGCCGTCGGTGCGCGGTCGCCTGCTCTTCATGCCGAACGAGCGACTGTCGTTCGACTTGCGTCACCAGCATTCCGAGCAGGAAGGTGGCTCGGGCTACTTCCGTCCTGCCAGCGTCAGCTTCCTGGGCAATACCACCGGTACGATTCAGGGCACGCGCATCGGAGTGTCTTACGTCGATTTCGACGATTCCGCACTAAAGATCGACTACGAGTTCCCCTGGGCGACGCTGACGTCTGTCAGCTCGTATACCGACGTGCGTTCAGGGAACAATCAGGATCTGGACATGACGCGGCTGTCGCTGCTTTACATCGATCTGTTCGACAATTCGAATACCTTTGCGCAGGAGATCCGCCTGACCTCTCCGAGCACCCAGCGCCTGCGCTGGTCGGCCGGCGCCTACTACTTCACTCAGAATCGCTTCCGGTCGCTGTCGCCTACCATCAACGTGAATCCGGTCAGCTTCGAGCCTTCCGAGGAAATACTCTTCACGCCACCGCCGGCTGCGCAAAAGGCCGCGAACGAGAACAATGCGTTCTTCGGCCAGATCAACTACGACGTGCTCGACAATCTCGAGGCGACCATCGCCTTCAGAATAGACTCCGATAAGCGGACCGACGTGACTCAGAACCGCTCGCGGACCTTCGATGAGTTTCAGCCGAAAGCATCGCTCGCCTACCGGTTAACTCCGGACCTGTTGACGTATGCCACCGTAGGCAAGGGCTACCGGTCCGGCGGATTCAACAACGTGGCGCCGGGAAGCCAGTTTGCTCCAGATTTCACCGGTGAGACGCTGATCAACTATGAGCTCGGCATGAAATCCACGCTGGCGAACCGCCGCATCACCCTGAACGCCGCTGTGTTCCACATCGACTACTCCGACCAGCAGTTCTTCGTGTTCGATGCGACGGGTACGCAGGCGATCGTGCAGGCGCCGAAGTCGACGATTAACGGAGCGGAGATCGAGATGGTCGCCCAAGTGACTGAGGGACTCCGCATCAACGCGGCGCTCGGCGGCATCGACAGCAAGATCGACGAATTCAACGATGTGCCGGGCGTGCTCGTGCCCGCGAGTCAGATCGTCGGCAAGAAAGTGCCGAACAGCCCGGAATGGAGTGCCACGCTGAGTGCGGCGTACGAGCGCCCCCTGACGTCCGGTATCGGGCTCGAGACTTCGGCCGACTATCAATACCGTGGACGGACTTACTTCACACTCGACAACGTCGACACGCAGGATCCGTACGGCATTCTTAATGCGCGCGCATCGCTCGTTTTCGACAAGTACAAGGTGACGGTCTTCGCAGAGAACCTTCTCGATGAGGAGTATTCGGAATGGTTCTTCGCTGCCCGGTTCGTCGGCCTCCCGGCCGACCTCTCCTGGCCCAGCGCACCGCGCATGTTCGGTGTACAGTTCACCGCCGACTTTTGATGTGCGCAGGCAGTCGTGTCTGATCATCGGCGCAGGCCAGTGCGGAGCACGTGCCGCACTGGCCTTGCGCGCTCATGACCCCTCGAGGCACATACTTCTGATTGGAGAAGAGTCTGCGCTGCCTTACGAGCGCCCGCCCCTGTCTAAGGCCGTATTGTGTGGAACGGCGGAGCCCAACGCTGGCGAGCTGTACCGGGAAGAAGAGTTGAGAGAAGCGCGGATCAATCTGGCGCTCGATGTGCGCGTCGCCGCAGTGAATCTCGACGAATCTCGAGTGCAACTTGTGGATGGCCGCAGCTACCTTTTTGACGATCTGATTCTGGCCACCGGAGCATCGGCGCGCACCCTCGATGTGTTGACTCCCGGAATGCCTGGCGTGCACTACCTTCGTGACAAGGGCGACGCTGCTCGTTTGCGTGGGGCGTTGCTTCCTGGCGCTGAAATTCTAGTGGTGGGCGGGGGCTTTCTGGGGCTGGAAATCGCCGCGTCGGCTAGCCAATGCGGGTGCCGTGTTACCGTCGTCGAGTGTGGCCGGCAGCTACTGGGGCGCGCCGCGTCCTTGCTTGCGGCGCAACAGCTGCAAGACAAACACGCTGAGCGGGGCGTTTCAATTCATCTGCGGTGTCAGCTGCGACGCGCGGAATCTCGGAAGAGCGGGAAATGGCGAGTTGAGCTTTCCGACGGAACCGCGCTGTGTCCCCATGCCATTGTGGTCGCAATCGGGTCGGTAGCCAACGATCAGCTCGCGCGAGCGGCGGGCCTGATTTGCAACGATGGCGTTGCGGTCAATGCAAGTGGCCGCAGTTCGCATCCGCACGTTTTTGCAGCGGGTGATGTCGCCTGTCGAGTCACCCGATGGCGCGATTCGCCGATGCGTTTCGAGTCGTGGGACAATGCGGAGGAGTCCGCGAAGGTCGTCAGCGCCGCGGTGGCCGGCACTCCACCGCCCTTGGAGCCGGTACCGTACTTCTGGACGGATCAGTATGACGTCACCTATCAACTGCTCGGATTGCCTACTGAGGCGCCGCAGCAGCGTGTCGAGCGCAATGCCGACGGCAGCGTGCGCACGATCCAGCACTTGAACGACGAAGGGCAGCTGCAGTTCGCCGAGCTGATCAACGCAGCGCGCGAGAGGCGAGCCCTGACGCGATTGATCGAGCAAGCTTACACTCACACAGCTCACCGAAACGCATCATGACGGCCCATTGCCGGGCCGAGGAGAAAGTCGATGGCCAACCGTCTCAAAGATAAAGTCTGCATTATCACTGGCAGTGGCGGCAGCATAGGCCTCGCCGCAGCGCGGATGTTTACGAAGGAAGGCGCGCTGGTTGTAGGCTGCGATACCAATCCGGAAGCGGGCGCAGCAGCTGTCGAGCTCGTTGAATCCGAAGGCGGCCAGATGGTCTCTCTGCACCCCTGCAATCTCACCAAGCCCGCCGAGTGCCAGCGGCTTGTCGATCTTGCCATTAAGACTTACGGCCGTATCGATGTGCTCTACAACAACGCTGCAATGGCCTACTTCGGCGCTGTCGATCAGATGTCCAACGAAGACTGGTATCGCAACATGGACGAGGAAGTGAATCTCGTCTTCCTGCTGACCAAGGCCGCCTGGCCGCATCTTGCGAAGGAGGGTGGGGCGATTGTGAACACCGCTTCCGCATCGGGATGGATCGGCTTCGAGGTGCTCCCGGGGCTAGCTCATTCCACCGCCAAGGGCGCCATTCTGTCGATGACTCGACATCTCGCCCTCGAAGGCCGCCTGCGCGGTATCCGGGCGAACAGCATCTCTCCCGGCGTCATTGAGAGCAATCAGACGCGGCCGTTGCTGAAGGATCCCGTCTGGACTAAGTTCATGCACGGCAAGGTGATGCTGGGCCGACTCGGCAGGCCCGAAGAGGTTGCGGCCGCAGCAGTGTTTCTCGCTTCGGATGAGGCTTCGTTCATTACCGGAGCGGATCTGCTCGTCGATGGCGGTATGACGGCCTGGTAGCCGTCGAATCGCATCAGACGATTAGTCCGGCGCGACGCAGGACTTGGTCGAGCCGCTCCGCGAGCTTCGCTGAAGCCGAGATCATCGGCAGGCGATGCTCGTTGAGCTCGAGCAGTCCGAGCTTCTTCATCATGTACTTCAAGGGAATGGGATTGGTCTCAAAAAAGATCGCTTGATTCAATTCAAACAGTTCGAAATGAATGCGTCGCGCCGCTTCGAGATCGCCGGCGCGAACGGTTTCGCAAAGCGTCGCGACTTTCGCCGGCAGCAGGTTTCCGACGGCATTCATGAGGCCGGCTGCGCCGACCGCGAGCATGGGAAAGCTCAGCTCCTCCAGCCCGACGAACACCCTGAAATCCGGCGTGAGCTTCGCCAGCGCCTCGGTTACCAGGGCGAGATCGTTCACGGCGTGCTTCATTCCGACGAAATGTGGGACACGGTCCTTGATCGCGCAGAGCGTGTCGACATTGACGGAGACCGCCGCGCGGCCGGGGATGTGATAAAGCAGCAGCGGAATATCCACGCTGGCGCCCACTTTAGCGTAGTACTCAACGAGACCGGCAGCGGGCGGCTTCACGTAATAGGGTGTCACGACAAGTACGGCTGCCGCGCCGCTACGCGCCGCGGATTCCGTAAGAACCAGCGTTTCCTCGAGTGATTGAGATCCCGTTGCAACGATCACGGGCATGCGTCCCCCCGCCGCGTTGACGGCAACGGCTGCGAGCTCATTGCGCTCGGAAAGGGTGAGCAGACTGGGTTCCGCGGTCGTGCCATTGACGAGAATGCCGTGAGAGCCGCCGGCGATTTGATGCTCGACGAGGCGCTCGAACGAGGCATAGTCGATCTTGCCGCCACGAAGTGGGGTGACAATGGGGGTGAAGGAACCGCGCAGCCAGTCGAGCTTCGTGCTCATACCGTACCCCAGCCGCCGTCGACGACGACGTCGGCCCCGGAGATCCTTCGGGCATCGTCCGAAACCAAGAACACGGCTGCGCTCGCGAGCTCCGCCGGCTTCGCCGGTCGGCGCAGCAACGTTGGACCGAGACCCTTCTCGCGCATTGCGGGATCTTCCAGGAAAAAACTCGTCAATCTCGTTTCCACGACGCCCGGCAGCAGACCGTTCACTCGGATGCCCGCATCCGCAAATTCTACCGCGAGCGCGCGAGTGAGTGTGACGGCGCCGCCCTTGGTTGCGATGTAGGGTGCCATCATTGCGGTGGCGTATACGCCAAGGCCCGAGGTGACGTTGAGAATTGCGCCGCCGCGGCCTTGCATCGACGGATACACGGCTTGGCATCCTCGCTGCAAGGCGAGAAGATTGACATCCAGAGATCGGTTCCAGTCCTCAATCGTCGCATCGACCACCGTCTTCACGAACAGGACTCCCGCCACGTTGACAAGAATATCGACGGGCCCGAATTCTTTCTCTGTCGCCGCCACGACTGCGCGCCATGTCTTAGAATCTACTACGTCCTGATTCTGAAACCGCGCGCGGCCGCCCCTCGCACGGATCGTGCTCAATACTTGCTCTTGTTGATCCGGCTCGCGATCCGTGATCGTTACGGAAGCACCCTCCTGCGCCAGCGCCGTTGCAATCGCGCCGCCGATTCCACGGACCCCTCCGGTGACGATCGCGACTTTGTCGTTCAATATTCCCATGCCGGAGGCTCAAGGGTTGGCGAGGCGCAGCGCGCCATCGAGGGGAAGCTCGGCGCCGTGCATGAAGGATGCAGCGTCGGACATCAAAAACTTAACCGACGCGGCGATGTCTTGCGCGGAAACGGTCTGCCCGAGGGGGATTTTCGCGCGCAACCCTTTCAGCATCGTCTCGCGATCCATGCCCGGCGGCAGCGGCGCACAGTCGATTCCGCCCGCCAAGAGAATGTTGCTGCGGATTCCCGCCGCGGCAAAATCCACCGCAATGGATTTGCTCAGCATCCGCACCGTCGCGTGAGCTGAAAGATAGGCGGCATAGCCCTTACGCGGCCGGTCCGTGAACCCGGAGACGATGCTCACGATGCTGCCCTTGCCTCCAGTTACCATTAACGGAATGATCGCATTCGAAGCGGCGAAGAACGGTGTAGCGTGACGACGAACCGCAGCGGCGAACTCATCGGGGTCCTGCTCGGTGAGCGTGCCGTACTCGGAATCACCGAAGGACATCACCAAGCCAAACACATCGTCCGACGGTAAGGTCCCCAGGAAGTTCCGCCAGCTCTGCGGGTCTTCGGGCTCGACGTCTTGCCCGAAGCGTACTGGCACGGCGTGCGCGCCCGCAATGCTAAGTGCGCCGCAGATGGCGCGACCAACGACGCTGTCGCCGTGGCTGACGATGACAACCCGCTCCGACAGGTTCATGATGATTTGGTGTGACTCGCGAGCAATCCGGCAAGCGGCACCGAATCGACAAAGATCAGATAGTCGGCGATCTTTCCGCCGCGCAGCGTGAGAACGTTGATCCACGAGACCGATGCGCGGCCCGCACCGGCGCGATATTCGGCAAGGCCATGCACGATCAGCGTGTCGCCATTCCTAACCTGCCATTTGAGATCGTGGACGATGGCGTCCAGCATGCCGAGGAATCCCTTCAGGTACTCGAAGGTCGCCTTGCGTCCGTTAACCTCGGGCTGACCCGCAAACTGAAAGCGCACGTCGTCCGTCATGAAGCTGATGAATTTCTCCACATCCATCACATCGAGCGAGCCGAAGAGCGTCTGAGTCCAGGCGTCGGGCGCCTCGCCGTTCTTGAGCGCCGAGGCAGTCTTGGCGACGGTTCGAGTATTCATTCAATTCTCCACAAAGGTCTGGCGCCGCATTCGGGCAGCAATAGGCTCAGCCTAGTGAAAAAAACCAGTCTTTAAAATACGGCCCTGAGCAACTCATCTGTTCCCGCTCCGCATAGGTGCGTTGAATGGGGGAAGTCATGCCTTCAGCAGTTCTCGAAGCGAGGTTTTAACGACCTTCCCATAAGCATTCTTCGGCAGCTCCTCGATGAACCGATACTGGCGAGGCCGTTTGAATCGGGCGATGTTCTGCAGGCACAGCTGGTCGAGTTCGCTGATTATGGCGCCCGAGGAGTCGCTCGCGACGACGAAAGCGCAGACCGTTTCGCCCCATTCATCGTCAGGCTTCCCGATGACGGCTACCTCTCGCACCTGGGGATGGCTTTGCAACACCTCTTCCACTTCGCGCGGGTATATGTTGGACCCTCCACTGATGATCACATCCTTCGAGCGGTCGCGCAGCGTGAGAAAGCCATCGCCATCGAGAATTCCAATATCGCCGGTGTGCAGCCATCCTCCGCGCAAAGTCGCCGCCGAGGCGTCCTCAAGCCCCCAGTATCCCGCCATGACCGTATCGCCCTTGACGAGAATTTCACCAGGCTCGCCCTTGGGCACGGGGCGATCCTCACTATCCGCCACCCTGAGACTCACGAAGGAATGCGGCAGCCCTACTGATTCGAGCCTCTGCAGATAGCGCGGATGCTCGACATCGGCGTGCGCCAACTGATCGAGCACAGTGATTGTCATGGGCGTCTCACCTTGGCCGAAGATCTGCGCCAAGCGATGATCGAAGCGATCGAGCGCAGTGCGGCAATCGGCGAGATACATCGGGCCGCCGCCGTACACGACGGCGTCGAGATTGCGCACCGCGTAATCGATAGGCTCGTCAACCAGCCGCTTGACCATAGTTGGTGCCGCAAAAAAGAGACTATGAGGATAGTGGGCGAGCAGCCCGCCAATCTCGACGGGATCAAACCCGCCGGATTCCGGGATCACTTGCAAGCCGCCGCGCATCATGTAGGGAATGCTATAAAGCCCGGACCCGTGCGATAGCGGTGCGGGATGCAGGATGCATGCGCCGCGCGACGGATAGAAAACATCGGCAACGAATGCCGCACTCATCGCCATCAGATTGCGCGAGCTCAGCATCGCCCCTTTGGAGCGGCCGGTCGTTCCGCTAGTAAAAAAAAGCCAGGCGCAATCCGTGGCTTTAGTCTCGGCCATTTCCACGGCATCGCTCGAAGCCAGCGCACGAAATTCCCGCCCATCGACTTCGACGACTCGCTTCAGGGCGTCGCTTTGCTCGATCGCTTCGTTTGCAACTGACGCGGTGCGGCTGCTGCAGAAAGCGAGCGCGATACCGGCATCGTCGCACGCCACTGCAATCTCTTTGCCGTGCAGCCGGCTGTTGATGGGAACGGCCGTCATGCCTGCGTGCCAGATCCCGTACATCAGCTCCAGATAAGTTGTCGAGTTTTCCATGATCAGTGCAACTCGCGCACCACGCTGCAGGCCATAAGCTTGCGAGAGCGCACCGCCGAGTCTGGCAATGCGCAGTGACAGCGCGCCGTAACAGAGATGAGGCTTCGCGCCGATCGCAATAGCGGGAGTGTCTGGCGCGCGCCGTGCAATGCGATGCACAAGGCTCGCGAGATTCATTGCTCAAAGATTGAGGCGACTGGCAGCGACATTTCTAGGGAGCGCACTAGGGTCGCGATCATCTGAAAACGCGTGGTCTGCCACAGGCACGCGACGGCACCCTGCGAGCCAAGTTGCGCCACGACCCGATTCAATTCTACATTGACGTCCGCGCCTGAATGGCGAATCACGGCAAGTGCAAGATCGCGCACCGCAAGATCGTCTGCCTCGAGAAGCGCAGGCTCCGCAAGCTGGTGGCCGGTCAATGCTGCGATCCAGCCGCGCGGAAGTTGCAGCCGCTCGCACAGCCGCTCATGTTGAATGCGTTCGTAGGTGCATTTTAGTTCGGTACACACGGTCAGCGCGATCGCTTCGTTTAGCCGATCCGGCAGTAGTCCCTTCATCGCCGAAGTGAACTCGAAAAAGTTGTGCAGTACCGTCGGTGTGTGTGCCGTGAACTGCAGGAACTCCCCAAAATAGCCCACGCGTTCGCTCATCGCCTGCAGCAGCGGGCGCAGCTTCTCGTCGATCTCTGCCAGGTCCATGCGGGGCACGTCGTGAGACATGGTGTCGGTTCCTTTAACGCGGCTTGAGTAGGATGTCATCGCCGCGCACGGTCGCCTCGAAAGTGCGCAGGTCCACCTTCGCGGGACCTCGCATCACCTTACCCGTTGGAACATGGAAGAGCGCTTGGTGCATCGGGCATTCGATGTGGTCATCCTCGAGATATCCCTCGGACATGAATGCGCGGTCGTGTGGGCAGCGGTCTTCGGTCGCGAAGATCTTGCCGCCGATGTTATAGATCGCCACCGGGATGTCCCCGAGCGCCACCTGCCGTACTTCTCCGGTGGGAAGGTCGGTCACGGAAGCCACCCGCACCCATTCGTCGCTCAAGCTACAGGCCCATCACAGTACGGTAATAGTTGTAGAAAGCGCGGATCAGAGTCTCAGAAACCATGTGGTCACAATTGTCCGCGGTCTTACCGCCCATCTCGAGCACGGCGCGGTCATCGGGGCAGGCTGTTGCACCGATCTGGGTCTGATTCAGCACTTCGCTGTCGTCCATCGAGACGTAGCCCGCCGGACCCATGAGATTCGCGTGTCGCAATCGCAGCCGCGTCATGGCTTCATCATCATCGGCGTAACCGAAGAAGGTCCAGGTCAGTTCGACTTGCGAGGGCGAGATCGGAATCAGGTGCCTTGTGGCAAGCGTGTTGGCTTGCTGTTGCAGCACTACGCAGGGAAACAGGGTTATGCCGACGACCTTGCCATCCGCGAACTCGCGTCTTGGAGTGACAGTGTCCTTGTCTTCCAGAACTAGCTCGCTGTGGAAGCTGCTGAGCGTGCTGGTCTCATCGACGCCGGCTCGATCGCGATTGCGAGAGATCATCACGCCGTGCTTTCCATCTTCGCTCGAGACGCATGCTGATTCGGCGTCCGCCCGCCACAGGCCGAAAGTAACGAAGAACGCGTGCAGCAGGGTCGCGTGATAGGGATCCTTGAGATTCTCGAAATAGAGCTTCCAGTTTGCAGTGATGATCTGGCGGTTGTAGCCGAGCACTTGCAGCGGTCTGCCGGAGAATTCGCGTTGCACGTAACTCAGCACTTCGGAGCCGCAGTATCGGTCGAATGGCTCTACATCGGCGGAGAAACTCGCAAACAACAGCCCGCCTTCGTTGTGCACGCGCAGACGGCGCAGGCCGTTGGCGGCGAGGTCAAAATCCTTGGGCATGCCACCTTTGCCGCCGACGCCGCGGCGAAAGGGCATACCCGACAGCTCACCCTTCAACGTGTACGACCAATGGTGGTATGGGCATTTGAATTCGCTGGAATTTCCACGCGGTGCCCAGCAAAGGCGCGCGCCGCGATGCGCGCAGCGGTTCTCGACCACATTGATGCTCGAGTCCTCGTCGCGTACGACGATCACCGGGCGGTCGCCGATCCATGTCGTCTTGTAATCGCCGGGCTTGGGTATTTCCGCGTCGAGACCGACGTAGCACCATACGGGTCCTCGAAAAATGCGCTCCATTTCGCGCTTGTAGATCTCCGGGTCGCTGTAGATCCAGTAAGGCACGCGGGTCGTACTGCCCTCTTGCGGCCATGCGCGGGACTCGGGAACCTCGAGCGGCTGTTCACTCATATTGGGAAGATCAGGCTGTTGAAAACGCGGTAGTTGTCGTACACCACAAGACGCTGGCGCAATCTAGGCGCGCCATCCGCCATGACCACACGGTCCACGTAGCGGCCGACGAACAGGATGCGCGGCTCACGCTCCGCGATGGATTCGTAGAGCGCGAAGTTGGCTTCGCTGGTCACGCCGCCTTCCTCCTGCCCGGTGATGTGCGCGGTGCCTACGAAATGGCGATAGGTGCGAGGCTCATAGACCGCGGTCTGCATGATCGCCACCACGCGATCTCTGACCATCCCGATGCCATCGCAATAGATTGCCGCAACTGGATAGCCGAGCCCGAAGTTCTCGTTCGAGATGATCTTGTAGACGCAGTCGTCGGTGAAGAATTCGGGCCACAGGTCGAGTTTCCCGCTGTCCAGCGCGTACGCATAGCGCGCGTTTAAATCGTCCAGAATCACGCGAGTCAGCACGGCCGACTCATCCGGAGAAGCCGCGCCCGGTCTTGCGCTCACGTTGCGCCCACGACGTCCTTCAGGTTGGTCTGGAAGCCGAGCTCGGCACCAAGGTTGCGGATCGGGCCGCGCATGTTTTCCTGCCAGATGAGCGATTCCATCGCGATTTGCAGCGGATGGTCCTGCACTGTCAGGGCGTAGAAGCCCTGGTTGCGCGAACCATGGCCATGCACGGCCCAGCCTGGCGCCGACAGCATGAGGTCACCGCCTTCCCACTGGAATTTTTTGCCCAGCACAACGCTCTTGCCGTTGCCGGAGAGGTAATAGTTGATGGCGGCGGAGCTATGTCGATGCGGCTCGTCGACCATGTCCGGCGGATAAGCCGCGATGCTTGCGAAAAACGAGTGCGTGGTCCCATTACGAGCTTCGGTGGCCGGATTGTAGAGAACGTACAAGCGCCGGCCGGTGTAACCATCGCCAATGCGCTTCACGTCTTCCAGCTCTTGGCGCACTGTTTTGAACGACCAGTGCAAGGGCCGGTTGGCGACGTAGTCTGGATCCACGAGATGCTCGTAGCTCATGAGGTGCGCGCCATCCGGCGTGATCGCTTTGATCGGAGCGCGGCTCTTCGCGCGCTCGGCGGGCGGGGGTATTGGCAGGACCTCGACGTCCGGCATCGCGACACCGGTCTCTGCATGATAGATCTCCAGTTTGCACAGCATTGGACGATTGCTGTACGTGAAATAGGCGAGCAGGTCCTTCGTGTCATTGGTGACGCGGTAAACAGCCATGGAAGGCGTCGTCCACACGTCCCACTTCTCGAAGCGGATGCGCTTGCCGTTTATTTCGCTCAAACCGGCACCGGTGATGCTGATGGAAAGCTGGCCCGCATTGTGACGTCGCGGGACACTGCTCTCGCCGGGCCTGAGCACACTGAGCAGCACGTCAATGCCGGGCGCAAGGCCGAGCCCAGGCTCTTTGGACAGAGGATGCACCACTAGGCTCTCGCGCCCTTTGGCGGCGTCTACTGGTAGATCCGCAAGCCTGCCTATCTCCCGCTCTATCTGCAGTCGTGGGATAATTATCGAGGGCCAATATTCGTTGTCGCGCGCTTCGAACACACGCAAGTCTGCAAAGCGGGCGGTATCCGACATGCTAGCTGCTCCTTAACGTACCTGCGCAGCCCGCCCGGCGCGCCACGTGGGCGCGGATCGGCCGGGTTGCGCGATTTGACGACCTACGCCGCGCTCCAGCGCGCGTTGCAGCACCATGCTTCCTATTGCCATATCCGACAGCCCCATCCCCATTGCCTTGAACAGTGACAGGTCAGTGTCTGCGGAGCGCATTTGCCCCGCGGCAATGAACTGGCCCAGCGAACGGACTTTGCCCCACGCGGCCTCCTCATCGCCGAACCGCGAGCTTAGCTCGCGCGAGTTGCGCTTTGCATCCGCCAGACTGTCGACCACTACCGTGTCACAACGTTCGAACAGGTCCTGATGAAATTCCGCATTGGGTGGAAGGATCGCACCCACGGCATTCACATGCGTGCCCTTTGCCAACATGTTGGCGTGAAGGAAGGGCTCGCGCGCTCGCGTCACTAACGTGACTATCGGGCAATCCGCGACCGCGGCCTCGACACTGGAGCATTCTTCGACTTCGAAGTCGAACGTACTTGAACAGCGAGACGCAAATTGCGAACGGCTTTCAGGGTTAGGGCTGAATACCCGTAGCCTCGCAAGCTGCCGCACCACCGAAATCGCCGCGACCTGGGTCAGCGCCTGCCGACCCGTGCCGATGATGGCGAGCGTATCGGCTTCCTCGGCCGCCAGCCAGCGCGTCGCCAAGCCGCAAATTCCGGCAGTACGGATTGCCCCGAGCGCCGCTGCCTCGATAACCGCCCGAATCGAGCCATCCTCGGCATCGAACATCAGGAACAGTGCCTGCGCTCCGCGCGGTGTGTTGGCCCATGTCTTGAAACCCGCCAATCCCTTTGCCGGTGCCACCGAGCCGAGCGAATGCACGGTTCCGCCTCCGGCCCAGGTGCCGAGAGCCTTGGGGATATTGGCAGCACTGTCGGGGCCTTCGAGCGCGAGCAGGCTCTGGAGCGCGTCGATGCCGTCGTTCAGGTCGACGAGCGACGTGACGTCGCTTTCCTGCAACCACAGAAGGTCGGAGTTCGTCACTGTTGTTTCTCCGGCGTCGTTTCCTGAAGATCTGCGATGACGCGATTGCGCAGACAGCCGATGCGATCGATCTCGACTTCGAGGGTATCGCCGGGTTGCATATAAACAGGTGGATCGCGCGTCACTCCGACGCCGGCCGGTGTTCCGGTGGAGATTATGTCGCCGGGCGACAGATCCGTGAACCGCGTGATGTATTCGATGAGTACGGGGACGGAGAAGATCAAGTCCGCGAGGCTGGCTTGCTGCATCGTTTTGCCGTTCAGGCGCGTGGTCAGCTGCAAAGTCGCCGGGTCGGAAATCTCATCCGCCGTAGTGATCCAGGGTCCGAGCGAGCCACTGCGCCGAAAATTCTTGCCGGCCGTGGCCTGGGTGCTGTGCTTCTGAAAATCCCGAACGCTGTTTTCCGCGCAGCAAGTGTAACCGGCCACGTAGCTAAGCGCCTCTCGCGCCACCACTCGGGAGGCGTGGCGACCGATCACGACGGCCAACTCGCCTTCGTAATCAAACTGGTCTGAATCCCGCGGCCGCTGAATGCTTGACTCGTGTCCCACGAAGCTGTCGGCGAAGCGTACGAATAACGCGGGATGCGCGGCAGCCGATTTGTTCGCCTCAACGCCATGAGCGTGGTAATTGATGCCAAGGCAGAAGATCTTCCCTGGATCAGGTACAACTGGCAGAAATTCGATGTCCGAAAGTGGGTAACGCGCGCCAGAGGGCTTGCGGAGAACATCCGCCAACCGACTTTCGAGCACTTGGCGCATTGAAACAGGCTTTCTTTCCGTGCCAAAGTCGACAACTTCATCGTCATCGAGGACGCCGCACGACTGCCGCCCCGCAGTGCGAAAACTAAGTAAGTTCATCTGTTAGGAGGAGCCGTTAGGGTCGCCGGAGGGGGATTGCAATCCAGAGTAGAGGCTACCCCGAGAATTGACAATGGGATAATATTGCACGACATTTATTCCAATCTTTCATTAGTTGCCGTCCAGCAAAGGACCCTATACCGTGACCCGAGTTGCGAAGAACAAGCGTCAGCCGAAGCAGCGGCTGGATAGTCTCGCCAGCATCTATCTGTTCAAGAGCGTGATCGAGACCAAGAACTTCTCCGAGACCGCGCGTCTTCTGGCGATCACACCGTCCTCGGTCAGCAAACGCGTTAAGAGTATCGAGGACCAGCTACAAGTCAGACTCATCGACCGCACCACTCGCAACGTGCGCCCGACGGAAGCCGGTCTCAGGTTCTTTCAGCGCTGCACGGAGATCGCGTACTTGGTGGAGGAAACGGAGAACGAGGTGCACGACAACGCGCACGGTCCCGCGGGAACGCTGCGCATTGCTGCGCCTCCGGGCTTCGCGCTCGCACGCCTGAACAGCGTTATCTACAGTTTCGTGCGCGAGTACCCGAAGATCGAAGTGGAAGTCGTTTTGAACGCCGAGATGCAGGAACTCGTCGAGCACGGCATCGATCTCGCCATTCGGCTGGGCGGTAGCGAACCGGAAGGCGCCGGACTCGTTAAGCGAATAGGCGAGAACCGGCGGGTGTACTGCGCCGCGCCGAAATATCTGGACATTCACGGCACCCCAGCGATGCCCTCTCAGTTGCAGAAACACAGCTGCATCATTGGCCGTGGCAAATACCTCACCAATCGGTGGCAGTTCCACGTGAACGGCCGCACCGAGGAAGTGCAGGTCACGGGTCGTTTCGTCACGAACAATATCTCACTAGTGCTTGACGCCGCAGTCCAGGGAGTTGGCGTCGCAATGATACCTCGCTACTTCACCGAGGATCAGCTTGCGCGAGGCGATCTGGTGGAAATCCTCGCGGAATTCAACGCCGTGCATAGCTGGGTGTACGTCATCATTCCGCAGCGTCACCACGTGCCGTTCAAGACGCGGAAGTTCCTAGAATTCATGGGGCAGCATATGCATTCGGACATCACAGGCACGCCTTCATCGGGAATATCAGTTGTCCCATCCACCGCGCGGCGCCCTGCGCGAAGCTATAGCTGAAGTCAACACCAACTGCGAGAGTGAGCATGCGAGCCGCGAGCTATTCACGAACGGGGCCGGCGCGCGAAGTGCTCACGGTGGAGAATTTGCCGACTCCGGCTCCTGCCGCCGGAGAAGTGCGTGTGAAGCTGTCCTGGTCCGGAGTCAATCCGTCGGATGTGAAGAGTCGCGCGGGGCTTCGCGCCACGGGGATGCCGTTCCCGCGTGTCATCCCCCATAGCGATGGGGCGGGGGTCATTGACGAGGTGGGCGAGGGCGTCGATCGCGCGCGAATCGCAGAACGCGTTTGGACCTGGAATGCTGCGTGGGCGCGCGCTTACGGCACCGCAGCAGAATACGTCGTCTTGCCGTCGGAGCAAGCGGTGCGTCTGCCCGGCAACGTCGATCTCGCTGCTGGGGCGTGCCTGGGCATACCGGCACTCACGGCCTATCACTCGGTGATGGTTGATGGCGGAGTCGAAGGAAAAAATGTACTGGTCACCGGAGGTGCCGGCGCGGTAGGTCACTACGCAGTGCAGCTGGCCCGGCTAAAAGGCGCGAAGCGAGTCGTCGCGACGGTAAGCACGCCTGAGAAGGCAGAGCTCGCGCGCTCGGCCGGAGCCGTCACCGTCAATTACAAGATGGAAGATGTCGTCGCAAGATGCAATGACCTCACCGAGGGCGAGTTATTCGATCGCATCATTGAGGTCGACCTCTCTGCAAACGTCGAAGCGGATACCACTGTCATTCGGCAAGGTGGAAATATCGTCGTGTACGGCAGCAACGCCCTGCAGATACAGATTCCTTTCGTGCCACTGATCTTGGGCGATGTGCGGCTGCATTTTTTTATCGTGTTCAAGCTCGGCAAGCGTGAGCGCGACGAAGCCACGCATGATTTGACTAGCCTTTTGCAAGCCGGCGCGCTGTCTCACAATATTGCGCATCGCATGCCGCTGTCGCGCATCGCCGCGGCACACGACCTGATCGAGAAAGGGGGCGCATCCGGCAACGTCGTGCTCAGCGTCGATTAGATGACCGAGCCAAAGTGGCCGCGCGTAGACGTAGATTCAGTTCTCGACCAGCTCAGCCTGAAAGGGTTGCCGCTTCTCATGATCGTCTCCGCCACGGTCACGCTTCTCCTCGATGGCATGAATATCCAGGTGATCGCGCTCGCCGCACCGGCATTGACCGGCGAGTTTGGCGTAACACGCGATGCGCTGGGCCCCGTGTTTGCGGCCTCGCTGTTTGGGGTCGCGGCAGGCGCATTTTCAGCCGGACCCATCGGAGATCGTTGGGGCCGGCGCAATCCCATGCTGATCAGCACCGCGCTG